>NZ_LBNA01000031.1:0-57195 GCF_001005515.1 Acinetobacter sp. Ag2
TGGTGTACTCAACATGGAAATGAGCATGTGTTTACTCAACCAGGTCATCCACAACAGAATGCTTATGTAGAACGCTTCAACAGGACGGTTAGATATGAATGTTTGAATCAATATTTATTTCGAGAGCTTGAAGAAGTTGAAGACTATACAACGATATGGCAACACTTTTATAATCATGAACGACCACATATGTCAGTTAATGGTAAACCACCTAAATTTAAACAATGATAAGGACTTTGCCTTTCTACTTATTAAATCAATTAAAAATGGGAGTATTACCGGGCGTGTTGACACTTTGAGATTAAAAATAGTGAAGTAGTAAAATCAAATTGCCCATGAAAGTAGCACTTTGAATGATGCGAAGAATAAGGCTCTTAGATGAGTGCTAATTTATGTAAGATCCATTACATTAAAGGGTGACTGATTTATGTAGTCTGTATCTTATAAAACGTTTACCACTTATGATAATTTCTCTATCAATCACAAAGCCTAGTAAAAAAATTCCTTTCAACTTTGTCCTTGTTGGAGGTAATAGAATTGTGATTGACTCAAAACCCATTTCAGTAAAAGCTCTTTTAATAATTTCATTAAAAATTTGTTTACCTAATCCCCAATACTGAGGATGTAGTACTAAAGCTAAGTCTGCATCGCCGTCTTCATACTGCATACCGCCCCAACCAGCAAATTTCCCATCTACAATAAAAGCCCAAGGACCATAACCATATTCAATCCATTGCTGTTCTTTTTCTTTAACCCAAGCAATACATTTTTCTTCATCAAAAATAACCCCATTTGCTAAAGGCATCTGTTTGAGTACACGTTCATTTGTATTCAGCTCAATAATATCTTGGTTGCTAATATTTTTTAAACGATCAAACTTAATATTCAATTTATTTTCCTTTATTGAGAGTGTGGGTATATACATGAAAGCCCTTTAGAAAGCTTTTAAAACCAAACTATAATTAAATTTATGGAGAAGTATCAGAATTGACTTTCGCATGGCACCCCATCTCCATCACCGTCCATTTTTGTTCCTGAGCAATTATTTATAAAAAATACTGCTTCGTCATATGATTTCATCTCACTACAGTAAACACGTCCATCACAACGATATTGTGGAACTGAATTAGTTGCGGTAGATGAAATTTTTTCAACAGGAACAACAGCTTGTCTTTTTAAAGACTCTCTTTTATATATCCCTGATAAAAATGGAATTAAGACAGCTAGAAATACCAAGAATATAAATACACCAATAAAAAATTCAAGTAAATTGAGGCTCTTTTCCTGTGGTTTTCTCTTCTTATATTGCGACCGAATTTGGCGCTTACTATAACTTGGACTTTGTTTATCTTCGATCTTAAAATCTAAACGAATAATATTTTCAGCTTTTATTCTTCCGTTTTCACTCACAATTCGAAATTTTAATTTTTCTCCGATTCTTGGAGGGAATTGCTTATAAGGAAAATCACTGATATGAAAAAATAAATCTTTCTCATGATCTTCACGTTGGATGAAGCCATAACCTTTATTTTCATTGTAAACCTTAATTTGTCCCTCTTTAAACATATGATTCTGCAACATTGATTTTTAGGTAAATATGGTGAGCAAAGATATCATTTTTAAATGAAAAATTGAATGTCTGAGTTTATAATTGAAATAAAATAAGCCTCATATAAACTTTTAAATTCAACTATATCGAAAGTTTAATTAAGATAAGTACTGTTTTAATCAACACTTTTATACAACTTAATTAACCCTTTGATTTAAATGAAGAGTACCTAATTAGAGGAGCACTTTATATGTAAAGAGGTTTTTTACTTAGTAATTTAAGAAAATCAAACTATCTTACAGTGGCGTTTATTGCTTGATTTTATAAAAGCCAAGAAATATTATATCTGGCTAGATGCTTAAGCTAACTATTTTAATGAATTCTAAAATCTAAATTCTGTAAAACACTCATTATTTTCAATAGCTCAGCTTTTAGTATAAAGTTCGTTTTTTGAAGGGTGATATAAAAGATTTTATGTTAAATATGGTATTTCCTATCTCTATTAAAAATTTGAATTTAGAGATTGGGGTGAGGTTCGGTAATTTAAAATGACGTGGACAACTTTATTAGTTTTTATTCCAGCATGTTTTGCTTTAAATATGATCCCAGGCTCTAACAATATGTTATCAGTTTATAATGCTGTTTATTATGGGTTTAGCTCTTCCTTCGTCGGAGGAATCGGTCGTTTATTTGCATTCGTGATAATGATATTTTTAGCATCTGCAGGCTTGGCGACAATTATTACAACATCAAAGATCTTATTTCTTTTTATTAAAGTATTAGGTGCATTGTACTTAATATATTTAGCTATCCAATTGTGGCGTATTGAACCTGAAGAACAGGTTATACATGGTGAAAAATCTTTAGTGAAAAAGCCTAGTAAGCTTTCACTTATGCGACATGAGTTTATTGTTGCTGGTGGTAATCCAAAGGCAATTTTAATTTTTACAGCATTTTTACCTCAATTTGTATCTTCTAGTGAGCCTGTTGGTGAACAGTTTTTAATACTTGGAGTTGTTTTTATTATTTTAGAAATAGTAGCGATAAGTATTTATGCATTTTTAGGATTAAATCTCCAAAAGTTACTTTCAACCAGGACTGCAAAAAAAATGTTTAATAGAATTTGTAGTGGGATGCTTGGAATAGCAGGATTTGCACTTTTATTGAGTAAAAAAAATGCATAGCCGTCAAATCTTTTTTTAACAATATTGAATGAATAAGCTAAATGTAGCTTAGGATCTGTTGATATTTAGTATTGATAACTTAACCTACAAGAGCCATCAATATACAGGCGAATACAACAGAAATTTTATAGTTCCGTTTAAACTTCTCATATCGAGTGGCTATTCCTCTATATTGCTTTAATCTACAAACATATTTTTTACAAAGTGCTTGATTTTATATAAATACCAGTAGGTGATTGGACAACGCTTGATCTTGGTGCAACATATAAAACTAAACTGAGTCAAACTCCGACTACGTTTAACTTCCGTGTGAATAATGTGTTTGATAAAAATGATTGGTCATCTGTTGGCTTATATGACAACATCAAGAGTACGTCAAATACCAACAATGGATATTTGGTTGCAGGGCAACCTCGAACATTCATGCTAAGTGCTGCTTTTGATTTCTAATAGCAGTCATAAAGATGCCCCTTGATTGGGGCATTTTTATTGTGGTTTACAAAATTGCTTTTAGACGTTGTATCACTTGTTCACATTGTGCAATATCTGCAACCAGTGCCATACGGACATGACCTTCACCCGGATTACCTTGTGCAGTATCACGCGAGAGGTAGCGACCAGGTAAAACTTTAATATTGGCTTTTTCCATGAGCATCTTGGCAAAGTTTTCATCATGATCGACTTTTAACCAGTAATAAAAACCAGCGTCTGGTTTTTGTAAAGGTAAAAGATGACCTAATTCATTTTGAAACAACTCAAATTTTGCCCGATATAACTGACGGTTTTCTTCAACATGTGACTCATCGTTCCAAGCAACAATCGAAGCCAATTGATGTTGAACAGGCATCGCAGCGCCGTGATAAGTACGGAATTTTAAATAAGGTTTGAGTAATGCCGCATCGCCAGCCACAAAGCCTGAACGCATACCCGGTAAATTAGAACGCTTAGATAGCGAATGGAATACAATGCAGTTTTTATAATCATCGCGTCCTAACTCAGCACAAACTTCCAGTAAGCCAGTAGGTGCTTCATCAAACCACAACTCTGAATAACATTCATCAGAGGCAATCACAAAACCATATTGATCAGAAAGCGCAATCAGCTTTTTAAATTGCTCTTTTGAAAGGACTGCACCAGTAGGATTGCCAGGTGTGCAAACAAACAAGAGTGCGGTTTTTTCCCAAACTTCAGCAGGGACAGCATCGAAATCACCGAGATAACCATTTTCTTCGGTACAGTTGATAAAGTAGGGCTGAGCACCTGCTAAAAGTGTTGCACCTTCATAAATTTGATAAAACGGATTCGGCATCACCACATAAGGTGCATCATCACGATTAATTAATGCTTGGACAAAGGAAAAAATCCCTTCACGGGTGCCTGTTACAGGAATTACATGATCTTCAGCACTGATACTGTTGAGATGAAAGCGACGACTCAACCATTGAGCAATACTTTCACGTAGTTCAACTAAACCTTTACTATTGGGATAAGTTGAAAGATGCTGAAAATTATCAATGATCGCTTGCTTCACAAACTCAGGTGCAGGATGCTTCGGCTCACCAATAGAAAGTGGAATCAAAGGTAAATCTGCGGGTTTTACATCCTGAAAAAGTTGCGCTAACTTTTCAAATGGATACGGATGTAATAAAGACAAACTAGCGTTCATGAAACAATTACCACAATAGAATTAAAGATTAATGTTGCCCACAGATTTGATTTGATGCTTCATCCAGTGCCGCTTTTAATTTTGCGGTAAAGACTTCTGCTTCTGTTTCTGTAAGAGGAGTGCCATCTTTTTTAGTGACGAAGAAAATATCTTCTGCTTTTTCGCCAAGTGTAGCAATTCGAGCTGAATGGATATCTAAACCTTGCATCATAAATAAACCACCAACACGTGCAAGTAAACCGGGTTGGTCGAGAGTTGAAATTTCAACCATGTTTTGCTGTAACGCTTCATTGAGTGTTACATCAACCGTATTTTCAATATCAAAATGACGAAGTTGGCGTGGAATGCGACGCTGCATTAGACCAGGGTATTTATCTGATTCAGATAAGGCTTTAATTAAAGCCTGTTTGACCGTGTTTTCACGTTCTGGATCAGTTAATAAAGTGCCAAAACGATCTAGAACCACATAAGTATCCAAACTAAATGCTTTGGTTGCAGTGATAATACGCGCATCTTGGACATCAAGATTCATACGATCTAAAATAGCAACAGTGGTTGCAAACAAGTTAGGTTGATCTTGAGTGTAAATAAAGATCTGAACAGCATCCTGTGCTGCTTTTCGATGCGCACGCATGAGCACTAATGGTGCAGGGTTGTCGCCGTGCTGCAAAATGGCGCGGGTATGCCATGCAATTTCATCTGCTGATTCTTTGAGAAAGTACTCGTCTCCCAACTCTTGCCAAACTTTTTCCACTTGATCGAGTGGGAATTCATCCACCAATACTTCACTTGCTGAAAATTTAGTATCCTCAATCAGCATTTGGTAGTCCACTGGACGACCTAAGCCTGAACGAATCACATCACGCGCATGTGTATACAGTTGACGCATTAAAGAAGAGCGCCAAGTGTTCCAAAGTTTTGGATTGGTTGCATTGATATCGGCAACAGTCAGTGTGTATAGATAATCTAAATGCTCCATATCCCCGAGTTTCTCGGCAAACTCTTTAACTACATCGGGGTCAGAAATATCTTTTTTCTGTGCAGTCATCGACATCAATAAATGATTTTGGATCAGCCAAGCCACCAAATTACATTCACGCTCGGTAAATCCATGTGCCAAACAGAATTCAATCGCATCTTCAGCACCCAGTTCACTGTGGTCACCGCCACGTCCTTTGGCAATATCATGGAATATTGCAGCAAGGAAAACGATATCACGGCGGACTAAACGCTGAAAAACTGAACTTACAACAGGGTAATCTTTGGCAAACTCTGGCTCTTTAAAGCGATTTAAATTACGGATTAACAGTAACGTATGTGCATCGACGGTATAAATATGGAATAAATCATATTGCATTAGCCCCATAATTTGCCCAAATGCAGGAATATAATTGCCCAATACACCATAACGTTTCATCGCCACCATCGTTTCATATAAGCGATAGGGTGAGCGAATAATTGCCATGAACAATGCTTGATGATTTGGATTATCTCGGAAAGCTTGATCAATTCGTTTTGCGGCTAAAGTCAACAGACGTAAAGTACGTGCACGAATGCCTTCAATTTCAGGACGATTTGCCAAGATATAGAAAATTTCTAAAATAGCACTTGGATTTTCTGAGAATGTTTTATGTTGTTGGACCGCAAGTTTGCCATCCACCAGCTTGAAGTGTTCGTTAATATTTTCAATTTTACGCTCATAGTCTGGTAAGCGTGGTGTAATTACTGACTCATTGAAATATGCCAATAACATTTCATTTAACGTGGAAACCTGTTGAGCTGTCCGATAGTAACGTTTCATGAACTGTTCAATCGGATAGTTTGGATGATGGACATCCTCTCGTGTATAGCCAAATTTAGCCGCAATATCACGCTGATAATCAAACAATAAACGGTTTTCATCACGCTTGGTTAAACGGTGCAAGTGGTGGCGAATTTCCCATAGAAAATTTTCAGCCTCTTCAAGTACGCCTAACTCAAATTCAGAAATAAAACCTAAATGAACCAAATCGTAAATACGATTTACGCGAAAATGGCGTTTTGCAATCCACCCAATTTGATTGATGTCTCGAATACCACCTGGCGCATTTTTGATATCGGGTTCTAAGTTACTTTCTGTGTTGTTGTGCTGTGCATAGCGGTGCGCTTGTTCAGCCATTTTTGCATCAAAGAACGTTTTGTCAGTCCAAGTCTGAGAAACAACTCGACGTGGCCATCTTGCTAAATGCTGATTACCAATAATTAAGCGCGCTTCAATAAGAGAAGTGGCTACAGTCAGATCAGTCGTGGCTTGTTCAAAGCAACTGCGGATGGTACGTACACTGATACCTGGTTTGAAATTGCCCACATCCCATAATGTTGAAATAAACTGTGTGACGATCTGCTCTTGTTCAGGGGAAAGGTCTTCCTCCGACAAAATCATGATGTCTACATCAGAGTAGGGCAACATCTCACGTCGACCATAGCCGCCTACAGCAAACAAACCTAAATCTGTTTGATCTAAACCCGAATGTTTCCATAAAAACATCAGGGCTTCATCTACGACATTTGAACGAGCACGAACGATTTCACGTATGGTTGTTCCATGATCATAAGCCTCATTTAACTGTTGTTCGACATCACTACGCCATTGATTGATTGCTTTAATGTCGTTGTTGTCGCTTACATATTCCAACAGAGGAGAGGTGTTGATCATGGATATTTTGTCCGCAAATTTATAGGCTATTTGTTTAAATGAACAGTCACTTTTGATGCTGCTTCTTGTGCAAGTTCACGTGCTTGGTCTGTCGTTTCGGCACGGGCAGTTGCAACGCCCATACGACGACGTTTAAATCCTTCAGGTTTACCAAAAAGACGTAGATCTGTAGCAGGGTTTTGCAAAGCAAGATTTAAGCCAGAGAATGAAAGATTATTCGCATCGATACCTGCATAGATGACAGCACTTGCGGCAACACTATGGCGTTCGGTATTGACAGGCAAACCTAAAATAGCACGAGCATGCAATTCAAATTCACTTTGGAATTGAGATGCAAGTGTAACTAAACCAGTATCGTGTGGGCGAGGTGACACCTCACTAAACCATACTTTATCGCCTTTTACAAACAGTTCTACCCCAAAAATACCACAACCGCCTAAGGCTACAGTGACTTTATTGGCAATACGTTTTGCTTCATTTAAAGCGGCTTCAGTCATGATTTGAGGTTGCCAGCTTTCTACATAGTCTCCTGCATCTTGACGATGCCCAATCGGGTCGCAAAAGGAGGTCTCAATTTCGCCCGTTTCAGGGTTTTTCGCACGTACAGTAAGTAAAGTAATTTCAAAATCAAAGTCAATTTGAGATTCGACAATCACTGTGCCCTGGTTTACACGACCACCTGTTTGTGCATATTCCCAAGCAGCATCGACTTCAGCATATTCTTTTACTCGAGATTGTCCTTTACCAGAAGAAGACATCACTGGTTTTACAAAGTTTGGATAACCAATATCATCACAAGCAGAACGGAAACTTTCTAAAGTATTTGCAAAACGATAAGCAGAAGTAGGTAAGCCTAATTCTTCCGCTGCCAAACGTCGAATTCCTTCACGATTCATGGTCAGATTTACTGCTTGAGCAGAAGGAATGACAGTGGCAATATTTTGTTGTTCAATTTCCACCAAGACTTGTGTGGCAATCGCTTCAATTTCTGGAACAATCAGATGAGGCTTAACTCTTTCGATTAAAGCTTTAAGTTCATTTGCATCTGCCATATTTAAGGCATAAGAAAAATGAGCAACTTGCATGGCAGGTGCATTTTCGTAGCGGTCTGCCGCATGGACTTCTACACCAAGTCGTTGTAATGAAATCACCACTTCTTTACCCAGTTCACCTGAACCCAACAATAAAACTTTATACGCAGATGATTGAAGTGGGGTACCAATAGTCACGCTCATGCGATTCTTCCATGCTTGTCTTATGGATTGTTAGCATAGCAGAAGTCAGGCATCTGTTCAGGGTTGATTCACATAAAATAATGATATTGTCTAACAGATTTTTTTATATAAGTTAAGCCGCTACTTTTTTAAGTGTTCCAATGCTTTGCATAAAAAAATAAATGGCTAAATTGATTTTTTAAATTTTTTCCTTTTTTGAATAAAAAGTATCAATGCAATGATACAAATGAGAATTTCAACAAAAAAAGACCAATGAAAAATAAAGTTGAGCCACCACGGTTGATAACGTGCGCTAACTTCAAAGAAGACGTAGGGCTGGTCAATAAAAGGGGCAAATAGCCAAACATCACCGACAAAAGTATCTAAGAAAATATGCAATAGTGCGGCAGATGCAAAAAGGCTGAACATCCATGCGATTTTAGAGTTGTATTTTGTTTTCACTAAATAAATTAAAGCAATAACAAAAATTGGAATCCAAAAAGAAAACCAATGTAAAAAATATTTGTGGTGATGCACAGAACGGTGGTCAAACAAATAAAAATAAAATAGATCTATATCTGGGAAGATAGCGCCAAGCATAATGATGCTAAAGAATGCTTTGTGGCTGATTTTAGTTTGTTTGAATTTTTGATGAAGAACTCGGGCAAGAATATAACCCGAAGGTAAGTGTGCAATGAACATAATAGAAATCTTGCGAAATAAGCTTTAGGATGATTTTTTAAATGTGGTTAAGTTTTATCAATCATGAAACATTTAGCATAACATAGAAATGATATGTAAAAAGATCAAGTTTGCAATGCCACGCTTAACATCTTAAGTTTAAATTATTTGTTTTACTGAGGCGATGCTTCACTTTGCTCACCTCATTTTTTAACCGTATTCTTACACTGAAAACAACGTAGTGCCTTGTTTTTTTTCATATCCTCCATTCGACAATCGCAACATCCATCTCGTGTTACCGTAGAAAGACCACATTTATATTTTATCAATATTTAAAAGTATTGAATGCTCATTTTTTGACTACAGCAGGAAGCCTAATGTGTTTTTATAATGTGCTTTAAACAATGTGATCAAAATTAAGAATGCCCAAATTGTTGGTCAAAAAGATTCTTTATTTTAAAAACACCTTACCATTCAATGAAATGATTTCATCATTTAAATGGTGATTTTTGAAGAAGGTTTAGCATGATGAATGTTAAACATAGGTATAGACCAAACCATAGGCGAGTGCTGCAATAAGCGTCGCTAAAACGATTCGTTTAAATTTAAAGTACAACCCTGTCAGTACAACAAAACCGACGAACATCGCAAAACTCTTATTGGGCGTTTCAATTAACGGGGGAAGAGTAGCAACAATCAACATTGAGCTGATCGCTGCAATACCAATACTGCCCAATGCTATTTTTAGCCATGTTGAGCCACGTGACTGTTGATGTTGCTGGCTTTTTTGCAATAAATAAAAGGGACCAAAGCGAGAGGCAAAGTTTGCAATACCTACCAAAATACCGACCAGAATAATATGTAAGTCCATGTTAAATACTCACTTCATCTTTTTGTTTTAAAATGTAATATTTAAATAATCCCGCCAAAATACCTGATGCAATACCGATAAAAATTGCTGCTGACATATTGATAAAATAACACGCCATAGCCGAAACGACTAAAGAGACAATAACCACAAAAGTATGCTTTCTTTCAAAAGCGGCCAATAAAAAGCTCAAGAACAAAGCAGGAAGTAGGAAGTCTAATGCCGCTTGTAAGAACTGAGGCAAATGCGTGACTTGATCAGCAAATAATCCACCTAAAAATGAACCAAGTGCCCATGACATCCAGCTAAATAGGCTGAGTCCTAACATCCATGATTCTGACCACTCTTGACGACGTTGCGACAGTTTGATCATGCCTGCGGCAAATACTTCATCCGTTAGTCCCCAAGCCCAAACTGCGGTCTTTTTTAAGTTTAAACGATCTTGAATGAGGTTTTGTAAGGCTGGACCATAAAGCACATGACGAATATCTAAGGCAATTACGGTGAGTGCGGTCATCCATATGGATGTACCACTCCCTAATAATGCCACCACCAGAAACTGACTTGCACCAGCATACATGGAGCATGACAAAAAGAGTGCTTCCCACGCACTAAACCCGAATTGAGTTGCCGATACGCCAAAGGCAAAAGAAACAGGAAGGTAGGTAAAAATAATGGCTTGGCTATCTTTCGCGCCTTGCCAAAAGCCAGCGATTTGGACTGGAGGATTGTGCTCGGACACAGGACACCTAAAAACCAGAGTAAAACAAAAGGTAAAATCAAGATTGAGTATTCTACCTGAATTTACTAGCATAGGAGTGAAATGTTTATTTAGGCGTGACTTTATGTTCGCAAATCAGTCGAAATTATTATTGAGTATGACCTTGATTTTAGGTGTTTTAGGTTTACAAGCATGTGGTAATTCATCTTCTGAACCTCAGCAAAAGGTCGAAATCAAAGCTGCGCCAAAACTTACCAATGACGCAACCACATATGCTCATGCAGCTTGGGCGTTAATTAACCAAGTTGAACCTTATGTTTATCGAAAACAATTAAATCTAATAGAAGACAATGTGCGAAAACCGATTCGTAAGTTGAGTACGGATTGGCGAATCAATGTCAAAATGACTGACTCTGTGACTGAAGGAAAATATGCTTTATGTCGTAAAGCCATGACGAGCTTAGACAATTGGGCGCGTTCGACGCTTGAGAAAGATGGTGAAATGCAGAAAAATCAGGCGCAATATGAGCGTGATAAAGCACAGTGTAAAGATGCAATTGATAACCCTAGTTTAGGAAATACCAAAGCGAATAATAATATTTTCTAATCAAGTATGTAAAAATGGCGCAGATGAAGCGCCATTTTTATGGTTTAACTTGATTGTGTTGCGACAATCAAGGTTTTAAAGGATTGGTTGACGCTGTTTTAACCGCTTTGTCTTTAGTCATTGCCGCTTTTGCAGCTGTATCAGCTTTTGCCTTCGCTGCTGCATCAGTCTTCACTTTTGTAGCAGTTTCTGCTTTTGCCTTGGTTGCAGCAGTTTCAGTTTTTACCGCAGCTTTGGCATCTTTTGGTTTTGCTTCAACTGCTTTGGTGGTATCTGCTTTTGCTTTCGTTGCAGTAGTCGATGCTTTAGATGCTGTTTGCGCCGCAGGATTGGCAGCTACACATTTTCCGCCTTTATGATTCGGACCAGTCCCACCGACTAATGTTGTACCTTTAGGACATGCAAAAGCAGAAGCACTAAGCACTGTGAATAGACCCGCCGTGAGAAGAGTTGTGATTTTTTTCATTTATTTCAACTTTTATTGAGATGGCATTAGCGCCTGAATAAAATATAAATCTATTTTTTCATAAGTAGAATACACAAATTGTATATTTTATTTATAAAATGATTATATATTCCAGCTATTTAAGCTTGTTTTAATCTTAACTGAAAAATACCGCGCAGTTATTTTAATGTGAAGATTCATTGATTGAATGGGCAATAGCGTGTAACTGATTGATATCTAAAATTTCTATTTTTTTAAAAGCAATTTTTAGAATACCTTGTTGTTCCAGTAAGTGTAATTCTTGATTGATGGTTTGTCTTGAACATTTCAACATGAGAGCCAATTGATCTTGAGACAAATGAATGGTGTTCTTTTCAATGTATGCATGGTTTCCATAACCATTCAAAATAAACATTAAGCGTTGCGCCAAACGCTGTTGTATATGCTGTGTTTGAATCGAAATCAGTTCTAAGAAAGCAAAACGAAGTTTTTGACTGGTGAGTTGCGCGATATGGAACCAGTATTGGGGATGTTGAGCTAGAAAGTCGTTCATAATCAAGCTAGGGATATGCAAAATCACACATTTACCAACAGCAATTGCATCATGCGAACGTGGCTGCTGGTCTACTAAAGATATTTCTCCAAACCACATGATTGGTTCTACGATTGCAGCAACTGATTCATTGCCTTCAATATCGATATAACCTAAGCGCACCCGACCATCTAAAACAGCATAAATACCATTAAACGTATCACCAGATCTAAAAATTGCCTGATCTCGTTCAAATGTTTGATAATTTGAATGTTGTTGGATAAATTGCTGGAATGGTGCAGGTAATTGAGCGTACCAGATATTTTTATTTAATAATTCAAGATCTGTTAAGTTCAGCACAAAAGTTCCTTTTTTTATTCTGCTACGCGTTTATATGATATTTCAGTTGTATCACACCATATTGGACCAATCATCACAGTTTTAGTGATCAAGTCAGTCATATCGTGCATCATGGTCATTGCTATGACTCAATCACATGATTTTGCATATATCAGCATCGTAAAAATTCCAATCCATTTGCTCTGTTCTAGATGGAGATATTAAATCGCAACGCTTACGCATCGTTGTTTTGCCATCATACTAAAAAATATTCATTTGTCAGCTAGCCGACAACTTTTATTTGCAAGATTTTATATAGTGGATAAAAGTAATAAACAAGGACGCTGAAAATGACTCGATTAGAACAATTGCTTAGCCAATACGCAGCCTATCATTTGGATCAAAAAAATGTGTTAACTCATTTTATTGGTATTCCAATGATCGTATTTTCCATCATGTGTTTAACTGCAAGAGCAGGTGTGATGTTATCTGGTTTTGAAATCACATTGGCTTTAGTGCTGTTGATCTTAAGTGTGATCTATTATTTAAGGCTAGATAAGTCTTTGGGCTTTTTGATGTTACTGATTTACGCGATTGCCTATCCATTTGCCTATAAAATTGCTCAATTGAATATGAGTACATGGCTTGCGATTAGTATTGGTAGCTTTGTGGTGGGATGGGTGTTCCAGTTCATCGGGCATTTTTATGAAAAGAAAAAACCAGCTTTTGTGGATGATCTTGTAGGTTTAGCGATTGGTCCATTATTTGTACTTGCTGAATTTGTGTTTTTGCTTGGTTTTCGTAAAGACCTGCAAACCAAAATGTTGGCAGAAGCGAGAAAACAACGGAGTGCAATGGATCAAAAATCATTACAGACACTTCATGCAAAATAAACTCAGCATGTGAGTTAAATCAACCCTCTTTGAGTGAGTGATTCACTGAAAGAGGGAAGTAGATAAATTTTTATACAAGATAATCTTTGATTAAGATCACCAAACCAAAAAAAAGTATGGCGCAGCCAATATAGAATTTTATTTTTTTAATTACTGAATTATGAGGCATTGGCATGAGCATTGGATCTATATAATATTTCATTTAATCGCTTCTAAATAACGACGATTCACTTCTTCCCAATTGACGACATTGAAAAATGCTGCAATATATTCAGGACGCCGATTCTGGTATTTTAAATAGTAGGCATGCTCCCACACATCAAGCCCTAACACTGGAATATTGCCATTCATCAGTGGAGAGTCTTGGTTCGCACTGCTTTCAACAATCACTTTTTTTTCAGGCGTGACGCTTAACCATGCCCAACCACTACCAAATCGTGTTAACGCTGCTTTGGTAAATGCTTCTTTGAATTTTTCAAAACCACCAATATCTTTTTCAATCGCCTCAGCAATTTCTTTGATCGGTTCACCACCACCTTGTGGGCTCATCACTGTCCAGAATAATGAATGATTGGCATGACCACCTGCATTATTAATGACATTGTTTTTTAACTCAGCAGGAACTTCATTTACTTTTGAAACCAATACTTCAACAGATAACTTTTCCCATTCTGTGCCTTCGATCGCTGCATTAATATTATTGATATAGGTTTGATGATGCTTGGTATGGTGGATTTCCATTGTTTGAGTATCAATATTGGGTTCAAGTGCATCATAAGCGTAAGGCAGTTGTGGAAGAGAGTAAGCCATGAAACAATCCTGTTTAGTTAAATATAATGCGAATGTTAATAATTATCATTATTATATAGGATTTAAAAAAGTGCAACCAGCAATACTCGATTATTGCGGGCTTATTTTCAAAATACGAACAAAGCAATAGGCGAAAAATTCAAAAAGTGGAATGGGGAGTTATAATCATGAAAAGTGTGAAAGTTGCTACAAGTTTAAAATTTTTTTAAATAAAAGGCTTTTATTGTTAAGTAAATATTGATAAAAGAGTGGTTAAATCCATATTGTAACGATAGTAGAGATGGCTAAAAAGTATAAACTTTATCCAATAAAAACCATTAAAGATTGGGAAAATGAAGATTGGGATGTGTATGAAGAGCGGAAGTCTATTTCTGGTATTATGATTTACCGAGGCTGGCCATACTCGTTGACACCTAGAGATGGCATTGGGGGTGTGTTATCACATATTCTAACCCCTGAAATTGCAGAATTTCTTAAAGTACATTCGATTACGGAGAGTGAACAGCAACTTGGTTTAAATAACGGTATTGTTGCTAAATTCAGAAGAAGGCTTGGTATTCAAAATAAGTTTATTTATCGAAATGATCAATGGATCCTTGAGCATAAAGATGAGCTTTTATATGACAGTCATCAAACACTCAAAGAGAAGTATGGTTTAAATCGGAATCAAGTTTACCAACATAAAGAATGGTTGTCAGAGTTAATTGATATACCTAAAAACAAAAAAATGAGAAAAACTTCAGCAGATGATCTGCTAGAACAATGGTTCCAAAAGCATAAAGCGCAAATGACAGAAATGGATATAGAAGAGATAACTTTAAAGTTTAATGTTAGTCCTTTTATCGCAACAAAAACCTATAATCGTATTCGTCAAGAACTTGGAGAGTTAACTTTTTCAGCACAATTTCAGCAAAACAAGCAGGATAAATATCAATGGTTGTTAGATCACCAAGACGAATTATTAAATTCGGGCAAAACAGTTGCAGAACTGGCTGAGCAATTTCAAAAGACCAATGGGCAAATTTTAAGAGCGAAAGCCAGACTAAGAGAAATTTTAAAAATACAAAAAGTACAAGATCAAAATCGCGAATGGTTGCTGGCAAATCAAGAGATTTTATTTCATTCAAAACTAAGCAAAGAAGAAACTGCAAAAAGATTAAGCATCGAAACTAGTCAGGTTTATAGAAGAAGAGGAAAGCTGAAAAAACTGCTCAATATCCCACATCATAACGATCTAGTTCAGGCTTGGCGTTTAGAGAATCAAGAGGTATTACTTTCTTTGCATTTGTCGATTTCTGAAATTGCTAAAATACTGAATCGGAAAGAAGGATATATTGTCAGAAATAGAGAGATTCTTCGAAAATGTCTCAATATTTCACTCAAGGATCAAATAAAAGCATGGGTGCTAGAGCACCAAAATGATTTAGAAAATTTAACGGTGGATCAACTTCAAAAAAAATATGGCATTGGGAAACATAGAATTCAAAAGTATCGAAAACTTTTAATCGAACTAAAATAAAATGAGAGACAATTAGGGGCTTAGTCAAACAACGCTAGGGCTTGTACCACAAATGATTTCCAATTTTTGATAGATCGTTTGTGGCTGCAAAGCAGCGAACACTATGTACTTAATTATGATAATTAAGTACATATGTTTAAAACATAAAATCTTGTTTTTGTAGTTTTTTTATTATTTAAATCAATAGTTTAAAAGGGTGTGTTTGTGCACCAACAACGATAATCAATAATAACTATCACTATTATTTGAGTGAATTTAAATTTTGTGTTAAGTTTTTCTACATTAAAAATAAGGTCATAATAATGTTGAATAATATTTTTACTATTCTAGATAAAATGGGATATGGGACACAAAAACGCGCAATTAGTGTTCAATTTTCAAACTTGGAACTCAGTGCACAAGTGATGTTACAACGTATTGATGGTTATCACGCCATCAATGAAGGATTGTCAGCAGAACTGATTTGCCTGTCTCTCAATCCATTTATTGAACTTAAAGCGTTTATCGGTTGCAAAGTCTCTGTAGATCAAGTCACAGATTCAGGCAAGCTATTTAGAACCACAGGAATGATTACAGGCGCCTCACAAGGTCAGAGTGATGGGGCTTTTACGCTTTATCGCTTGACCCTGCAAGACGCAACAAGCTTATGGCATAAGCGTCAAAATAGTCGGGTGTTTTTAGATAAAAGTGTTCCTGAAATTTGTGAAATAATTTTCAATGAATGGAGAGCCAAAAGCGCTTTATTTGCATCCAGTTTAAAACTGGACCTGAGTGGTCTCAGCAAGAGCTATGATGTACGACCGTTTTCTATGCAACTTAACGAATCTGATCACACATATTTGACTCGGATTTTACGTGAGGAATCAATCAATTGGCTGATTGATGAATCTGATTTTATTGCTTTAAACAACAATCAAAGTATTGAACCACAAAAACTTAGATTAATTGATCACAATGATCAGTTTAAGGCACTTGAACGTCGCAACATTCGCTATCATCGATCAAATGCGACTGAAGCTTATGACAGTATCACCAGTTTGATTGCTGAACGCAATTTACAGTCAACAGCAATCCATGTACAACGTTGGCAAGCAGACAGTTCAGTGCAGGAAGATGGCAGTGGTTCTATTCTGAGTGCACATAAACACAGTGCAAATAGAGACAATGAAAGTTTAAGTTTAGAACAAGCGTGGAGTATATCTCCTGCTTGGATTCGTGATCTTAAAGGTGAAGATCAAGCCACAACATCAGGCAATCATCAACTAGAGAAGTTGAGTACCCAACTAAATCAATACCAAGCTTTGCAAGCCAAATATTTTAAGGCACAGAGTAGTGTACGTGATATACAGGTCGGCTATTGGTTTAAGTTAACAGGTCATCCAGAGCTGGATAGAAATCATAGCGAAAACAATGAGATGTTGATATTAAGTAAGCATTTTTATAATCAGAACAATTTTCCCAAAGACATTCAAGATCAAATTGAAAAACTCCTCGCCCTGAGTCATTGGCAAACGACTAAAGACCGTCAACAAGAGCGTCAAGGCAACGAATTAACTTTGGTACGACGGCATGTAAGTGTTGTACCTGAATATCATCCATTAACACATCGCCCCACTGCATATGTTCTACGTGCCATTGTGGTGGGGGATGGTGAAGAAATCTATGTCGATGAATGGGGACGAATAAAAATTCGTTTCTTGTTTACCCGAACAGAAGACCATGCCCATGATGGCGGTGCAGGAGCTAATGATAATGACACGGACTCTGCATGGGTGGATGTGCTTACCCCTTGGGCGGGTGAGGGTTATGGCGCAAGATTTCTCCCGCGTGTCGGAGAGATTGTCGCGGTAGATTTCTTTGAGGGAAACCTTGATCGACCGTTTATTACTGGACGGATTCATGAAGGACATCGAAATCCAACCCAGTTCGATATTAAAGGCAAACTACCTGACACCAAAAAGCTCAGTGGTATCCGCTCAAAAGAGGTCGCTGGGGAGGGCTTTGGGCAACTCAGGTTTGATGATACGACTACACAAATAAGCACACAATTACAATCGAGTCATGGCGCGAGTCAACTGAATTTAGGCAATTTAAGTCACCCTAAAGAAAGCGCAGAGAGTGAAGGTCGAGGAGAGGGTTTTGAGTTAAGGACTGATCAGTGGGGGGCGATTAGAGCAGCTCAAGGTATATTGCTCACATCTGAATCATCTCATCAAGCACAAGGTGCTCAATTGTCACGCACTAAACTATTGGAAAATATAAAGTATCATGTCGATAGTAATCAATATTTTAAAGAACTTGCAACAGCACATCAAGTCGATGAGCCAGATTTAGCGTCACAACAATCTCTAAATGATAAGCTCGAAACATGGGATGAAAGTCAGGATGCTCTGCTAACTTTACACAGTCAATCAGGAATGCTTTTAGACAGTAAAGCCAATATGCATCTTGAATCAAAAGATAATATTGATATCAGTACACCTCGAAATTTGCAATTTTTTACGGGGAAAAGCTGGATTGCCCAAGCCTTAGATAAAATCACGATTTTTGCAAAACATTCAGGTATTAAAATTAAATCAGGCGAAGGTGATATAGATGTCTCTGCGCAAAAAGGCAAAATGACTTTATCCTCAAAACAACAAATGCAAATTTATTCACTCAATGATTTTGTCAGGGTGGAAAGTGGTAAAGGCATATTGATTACTACAGGTGGTGCTTATATCAAAATGCAAGATGGAAATATTGAAATTACCTGCCCGGGATTACTTGAGTTTAAAGCAGGTCAGATTAAGACCAATAGTGGTGCAACACTTTCTATGCAGCTCCCTGCAATGCCTGAATTAAAAGCACAGTATGATGAACATTTTATTTTGCATTATCCTGATGGTGAACCTGCGAAAAATTTAAAATATAAAATTACTACTGAAAATGGTCAAATATTTCAAGGTACTTCAGATGAAAATGGAAAAACAAAAATGTACAACTCGGATTCAATGAAAAATTTAAAAATTGAAATATTTACAGAACAATGAGATTTCGAATGAAAAAAACCAAGATTTTACTGCTGCTGTCTTTAACGTTACTTGGAACATCTTGTTCAAAATTTCAAGGTGAGGATGAAAAAAATAACATGATTAATTTCAAAGATACAAAAAATATTTGTTTGGGTCGTATTGAATTTACCGTCCCGAAAGAAACTGATGTTAAATTCGGTACATTTTCATTTGATGGAAGTGATTTTGAAATTGTCGAAGATGTAACAACCCTTGATCAGTATGATCAATTTATCAAAGATAACATTGAAAACTTAAAGAAACAACAGCATGAAACTGAAGGAAGCTTGCTTAAGTTTGAAAAAATGGGCAGTTTAAAGCTTAATCAAAGATCAATTAGCCATATTATTGTTTATAGACCTACTGAGTACACTGATGTTTTATTTAATATAGATGCGTATATTTATTTAAATCGAAAATTAATTAAAATCAAAAGTCAGGCGGGAAATAAGAAGTTAGATGATGGCTTGATAAGTGCTGAAAACATCATTAAAAACTTTAAATTAAAACCATCCAAAGGTCCAAATCAGGCAGGCTTATGCTGGAAAGATTACTTTATTGCAGATGATATGACTGAAAATCGCTTCTTTTTAAGCGAAGCTTTTTTATTTTTTCCTTCTTATCCAGAAGTGATGATGAATATTGAAAACAGGGCAAGAGATGAGTCTGACACACCAATTATACAAATGATTCAGAAAAATAGGGAACAAATACCAGAAGAACTTAAAAGAGTATTTAAAGTCAGTGATATTCGATCTGGATCCAGAGAAATTAATGGACTAAAAGGTGAAGAAGTTCTTACTCATTATCAGCCAAGTTTAAGCTTTGGTCGAGGCTTTGAATCTGGTGTATGGCAATATTTAGGAACTTTAGATAATCCTAAAGATTCTTATATTTATGTCGGATTAAAAGGAGTGAGGGACTCTATCGATAAAGAAAACTCATCAATAAGCCAGAAACAAATCCTTCAACTGAATGATTTTGTTTTAAATAACATAAAAATTTCGCCATTTAATCAAGGAAAATCAGATGATTGAAAAAAACAATAACATTCTGGCGACTTCAGCAACCAGTCCAAGTAGCAATAAAACAGGAACATTGGTAGAAATTCCCAAGCCAGATACCATTCCTATTATCTTTATTCCAGGAATTATGGGGTCAAATTTAAGAAATAAAAAAAGCAAAGAGCCTGTTTGGCGTATAGGTAATTATGCTGGTGCAGCGAAAACAGTCTATAACCAATCTCAAAAGCTTCCAGCCCAATTGCAAAGAGAATTGGATGCAGAAGAAACCGAAGTGGATCCAACAGGTGATTTATATATCGACCCAAGAGCAAAAGTCACCACTGAAGAAGCGAAAAAGAGACTATGGGGAACAGTACATTGGGAAAGTTATGGACCTACCTTGATGTTTTTTGAAGGGGCGCTTGCCAATATACGTTTTGAGGCAACTGAAAAAAATTGGCTGGAAAGTCGACGTGCTTACCAACTAGTGACTCAAGATGATAAATACACGCCTGATTGGTTGAGTTTATTAGGTGCAAATGAGAAACAGACATGGCACCCGCAAACTAGCTTTGAAAGTATAGATAAGACTGATATTGAAAAGCTCAAAAAATTTAATTTTCCTGTTTATGCACTGGGCTACAATTGGCTTCAGTCCAATGCACTGTCAGCAGATGACCTTGTAAAGACAATGAAAAGTATAAAAGCCAAATATGGTAAGAATTTTCATAAATTTATTGTCATCACCCATTCGATGGGCGGTTTAGTAGGGCGAAGCTTATCCACAAAAATGGGGGAAGATATTGCAGGGATTATCCATGGGGTGATGCCTAGTGTGGGTGCACCTGCTGTTTATCGTCGCTTGGTTGCAGGTTCGATTGAAGGAAGTGGCGTAAAAGATGTCTTAGCAGGATTGGTTTTAGGGAAAAATACAGAACATGTAACTGCTGTTTTATCGAACTCTCAAGGTGGCTTAGAGCTTTTACCCAGTAAAGACTATCGTATTATCAAAAAAGACAAAACAACAACGCCATTTTGGTTGAGTTTACGGGGTACCGATGAAAAAGGCACCATCCATGTTGTCAATTTGCCCAAAGCCGATCCTTATAAAGAAATCTATAAAGCCCACAATGTCTGGTGGGAAATGGTCAAAGATGAACTGATTAATCCACTTGATAGAAAATATCCTAGGAAAACAGCGAGAGAGAATTTTGAATTCTTAATTGATGGAGTACAAAAATTTCATAAATCTATTGCAACACATTACCATCCCCATACCTATGTGCATTTTGGTGCTGACCCCAAAAACTTGACTTACGGTACACTACACTGGAGTCTAGATCGACCTTTAACAGGTTTAAACCAAAGCCAACTACAAACCTTACCACGTGTGAATGGTCAGGAAATTGAAAATAAAAATAACCAAGTGCTTGCACAGATGAAGCAGATCAAAGACAAAAAGGAAAGGAAAGAGTACTTAGATAAAAATTTTATTCCAAACAATGGGTTTAGATATATTCGCTTAGCCAGTGGAAAATATGGAAAATTTACGATTTCCAATAAGAATTTATATGGGGATGGAACGGTTCCATTTTTTTCAGGTGTTGCTCCAATATCACCAACTAAACACAATGGGATCAAACAAGTATTTCAAATGGAAGGCTTTGATCATCAAGGTAGTTATGGTGACCTCCATGTGAGAAGAAGTGTCTTATATTCAATTGTTAAGATTATTAAAGACAACAATATTCAACCTAGAAATCGATGAATATTCTTATAGGTCTGAATCACGATAAAGAAAGATTAAATATCTTTATATGCATTTTGAAATGATCATCACAGAACTTGATGAAAGTTGAAGCAATAAAAAACAGGTTGAAGATAGCTTCAACCTGTTTAATCAAGGTATTAAAGCGTTTTAAACGTTAAAACGGAAGTGCAATACATCACCATCTTGAACGATGTATGTTTTACCTTCTAAACGCCATTTACCTGCTTCTTTTGCACCATTTTCACCATTGAATTGAATGAAGTCATCATAAGCAATACATTCTGCACGGATGAAGCCTTTTTCAAAGTCAGTGTGAATTACACCAGCCGCTTGAGGAGCAGTTGCACCCACTTTTACAGTCCAAGCACGAACTTCTTGTACACCAGCGGTGAAGTAAGTTTGTAAGCCCAATAAGCTATAACCTGCACGGATCACCACGTTAAGACCTGGTTCTTCCATGCCTAAGGCTTCAAGAAATTCTGCACGATCTTCATCATCTAAAAGTGAAATTTCAGCTTCGATTTGGTTGCAAAGTGGAACAACAATTGCATTTTCTTCAGCAGCTAACTTTTTCACAGCTTCAAGATGTGGATTGTTTTCAAACCCATCTTCTGCAACGTTTGCAATATACATGGTTGGTTTTAAAGTCATTAAACCAAAACCACGAACAAGCTTACGCTCATCATCATCTAAATCAGCAGCACGTGCAGGTTTACCTTCATCAAGCAATGGTAAGATTTTGTCGAGCACCGCTTTAGTTGCAACAGCTTCTTTGTCGCCACCTTTTGCTGATTTTGCTAAACGAGTAACTGCTTTAGTGACGGTTTCCAAGTCAGCAAGAGCAAGTTCAGTATTGATCGTTGCAATATCATCTAATGGATCAATTTTACCATTTACATGGATGACGTTTTCATCTTCAAAACAACGAACAACGTGTGCAATCGCATCAGTTTCACGGATGTTTGCAAGAAATTGGTTACCTAAACCTTCACCTTTAGACGCACCTGCAACCAAGCCTGCAATATCAACGAATTCCATTGTTGTTGGAATGACACGTTGCGGTTTTACAATCGCAGTCAATTTGTCTAAACGTGGATCTGGTACTGGAACAATACCTGTATTCGGTTCAATCGTACAAAATGGGAAGTTTTCCGCAGCAATAGCAGCTTTAGTCAATGCATTGAAAAGAGTAGATTTACCCACGTTCGGCAAGCCGACAATACCGCAATTAAAACCCATGAAAAGACTCACAAAGTGTTATATAAAAATTGCCAGTGATTTTACATGAAAGCCATGACAAAGTCAGGTCTACGCGCTATAAGTTTTTAAACAGATCATGTCTATTTATAGCTGTGGTTGTTTTTTAATTATAAATCGAGTTTTTATTGAGCAAAACAATCAGCTTATCAACGTATAGATGCAATGAATTTATGTTCAATCGAATCAGAGGTACAGTTGTACCTCTACACGCCATATACAACCAGCATAGTTTCAAAAATGATCAATCATTCTTTAAATCTTCCGTTTATCCAATTGATTTGCCAGACTGTCACCAAATGCCTGAACAAGCATGACCAACGCAACTAAAACCACGATCACAGCAAACATCATTTGCATATCAAAACGCTGATAACCATAGCGGTATGCAATATCACCCAATCCACCTGCACCAATTGCACCAGCAATCGCTGACGAGTTAATCATGGTGACAATCGTAACCGTAAAACCTGCTACGATTCCTGGTAATGCTTCAGGTAAAAGCACATGCCAAACGATCTGTTTACGGTTACAGCCCATCGCTTGTGCTGCTTCAATTAAGCCTTGATCAACCTCACGTAAACTTACTTCAGCGATACGAGCAAAAAATGGAGTTGCCGCTAACGTCAATGGAACAACAGCAGCCCATACCCCATAACTTGTTCCAACAATCCAACGGGTTAAAGGAATAAGTGCAACCATCAAAATAAGAAAGGGAACAGAGCGGGTAATATTGATCACTGTGCCTAAAGCATGATTGATCTTTTTAGAGGGGTAAATCCCTTGCTCCGATGTATTTACCAACACAACTGCGAGAGGTAATCCAATTAAAAAGGCAATAAAAGCAGAAACACCCACCATTAGTAGGGTGTCAATTGTCCCTGTGATCAATAAATCAATGAGTTGGTCTTGCATAGCCCAGTACCTCTATTTGTGCAATATGAAGTTTTAGTTTTTCTTGCAATGCGGCAAGGTCTAGATCGATTTGCGCAGTACCTACAATCAATGTACCAATCAAGTGATTTTGGATACTGTCGATATGGCTTTGATATAAATGAACAGATGCTTCAAATGCTTGAAAAACCTGTACTAGATCTGGAGAGTTTTTAGGATCTGTTTCGTAGCGTAGTTTTAAAATACTATGTGTTGAATCAGATTGAGGTTCATCAACAAGACTAAAAGGTAAATCAAGTTGCTCTAAGTTTAACAATTCTTGGGTAATTTTTTGCTCAGGTTTAGAGAACACAGACCAGACTTGACCTGATTCAACGATTTCTCCATGTTCAATCACCACCACTTGATCGCAAATTTCACGAATCACTTGCATTTCATGGGTAATTAAAACAATGGTGATACCTAATTCACGGTTGATTTTTTTCAATAAAGACAAAACAACTGAAGTGCTTTCAGGATCAAGTGCGGATGTTGCTTCATCACAAAGTAAAATTTCAGGATGATGCACCAATGCACGGGCGATGCCAACACGTTGTTTTTGACCACCAGATAATTGTGAAGGGTAGTTATAGGCTTTATTGCTTAATCCAACCAGCGCTAAAACTTCGTTGACGCGTGTTTCGATTTCGGCTTTATCGACTTGGGCGATTTTCAAGGGCAATGCCACATTGTCCCAAACAGTCTTCGCGGACATTAAATTAAAATGTTGAAAGATCATGCCAATTCTTTGACGTGTTTGAATCAATTCTGCATGGCTCAATTCAGCCAAATTCTGTTGATGGATATGGATGCTTCCTTCAGAAATACTTTCCAGACCATTCAATGTTCGAAGTAAAGAAGACTTACCTGCACCACTTTTGCCGATGATGCCGAAAATTTTGCCTTGAGGAATATCTAGATTGATATTTTTCAGTGCATGAATTTTTTGGTCTTGCCCTGCATAAAACTTATTTAAATCACGGATTTTGATATGAGGGACTGAAAAGTCAACCTGTGAACCGAAACTCACCATTTTTATGCTCCTTATTTCCAGCCTGCAAACCACATATCTTTGCCGAAATCTTTATCTAAAATATCTCGAACTTGCTGTGAGTTTTGGAAAGCTTGAATAAATTTCTCTAACTTTTGGTTTTTATCTTGATAGTCACGACGTGTGACAAAAAGGATGGCGTATTTTTTATCAATCGGATCTAAAAACAGTGCGCTATGTGGGTCTGCTTTTTTTGCCATATTGAGGTAATGAGGAAAACCAAAGATGAGGTCCGCATCATCGTATGCTAACGCCGTTTGAGGACCTTCAACTTCTATAAACTTCAATTGCTTAGGGTTTGAAACAATATCCTGTAAAGTTGAAAGTTCGTTATTGATATCTTTGATCTGAATCAGCCCAGCACGATGGAGCAGAATTAAGGCACGTGCAGAATTTACGGGATCACTAGGAATCACTACACGCGCATGCTGTGGCAACGCATCTAAAGACTTGTACTGTTTCGAGTACAGACCAACATGACTCCCGCTTCCAGTGCCGAAAGCATGTAAGTCATAGTTGGTTTGTTTAATGGCATTTTTTAAAAAGACGCTTTGCTGAAAAAAGTTAGCATCAATGTCACGGTTTTGAACCGCAACATTGGGCGCTTGCCAATCTGAGAATTCAACCAGTTTGACATGAATGCCATCTTTCTCGACCTCATTGGCAACTGTTTGGAGTAGTTCTGCATAGGGAGGACTGATACCAATGGTTAAAACATTTTCTTTTTGCTGATTTTGTACATATCGATAGCCAAATAGTCCGAATATAATGACCACAACAGCAAGACCAATCCATAGATTTTTATGACTAAGTTTGGAAATTTGAGACATAAACGTTTCCTTATTTCCAACCTGCGAACCATAAGTTTTCACCAATATCATCGTTTAAAGCTTGTTTGACTTTGTCAGAAGTTTGATAAATCTTAATGAATTCTTTGAGTTTTTTTGCCTTGTCAGGATGTTGTTGTTCATAGTCATCTTTGACCACAAACAAAATCGCATAACGAGTATTGGTATTATCATCAAGTAATAATGCTTTATTGGGATCGATGGTTTTTGCCAAACGTAAATAGAGCGGATAACTAAATACCAAATCTGCATCATCTACCGCACGCGCAGTCTGCGGTCCTTCAACTTCAATAAATTTAAAATTCTTTGGATTCGCCGTAATGTCTTGTAAGTTGGATAAATGATTATTTGGATCTTTTAAGCTAATCAGCTTGGCTTGCTGTAAAAGTAATAGGGCACGACCTTGGTTTACAGGGTCATTGGGGATAACCACACGTGCATTGTTAGGTACTGCTGCCAAGGAATCATATTTTTTAGAATATAAACCAACATGCGTTGCCACACCTGTTGCAATCGGCTTGAGTTTGAAGCCTGTTTCTTTTAACGCATTGCTTAGAAATGGCTGATGCTGGAAGTAGTTTGCATCTATATCACCATGATTCAAGGTAATATTGGGTGTATTCCAGTCAGAGAATTCAACCAGCTTAATGCGAATACCTTGTTTCTTTGCTTCTTCTGCTGCAACGAGCAAGGGCTTAGCGAATGGTGGACTAATACCGATCGTGATTTCTGCTGAACCTGTTTTTTTATGTTGGTTCCAATAAAAAAGTCCTGCAATCACCGCAATAACAATCACGCCGAGTAAAATAAATTTATTCTTGGTCGTGTTTCTTGGAGATGGATTGCCATTGGTTGGCAAGTTTGTTTGTGTCATGTGACACCCCTTAAAGTCAATAATTTAAATCAATGATGTTTAGACAGTTTGTGGATGTAGGTTGTCTATTTCGATGCTGTTGTTATGTTTTGAGTTTTGACATCGAAAAGCAGAAGCAGGATGTTGTTGATTTAAATAATCACCCTGTTTAAAGATTTTGTTGCGTAAAGTGCCATTCTCATATTGCGTTTTAAACCGACCACGTTGTTGCAGTTGTGGAATGACCCATTTGATAAAGTCTTGATGGGATTCTGGTGCTACAGTACGGGTGAGATTAAAACCATCAATTCCTGTTTCATCTAATAGTTGAATCAGTTTTTCTGCAATGGTTTCGCCACTTCCGACAATCAATGGATAACGTCCACCCAATTGGTGTTGTGCTTTAAGATCATTTGGTGTGATCTTATTTTCTTTAAACTTATTGTTGACTGAAGCAATACTGTTGGTTTGACGATAAGGAATGGCTTCATCATCTGCATATTGTGAAAGGTCAATGCCGACTGAGCTGGAGTAATGTGCTAGACCTGCTTCGGGGCTTGCATAACTGGCATATTCAGCTAACTTTTGTTGTGCCAGTTGATCTGTCTCCGCAGTGACAACAGTAATGCCGACAAAGATTTTAATGTCTTGCGGATCACGCCCTTGTTGTATTGCCAGTTCACGAATTTTATCCACTTGCTGTTTGATCTTTGCAGGTTGATCACCACCAATAAATACACATTCAGCATGTCGAGTCGAGAACGCTAGACCACGTGGAGAAGCACCCGCTTGGAACAGGACAGGAGTACGTTGTGGAGAAGGTGAAACTTGAAATACACCCTGACTTTGATAAAAGCGACCATGATGATTGATCTGATGTACTTTTTTGGGATCGGTAAAAATACGCTTTTGCCTGTCTTTCTGTATGGCATCATTTTCCCAAGAGCCTTCCCAAAACTTATAGCACAGCTCTAAAAACTCTTCAGCTTGTTCATAACGTAAGTCATGATCTTTTAGACCTTTTTGCCCAATTAAACGCTCAGCACTGTCTAAATAACCGGTCACAATATTCCAGCCAATACGACCTTGTGTGAGATGATCTAAACTCGCGAAACGCCGTGCAAATTGGTAAGGCGTTTCATAACTTAAATTCACGGTGACGCCAAAACCTAGATTTTGAGTCACTGCTGCCATTGCAGAAATCAGGGTAGAGGGATCATGACTTGGCAATTGAATAGATTCTTTTAAGGTTAAATCTATTCCATTCTGATACACATCATAGACCCCCGTAATATCAGCAATAAATAAGCCATCAAATAAACCTTGTTCTAATGTTTTGGCTAGGTCTGTCCAGTAATTCAGCTCATTAAAACGATGTGATTCATCACGAGGATGCGTCCACAAACCATGATTAATATGACCAACACTGTTCATATCGAAGGCATTCAGTAAGATTTTCTTTTTATTGGCTGCTTTTTGAAATGTATTTGTCATTACAATGTCCCTCTGCGTGGTGGAAGGATGTTGTTGAGGACATAGTTTCCAATAAAGAAATATTTCCAACGTGATGCATCATGTAAAGTGTGTACGCGTGCATTGCGCCAGTATCGATCTAAACCATCTGCACGTTGGCTTCCACGACTTCCTGCAAGTTCAATTAATTTTGAGGATGCTTTTAAAGCGGTTTCAGTACTATGTGCTCGGACTTTTGCAACATCAATCGATGCTTTGGCAATGTTTTCTTCTGTGGGATGAGGCTTGGCTTGGTCAATTGATTGAGCAGCTTGTTTCAATAAAACTTCACTTGCACGTACATCAGCAGCTATACGTCCTAATTCGAAAATCGTTAGAGGATCTTGATCGGCACGTTCTACATTGGCATCAATCCACGCACGTGCTTTTTTTATACGCTCAATGGTTTCTTCAAATGCTGCACGAGCAATCCCAGTCTCTATCGCTGCATGCATGATTTGCGCAAATGGACCAACTAAGGTTGGTTCTGAGAAGGCAGTGTCAAAACGAATAACATTTTCAGATTCAACAAAAACTTGATTAAATTTGACCGTACCACTGCCCGTTGTTTTTTGCCCAAAACCAGACCAATCATTGATTCGTTGTAAACCTTGAGCATCTGCTGAAATAAAAGCCAGATATTCACGATCCTCAGCATCTCGTACCAATGTCGGGATACGATGTGCAAAAAGGCTACCAGTGCAATAAAATTTTTCACCATTGACCACATAGCCATGTTCAGTTTGACTGATTTGGGTATGTTTTTGTGCTGCCGTTTTGGTTTTAAATTCTGCCAAAGCATTACCAAAGCGAGCACCTTCAAGCACTTCCTGATAAAGCTTTTGTTGTTGTTGTGCTGTACCTGTATTGCGTAATACTTCTAAAGCATAAAAATGGTTTTGTGGAATTTGACCGATAGAGCCATCCACACCACTGAACAAAGCAATGACTTTGGCAACAGTATGGCTGGATACCTCAGCACCCCCATATTGTTTTGGTACAGTGATTGCCCACAATCCTGACTGACTGAAAGCCTCAATTTCTTCAAAAGGTAACAGACGTTCAGCGTCACGTAAAATCGCATCTTGCTTAAATTGTTGGCTTAGTTTTTCTGCAATCTCTAAGGCTTCTGCATCACTTTTAATGATATGTGCTTTGGCGAATGCGTGATTTGGATGATCTAATGTTTTACTGATATTTTGATAAGTGCTCATATATTTCCCCTGAATGAATGTTTTGAATTACCACTTAAATCCAAGCATGCCGTTGATCTTGTGTGCCATTTAAGTAGTAGTTGCCGATGGCATGTAATTTCCAACGAACAGGGTCATGTAAGGTATGTACACGAGCATTTCGCCAATGTTGATCAAGGTTATGAATAGATAAACTAGAACGGCTACCGCCCAATTCAAGAAGTTTTTCAGAAATCTGTAATGCAGCATCATTGGCATATACTTTTGCCTCAGCCACAATAATGGATGCTTTACTGGCTTGTTCTGGTGTGACGATGTCTTGGGCATCTAACTGATCTAAATATTCGGCAGCTTCGTCTAAGAGTAAAATGGCCGCATCCAGTAAAATATTGAGCTTGCCGACTTCTTGTAATGTATAAGCTTCAAAACTGGCTTTTTCGACATTTGCATCTACGATTGGACGAGCTTTATGGATTGCAGACAATGTATCGGCAAAAGCTGCTTCAGCAATTCCCACATCTATGGCGACTTGAATCAGTTGAGAGTAAGCACCACGATACTTTGAGGCATCCGCAAGTGGCTTTTCATCCATGATTAGTTCAGGGCTGACCACCACATTTTTTAAACGGACAGTACCACTTGCAGTGGTGCGTTGACCAAAACCATCCCAATCATTTGCTATTTCGACACCTTGAGCTTGGGCATTGATAATGGTGAGAACAGTATGTCCCAATGGATGGATTGCACGTATTGCGAGCCAATCTGCAAATGATGAACCTGTTGAATAAAATTTCTCGCCATTCAAAATATATTGACCATTTACCTGATCTAAGCGCGTTTCTATCGTTTTGGTATCTTTGCTGTTGCGTTCAGGACCACCGTTGGCAAGACGTTTACCTTTTAAAATCTCAGCATAAATAAATTGTTTTTGTGATTCACTGGCAATGTTTTCGATAGCATTTAACAAACCAAATTGGTTCTGGGGAATCTGACCAACACTGGCATCTGCCTTAGATAAAATGCGGAAAACATGTGCCAGCGTTTTATTGGAAACTTGAGCACCACCGTATTTTTTTGCAATACGGATACCACCTAATCCTTTGTGGCTTAATTCTTGGATGACATCAACAGGTAAAATTCGTTGTTGATCACGTATATTTCGTTCTACCAAAGCAAAATCAGCAACTTGGTAAGCTGCATTAATCGCCTGTTGATCATTTTGGATCACTGTGGCTGAGGTAGAAGAATTCAAACTAGACATATCGGCACCTTTCTATAGATACCAAAACGCTAAGCAATATTGTGAGAAAAATTAAACGAAGTATTCTGCTTAATTTATGAAAAATTATCTTAAATAGAAAAAAAGCATAGTATTTTAAAAAATAAGATAATATAAGTAATTGAAATATAACATTTAATTTGTAATTTATAAGATTGTTTTTTAATCTATTCCTGTGTCTTTATTCAAAAGCTGAATAAAGACTAAAGAAACAGATATAACCGTTGAATAAGCATTGGGTCATATGACGAGCGATTGATGTAAAAAGTACATTGTAATTCAAGCAATGAGTGTCTAAAGTACAGAGAATTGCTCAGGATTGAATCCTATTGTTTTAGGTTGGCTAAGCCTTTAATTAAAAAAAAAATTTGGAGATTACATGCGTACGTTGTACCAATTCCCACTCTCACATTACTGTGAAAAAGCACGTTGGTTGCTCGATCATAAAGAATTGGATTTTGTTGCGCAGAATTTAATACCAGGCGTACATCGTGCTTTTGCACAGTTAAAAACCGGACAAAATAAATTACCCATTTTAAAAGATGGTGAACAGTTTATTGCTGGCTCTACGCAAATCGCCTTGTATCTTGATGAAATGTACCCTGAACATCGCTTAATTCGTATTGACCCTAAATGGCGGGCTGAAACACTTGAAATTGATCAAATTGCCAATGAATTGGGTATACACGTGCGCCGTTGGGGATTGGCTCATGCATTGGCAGAAGGTGATGAGCCTTTAGAAATTATGATTGGCGAAAAAGGCTATTTACGTCAGTTTGAAAAGATTTCAAAACCTATACTCAAAACCTTGGTTTCTAAAAGTTATCAACTTGATCAAGAAAAGGTAGAAGAGTCTAAATATAATCTTGACTTGACCATAGCCAGTTTAAATAAAACTTTGATTGAAAATGGTTGTCGCTATTTTGTTGGCGATCGTTTTAGTTTGGCTGATATTTCAGTATGTGCCATGTTAGCGCCGTTATTAGAGCTCGACTCAACACCATGGGAAAAGGAGTATGCTGAGCATATTTCTCAGGAGTTTGTAGATTTTAGCCAATATTTACTTGAGTTACCGCTTGGTCAGTATGTGAAAAGAATTTATGCCACTGAACGCAATGCACGTGTAGATTGGCGTGGAATGTAATTTCAAATGAATAAAGCCTCCAATTTATTGAAAAATTCAGTATCATAGTCATGAATTGGAGATTTTTTAATGCAGAAATTCATAATTTTGGGTGCGCTAAGCACTGTTTTATTGATGGTCGGTTGTGCTGAAAAAAAACCTGCAACGCCTGAAGAAATTTGGAAAGGTTATTGCACCAGTATTGGTAATGCAGCACGTTCAATTACTTTAGATCGTCAAAATGGTATTACCAAGAAAGAAGCACTTGAATATGCCAATAAAGTGACTGATCCAACCACGAAAGGTTTTGTACTAGAGTATTTGGAAAAAGTTTATGCATTGCCTGATGCTGAATTAAAAGCAGATAAAGATGCAATCCAAGCAAAATTTAAAAATGAAGCGTATGAACAATGTGTCAATACACCACATGACCCGAAAAAAATGCCAGATTATAAACCGTTCTAAGGAACGGTTTTTTATCATTTAAATTACATCCTTTCTAATAATTATAGTCAATGAACACTGAGTTTAACCATGTCTAATAAACGATCTATATCAAAAATTTCTTTACTTTCATTTTTCTTGGCTTTTTCAGTCATGAGTCAAGCTGAAGAAAGCAAAACCGTGACAAAACAAGTTCAAGCAATCAAGCCTGATATTGCACAACTAAAAACGCAAGCAGACAAGGGGCAAGCCAAGGCGCAATACCAACTTTTTTTGTTTTATAAAAACCAAGATCCAGCCCTAGCACTACGCTATCTCAATCAAGCTGTTCAACAGGATTATCCTTTGGCTTTGAATGCGATGGGCTGGTTATATTACAAAGGTGATGGTGTAACTCAAGACAACCAAAAAGCAGTAGCGTTTTTAAATAAAGCTAAGGATAAAGGTGAAATATTTGCTTATGTCAATCTTGCTACATTATATGCGCGTGGTGATGCTGTTGCTAAAGATGAGAAGAAAGCTGCAGAATTATTGACTTATGCTGCTGACCATGGTGACACTACTGGTGCTTTTAATTTAGCTTCAGCCTATGCACAAGGTATAGGGGTACAACAAGATACAGATAAGGCAATCGTGTATTTAAAAAAATCTGCGGAAGGTGGATTAGCGATTGCCCAAAAAATGTACGGGGAAATGCTATATAAAGGAGATGTTGTTCCACAAAATATTAAAGCAGGTATTAATTTTCTGACACTTTCCGCAGAACAGGGAGATGTTAAAGCACAAGCTATTCTTGGTGGTTTATATGGCTCCGAGAATGAATATGTTGAACAAAACCCTGAATTGGCTTTTAAATGGACTGAGCGAGCTGCACAACGTAACGATGTGGACGCGTTGGGTAATCTTGGTTGGATGTATTATCAAGCTGTAGGTACTAAAAGAGACGTTCAAAAGGGTATCCAAATGTTGGATCAAGCAAGTGAACGTGGTAGCGTGCAGTCGGCGATTAATTTGGGACTGATTTATGCTAAAGGCGAATATGTCAAAAAAGATGCTAAAAAAGCCTTTGATTATTTTTCCAAAGCTGAACAAGCTGGAGATATGAGCGCGAATTTATTTTTGGGCGATGCTTACTATCGTGGTAAAGGTGTAAAAAGAGATGAAAACAAAGCATTAGAAGCGATGCTCAAAGCTCAAAAAGCGGGTTATATGCTGGATCTAGATACCATGAAAGAATATGACTTGTGTAAATTAGAATCACGGATGGTGAATGGTCAATATATGCATGCTTTTGAGTGTCCTATATCTTAATTTAGCCAGACTTTATATAGACCGTCTAATGACGGTCTTTTTTAGCTTGAGTTATCAGAAATATGGTTGTATTTCACACAGCTCGTCACAAAAAATGATTAGCATAAAAATTGAAAAGCATATATAAAATATAGAAATAGAAAACAAAAAAAGTCGAGGAGTGTGCCATGGAAGTTGTTGCATATTTGCATAATGCCGATTTGCTCTTAGAAGATGAACAAGGTGTGGCTGTGATTAGTGGAAGCCATTATGTACTGAGTTTAGGCGATCAAGTTTTTTTCCGAGACCTTATCGATGAACAAGCAAAATTATATCAAGTCAAAATTTCTTTTGCTTGTGCTGATCATGTCATGTTGCATGAGGATGAGGTTCAGATGAAATTCGAAGGCTGTCGAACAGAATTTCAAAAATATACAAACAGTACAACAGTCCACTAAGGTGGAATGTACTTAAGCTGCAAAAAAAGGCAACATCAGTTGCCTTTTTTATGTATGAAACAAGCTCAAGTGAATGTAAAAGACTTTTTGAAGTCAGTATTTTACAAAATTATTTTTTTATAATTTTTTGTGCCTGTTCTAAAAAATAGCGTTAAATGCAAAATCGATGCAAATACAGACTCAGCTGCGCAGAAAAGTGATGAGTATTTATTTATAAAATAATGGGCATCACGAATTAATACGCTCTTTGCATTAACTTTTGGCTTGATTTTTAGTAAAATTTGACAGTCCATATTGCCTGTGAAGCTTTTATAAGCAGGAATTCACAGGTAAATTTTTAAAAAGAGGAATAACACCGTGCTAGAAGCTTACCGCCAACACGTTGCAGAACGTGCCGCACTCGGAGTCCCACCGAAGCCACTTGACGATGCTCAAACTGCTGACTTGGTTGAATTATTAAAAAATCCACCAGCAGGCGAAGAAGCATTTTTAGTAGATTTGCTTGAAAACCGTGTTCCAGCAGGTGTTGACCAAGCAGCCTATGTAAAAGCAGCATTCTTAACTGCTGTGGCTAAAGGTGAAACGACTTCTCCATTAGTTTCTAGAGAACGCGCGGTTTACTTACTAGGTACTATGCTTGGTGGTTACAACGTAGCTCCTTTGGTTGAATTGCTTGATGATGCAGCACTTGCTGAATTAGCTGCAGAAGCATTGAAGAAAACACTTCTTGTATTTGATGCATTCCATGATGTTGCTGATAAAGCGAAAGCGGGTAATGTAAATGCGAAAGCAGTGATGCAATCTTGGGCTGATGCTGAGTGGTTCACTAGCCGTAAAGATGTTCCTGAAGAAATCAAACTGACTGTTTTTAAAGTTACTGGCGAAACAAATACTGATGATTTGTCTCCAGCGCAAGATGCTTGGAGCCGTCCAGATATTCCATTACATGCCAATGCAATGTTGAAAAACGTTCGTGATGGTATTAACCCAGAAGTTCCGGGTGAAGTTGGTCCACTCAACCAAATTAAAGAACTTATTGCGAAAGGCAATCAAGTTGCTTATGTTGGTGATGTTGTCGGTACAGGTTCTTCTCGTAAGTCTGCTACAAACTCTGTGCTTTGGTTCTTTGGTGATGACATTGCTCACATTCCGAACAAAAAAGACGGTGGTTACTGCTTAGGTTCTAAAATCGCACCAATTTTCTTCAACACTATGGAAGATGCTGGTGCATTACCTGTAGAGATTGATGTTGCTAACATGAACATGGGCGATGAAATCGTTCTTAAGATTGATCATGCTGCTGCAAAAGTTACTGCGTTCAAAGCGGGTGAGCAAATTGCTGAATCTGAGTTGAAAACGCCAGTTCTTCTAGACGAAGTACGTGCTGGTGGTCGTATCAACTTGATCGTGGGTCGTGGTTTGACTGCGAAAGCACGTGAAGCTCTCGGTCTTGCTCCTTCAACTTTATTCCGTACTCCAGTTCAACCTGAGAATACAGGTAAAGGCTTTACTCAAGCTCAAAAAATGGTTGGTCGCGCTTGTGGTCTTCCTGAAGGTCAAGGTGTTCGCCCAGGTACTTACTGTGAACCTAAGATGACTACTGTTGGTTCTCAAGATACAACAGGTCCGATGACACGTGACGAATTGAAAGACTTGGCTTGCCTAGGTTTCTCTGCTGACCTCGTCATGCAATCTTTCTGTCACACTGCGGCATATCCAAAACCAGTTGACGTTCAAATGCAACACACGCTTCCTGATTTCATCATGAACCGTGGTGGTGTTTCTTTACGCCCAGGTGACGGTATTATTCACTCTTGGTTAAACCGTATGCTTCTTCCAGATACTGTTGGTACTGGTGGTGACTCACATACTCGTTTCCCAATCGGTATTTCTTTCCCTGCAGGTTCTGGTCTAGTCGCTTTCGCTGCTGCAACGGGTGTTATGCCACTTGATATGCCTGAATCAGTGCTTGTTAAGTTCAAAGGTAAAATGCAACCTGGTATCACGCTACGTGACCTTGTACATGCGATTCCTTACTATGCAATCCAAGCTGGTGACTTAACTGTAGAGAAAAAAGGTAAGAAAAACATTTTCTCTGGTCGTATCTTAGAAATCGACTTAACAGAAATGGAAACTGACTTAACTGTAGAACAAGCATTCGAACTTTCTGATGCTTCTGCTGAACGTTCTGCTGCTGGTTGTTCAATCACGCTTTCTGAAGCGAAAGTTGCTGAATACTTGAACTCTAACATCACGATGTTGAAGTGGATGATTTCTCAAGGTTATGGCGATGCACGTACTATGGCGCGCCGTGTTGAGAACATGGAAAAATGGTTAGCGAATCCATCACTTCTTAAAGCTGATGCCGATGCTGAATATACGAAAGTGTATGAAATTGATCTTGCTGACATTAAAGAACCTGTTCTTTGCTGCCCGAACGATCCAGATGACGCTAAACTTCTTTCTGACGTTCAAGGCGTTAAGATTGACGAAGTATTCGTTGGTTCGTGTATGACTAACATTGGTCACTTCCGTGCTGCTGGTAAATTACTTGATAAAGTACCTGGTGGTTCATTGTCTACTCGTTTATGGTTGGCTCCACCAACACGTATGGACGAGCATCAATTGATGGAAGAAGGTTTCTATAACATCTATGGTAAAGCTGGCGCGCGTACTGAAATGCCTGGCTGTTCATTATGTATGGGTAACCAAGCACGTGTAGCTCCGAACACGACTTGTGTATCGACTTCTACACGTAACTTCCCGAACCGTTTAGGTCAAGGTGCAAATGTTTACTTAGCTTCTGCTGAGCTTGCATCTGTTGCTGCGGTATTGGGTAAATTACCTTCTCCAGAAGAGTATCAACAATATGCTGCTCAAATCGACAGCATGTCTGCTGACATCTATCAATACTTGAACTTCGATAAGATGGGCGAGTATACAGATGCTGCTAAAGACATTGATACTAAGAAAATTGCTGCTGCTCAATTAAGCTAATCTATTGAAAAATAAATTAAATTGAGTTAAAACTAAGGGCTGATTAATCAGCCCTTAGTTTATATAAGCGCTTATAGATATGATTGACTTAAATAGAATGAGAAGAACAGTTTAGACAATGAGATTAAAAAAATTGCATAAATCTTGTATAAAAAGGTGAAAAATGGCTCTAGTTCACGATTTTGTTGTTTCAAATAAAGAAATATATACATATCAAGATTATATGAATGTAATAAATAAAGTACCTTATGATGTTTCAATTCATGATGATCTTATTCTGTATTTTTATGATTTTTTACAATGGATACCTGCTTATAATCCATCGATGGAAATAAGACATATGGGATTAAATCTTTATGGTGTAACTATTATTGACATTGATGGGGCTCAACAAGCATATGATTTATTTGTACATATCGTGGATATTCTTAAACTCTCAACAGAAACTTTAAAACTAAATGGTGGTTATTCTTATCAACTTGCAGATGATGAAGATCCGTTTAGTGAAAGTAAGGAATGTCGAATTGTCAGAAATAGTTTAAAACAAGAAAAATTAACCTATCAACGAGATGATATTATCGATCAATTTAAAAAAATAGCTGAATGTTTTAAAAAAGTCATTGATTCAAATGGACAATTATATGTTTTACATTTTGGGGTATAAAATTTTTTTAAAATATTAAGTGTAAAATGTACCTTATTATAATTAATCTATAACTATTTGAGATATCAAATATTCTATTTCAAATATGAAATAATCAGTTTCATCGATTCGAATGAAAATCGTTAACTATACTTTTTTATAATATTCATCATCATCTTTTTAAAATTCAAAATAACAATAATCGGATTAATATTCAGTGGGTTAAAATCCGTATTGATAGAGTCAAAAAATGCTAATAGCATAGGGTAGATCTGTTGATCATCTATAAATAAGGTTGTATTTTGATTAAAATATTGAGAATAATAATCAATCTTAATATCTGCATATTCTGGATTTTCAAATTGAGTTAATACAAATTGCTTATTCGTATCACTGATACTATTTGAACAAATGGTAAATAATAATGCTGTACAAAAATAATCAAGCTCTTCTTTATTCACTACTTTTATACTTAAATCAATTAAATAATTTTCAAGTGCTGTTTGAATGATAATAATAACATCGGCTAAATCTGTAGAAATATTTTTAACAATATTTGAATGCTTCATCATTTTTCTAAATTTTAGTGAATGAGTGGGTATTGTATTGCAAAACTCTTGTTTTGTAAAACAATACTTTTGATGCACAATATATTGCATTGCAATACGCTTAGGATACTTTGTTAAGCTAATATCAAGGAATGGATATAGGTCATGCAATACGTTATTTGCGAAAACGGAAGGGCTGGACTCAACAGCAATTAGCCGATTTTTCCAATACTTCAAAAAGTAACATTTCCAATCTTGAGAATGGTAATCAAGGGTACAGTCCTGCAATACTCCAGTACCTTGCGGAAGCTTTTAATTGTTCTGTCGCACAGCTATTCTTATTGGCTGAGAGTTTAGATGAGCAAGAGAATGTCTCAGAAAATTGGGATAAGATGCCTATCGATGCTTTATTTATACAATTACCCAAAGATATTCAAGATAACTTAAAACAACTGATATATAGTTTGATTCAAAATAAATCATCGTAATCTATTTTTATAAGTAAATTATTACATTCAAATTTTTATTATTCTAAAATTATAATGATCTGTTTTAAATCAATTTGATTCAGTGAAAATAAATAAAGTTTTTGCTCATCTTTTATAAATTAATCAATTGGGTAAAGCTTAATTTTCTTTAATAACCATTTGCTTAATCAGAAAGTTTTTTGAGTAGGCATTAAAAAGCCCCTTATTCAGGGGCTCCTCGTATAGCTCACGCTATACTCATATAAGGCTCATCTCATACTATATATATTAAAGCACAAAATCAGTCATTCAGCCATAAAAAAAGATGAGCCTAAGCTCATCTTTTAAATCAACGCAAATTAATGTGCATTTGCAACAGCAGGAGTTGCTGTGGTCGCATCATTAGCAGCTTTACGTGTAGGTGTATAATTTAAACCCAAAGTAGCGCTGGTATAAGTACGTACTTGATCCAGTAGAGCAGGGTTGCTGTTTAAATCCTGTTGATAAGATTTTACAATCTCATGCAACTTAGGATTCCATTTACCTTTTACTTGCTCAGGGAAAGCTTTTTCCATCAAACTCAACATAATATATGGTGAAGTTGATGCACCTGGAGAAGCACCAAGTAACGCAGTGATTGAACCATCTTTAGAGCTAAAGATTTCAGTACCAAACTGAAGGGTAGCTGGTTTGCCCGGTGCTTTTTTGATGATTTGAACACGTTGACCTGCTTGGCTTAGGTTCCAATCTTCAATTTTTGCATCAGGATAATACTTTTTCAATTCATTGAACTGATCTTGCTTAGACATCGCAACTTGACTCACCAAGTACTTCACTAAGTCTAGATTTTCAACACCAATGGTTGCCATTGGAATGACATTGTTTTTGTTGGTCGCATCAATCAAATCAAACTGAGAACCATTTTTAAGGAACTTGTTTGAATATGTGGCAAATGGACCAAACAACACATATTTTTTACCATCAACATAACGAGTATCAATGTGTGGAACAGACATTGGCGGTGCACCTAACTCAGGCTTACCATATACTTTTGCAGTATGTTGTGCTGTAACAGCAGGATTATCTGTCATTAAGAAGATACCACCGATCGGGAAGCCAGCATATTGCTTGGTTTCTTCAAGACCTGTCATCTGCAATAATCTGATTGCAGCACCACCCGCACCAATAAATACATGGCGAGTTTTAACGTGGCTTGCTTGATTAGTTTTTAAGTTCTTAAACGATACAGTCCAAGTCTTATCTTCATTTTGACTGATGCCAGTTACTTCAGTTGATGTTTCAAGCTTGAAGTTTGGTTGCTTCTTCAAATGATCAACTAATTGTGTGGTGATTGAACCATAGTTGACATCTGAACCCACATCCATACGTGTCGCTGCAACTTTTTGATTTGCATCACGACCTTGCATGACTAAAGGCGCCCATTGTTTGATTTCATCAGGATTCTCAGTATATTTTAATCCTTCAAACATTGGACTTTGACGCATTGCATCGTAGCGCTTCTTCATGTAGTTCACGCTATCGCCCCAAACAAAGGCAATATGAGGAACAGGATTAATGAAGCTAGATGGTTGACCCAAGACACCATTTTTGACTTGATATGACCAGAATTGCTTACTTACTTCAAATTGTGATGCAGTATCAATGGCTTTTTTAATGTCAACTTTACCGTCTTTTTCAGGGGTATAGTTCATTTCCATAAAGCCTGAGTGTCCAGTACCTGCATTATTAAATCCTGCAGAACTTTCTTGACCCACTTGATCCAATCTTTCATACATTTGGACTGTCCAATCAGGTTCAACTTCATTGAGGTATGTCCCCAATGTCGCACTCATAATACCGCCACCGACAAGTACCACATCAACAACAGGTTCATCAGCTGCTGTAGTCACTTTTTTAGAGCTAATTGGTCTGAATAAAAAGATCAGTCCAATAACAAATACAACTCCGATGACAATCAGTAGGTATTTAAAAAATCTCTTCATATATTTCCTGTTTCATCAAGTTTTAATAATATTGTAATGTAGAAAAGTTACATAAATGTTAGTTTGTGTAATGTTTTTTTGCGTAAACGATTTAAATATATGAAATAATTTGTTTTTAAATTTGTAAAGATGTGAGTAAAAAATAAACAGATTAAATTTTGAATAGTAAATTTGTGTGATATTTATACGAAAAATCCTTAGACTAAAGTATTATTTTTTGTAGGTGTTAGTGTTTTTATTCATTAAAATAGTGTGAAAAATAAGCGAACAAAGAAGAGTTTTTGATCGCTGGTTTTTTAAAACTCTTCTTTAAAATTTCGCTATTCAATCAGCATCAGGTCTGCTTTATTTTCTAATTTTAATGGACGTAAAGCAAAAATAGATCGAGTATGACGAATGCCTTTCATTGAGTATAAGTTTTTACGTAAAAAACGTTCGTAATGTTCGGCATTCTTGACCGCGACTTTAACCAAATAATCATAATCTCCTGTCACCAAATGTGCTTCAACCACTTCTGGCATTTGACTGAGCGCATCACTAAATTGTTCTAAAATTTCATCATCATGACGTTCTAAGGTGATTTCGATAAAAAAGAGTTCGTTAATCCCAATTGCCTTGGCATTGATTGTCGCAGTATAACCTTCAATCACATTTAAAGACTCAAGACGTTTAACGCGTGTCCAACATGGAGAAGAGGAAAGTCCAACAAGTTCGGACAGTTGAGCGATAGTTAAACGCCCATCTTGACGAAGTGCCGATAAAATTTTGCGATCAATTCGGTCTAAGGTGTATTGGCTATCATTCATAAGCTTTACCACAGAAAATATTTTCGAAAAAATAAAGATATTTGAAAATTCATTCCGAAAACATTAAAGATTTATATAAAATACGGAAAACATTCTATTCAACATAGCGCTAAAATAAACTTATTAAATCAAAGACATTTGGGAGACTGGCTTTGATTTGGCGGATAGTATCTTTAGAGGAAGGGTGCCTTTAACGATACTGTCCGCTGCTTATTTGTCAGCTTAAAAAAGACTTTATAGACTTCTCAAAGATTATATATTTATGTCGCTATATTGAATCTAGTGCGTCAATTTCTGTGATTATATAATAAAAATTTATGAAATAATGAAAATATATTTATGTCTTTAATAAAGCTTTCTTGCTGAGTTCAAGCTGTAAATTTGTAAAGCTCAGGGCATGATGATGTGCAATTCAGCCAATCCGTATTAAAATGAGTCATCTTTAAAATAAAGAACAATTGATGCGCTTCACAGCTTGGTACACCCTCAGAAAATTTGTTTATGACAATCTACACAATGAAGATTATGAAACATGGTTTAGTCGTGCGATCAATTTTTCGCTCATTTTTCTGATTATTGGAAATGTGATTGCTGTACTTTTAGAGTCCATTAACGATGTGTATAAAGCGTACCAACTTTATTTTGATACTTTTGAAGATATATCCATAGTGGTTTTTACGGTTGAATATGTTTTACGTTTTTGGAGTATTGCCGAAAAAGAACCTTTTGAATCTGAATGGAAAGCTCGCTGGAATTACGTAACAAGTGGGGCCGCAATTATTGATTTGCTGGCAATCTTGCCTGCATATATCAATTTCTTTGTACATATCGACTTGAGATTCCTGCGGATTTTACGTTTATTGCGTTTGTTAAAACTCACTCGTTATTTTATTTCACTACAAATTCTGTTGCGTGTAATTGAACGTGAAAAAGGCTCTTTTCAAGCCGTCATTTTTATTTTAGTGATCATGATCGTGATGGCGGCAGCAGGCATCTATGTTGTGGAAGGACGAGCACAGCCAGAAGTATTTAGTTCTATTCCTGCCTCAATGTGGTGGGCAGTCGTAACATTAACAACAGTGGGTTATGGTGATGTCACACCTATTACGCCACTGGGACGTTTTTTGGGCGCAATGATCACGATTCTTGGCGTTGGTTTAGCGGCTTTACCAGCAGGTATTTTGGCAAATGGTTTAGCCAATGAACTTGAGTTAAGAAAACAGCAATTAGAATTAAAATTCAGAGATTTATTGCAAAGTTGTGAGATTGATATTATCCATGATGAAGAAAAAATAGACAATATTCGCCGAGAAGTTGGTCTATCTATTGATCAAACCCGTGACATTGTTTTACAACTCATTCGTGAAAGAAAAGAAGAAGAGGCGGAAAGAGAAAAGAATAAATACTGTTTTTGCCCACATTGCGGACATAAGTTACCTGAGTAATGTTGAGTCAAGCTGTTGTAAAATATGATTTATATCGGTAAAATTTTTATACTTGATTCTTATTAATTTTACCAATGATTAAAAAAATTTTATTAGCTGCACTTGCTGTGGTCCATTTTAATAGTTCTGTTTATGCAGATGTAACTGAACAAGATTATAAAAAACTTGGAAAAATGACCATTATCCGTGGTGATAGTTATAGTGAAGCATTGGCTATTAAAGAAGAAATAATGTTGTTGCTTGCGAAAAAAGACTTTAAAGCGCTTGATCGTCTTATTTCCAAAGAATTAAAGTCGGAAGCAATTTTTTTAAATGGTAAGAATAGACATACCATATATTTAGAGAAACTTGCTGAAATAACAGAAAGATATAGAACACGGGATGAGTCAGTTTGGGAACAACAACAGCAACTTGCTGATGAATGGTTAAAGGCAACGCCTAAATCACCTTTACCATATCTGTTTCAAGCCTATCTATTGGGTGCGAAATCATGGGTCTATAGAGGTGGAAATTATATCCATGAAGTCTCTCAAGATGACCTTGAAATTTTTATAAAATTACAAATGCAACGAATCTCTTTTTTACAAGAACATAAAGAGATTGCCTCCAAATATCCTTTTTATTATGTTGCTTTATTAAAATCATACCAAAATTTTGATGCAGCCAAAGAGGCTTATGCAACATATAAAGAAGGTATTGCAAAATTTCCTTCATATCGTCCTATTTATAATACCTATATCGCGATTAATGATCAGAAATGGCTCGGTGGCTATCCTGGAATGATTAATGAGGTGATCGGTGACATCCAGCGTTTAAATTCTGGTCCAAATCAGGATATGTATTATTATCTGATCGTTTTTACGGCTATTGATCGAGGAAACCCATTTAATCTAGAGCGTAACAGCATTGACTGGGATCGAGTTGAACGTGGTTCAATACTTGCCTTAGAACGTTATCCTTCATTTAGCCGAATCACTCAGGTTGCTGAGCTAATGTGCTCTTTTAAGGGCAATCGAGCGCGTATAAACCGCTTATACAGTGCATTTGGAATTGAACAAATACCTGAATCCTTAAAGAATACAATGGTGAACAGCTGTCCTGAGTAATAGGATTCAAGCTTATTCATTGACGATATGACGCTTCAACCTCTGGAGCTGTAGAAGTAAAATCAAATAATGGTATGTGGGAAACATAAAATAGTTTGATAGACACTTAAAAATCTCACATTGCACTATTTCAACCAGAAAGATAAAGGGATCAACAGAACGAGATACAATGCAAATTTTTGATTCAAAGATTGTTTTTAACTTGTTTTATTGAATTGATAAGTGTCGGCTTTGATGGACTTTTTTATAAAATGATGAGAGACAGTTCATATTGCAGTGGATTGCGGCGATATCTATCGTTGTGCTTATAGTATGAATGTTTGTAAAACTGCACTTTGGGAAAAAGGCAATTCATAGTATTTGAATATCGCTTATTTTTGTTTAACATATTTTACTCTTACATAGAGATGCGTTTGTACGAGTGGAAATAAGAAAATTTATATATATTTCGATTTTAAAACTGATGTTATTGAGCAATGTTGTATATTCAGCTGATCTTGAAATCAATGTGACAGAGATACAACAGAAAGCGGCATTGAACCAAAAACAAGCACTTTTTGATTTGGGATATTTAACGCAGACTGGTCAAGGTGTTGAACAGGACCTACCAAAGGCAATAGAACTATATAAAAAGGCTTCAGCCTTGGGTCATCGTTCGGCGAACCATAATTTAGGTTTAATTTATTTTTATGGAAAAGGTGTCAAACAAGATTATCTTGAATCCGCAAAATGGTTCAAAATTGCTGCCGAAAGAGATGTTACTGACGCTCAAAGAAATCTACTCAAGTTGTATTATCGTCATCTTATTCCGCGCGATGAAAAATATATCGAGCAGTTACTCAAGCAACTTGCCAATAAGGGAAATGATGAAGATATTTATGCATTAGCGCAATATTACTATTTCGAACGAGAAGATATTGCTTCTGCAGAACCTTATTATTTAATACTCGCAGAAAAAGGAAATACAAAGGTTTTCAATCGGCTGGGTTCTATTTACTTCAAAGGTGATGGTGATAAGCGCAATTATGCAGAAGCTTATAAATGGTTCAAAAAAAGTGCAGAGAATGGTGATAGAGATGGACAATATTTAACTGGCATGATGCTTATGGGGAATTTCGGAATTTCCGAAGATAAACAGACAGCAATTTACTGGCTTAAAGCGGCAGCAAAGCAAGGTCAAACTAAAGCCTCAGAATATCTCGATTTAATGTACAAGCAATAGCTCAATGCTTTGGATGATAAAGGCATCCTCATGCTCAATCATTTTGTTTATTATTCTTTGAATATTTAAAACTTATTTCATCTTAAAAGAAATTTGACGGTTTATCCTGAATGATCCGGCACAGATTGAGTATTTATTGGTGCTTTTGATTAAAAAGTATTCAGGTAATATTAAGGAAATCACATTATTTTAAATTATACGTTGATATAACGGATGATTGCCCATCAAACGCTGACACAGCTCAAATTGAGTATTTCATCATGAATTTAGTGAGCACAGTAATATACTTTAAATATGAATCATCATAAGATGTGTTTCAAAGTTTTAATGCATCTTCATTGTATTTCGTTCATATTTTTCAGTTAATCAAAAATGAAAAATATGATTGATGAAGTATTGCGATCACTGTGTATTTCTTCTTGTATTGTATAACTCGTCTAGGATGATGTATGTCTAAAACGAAACAACCAACAGCCAAGCAATTGCTTTCGGTCATTCAAACACAGACGGCAATTGCTAAATTGGGTTTAGACATCAATGCAGTAATGACATTGGTGGCTGAACAAGTTCAACTGATTACTCAAGCCAAAGGGGCAATTGTAGAACTCGCTGAGCATGGGGATATGGTTTACCGTGCTGTATCGAATGGTGCAACTGCATTTCTGGGTCTACGTTTAAAAATGGATTCTAGCCTTTCTGGGTTGTGTATAGCTCAAAATCGCACACTTTATTGTAAAGACAGTGAAGTAGATGAGCGTGTTGATCGAGAGGCATGTAGACGAGTTGGTTTACGTTCAATGGCTGTCGTTCCATTGATTCATTCTGATGAACCGATAGGTGTTTTAAAAATCTATTCAGAACGTGTAAATGCATTTAAAGACGCCGATATCAATTTATTGACACTGATGTCGGAGTTGATTGCCGCGGCAATGTATCATGCTTCGAAATTTGGTGCGCAAGAATTATATAAATTAGCAACGCAAGATACTTTAACTGGGTTGGCTAATCGTGCTTTGTTTCTGGACTGTTTAAGACAAGGGGTAGAAAAAGCAAAACGTACTCAAAAACTTTTGGGAATATTGATGATTGATATGGATGGATTAAAGCCAATCAATGATCAATATGGTCATCGTTTAGGTGATGAAGCGTTAAAGGAAATAGGGAAGCGTATTGTAAGTATTACTCGGCAAGATGATTTAGTGGCACGTTTAGGTGGTGATGAATTTGCGGTAATCTTAAGTAGCTTAGGTGATCAAGATTTAGCAAAGAAAGTGATGAATCGTATTGTAGAGGCATGTGGACTACCGTTTGTATTTGAAAATGTTAGACTGAATATGGGGGCAAGCGTCGGATTGGCGTTTTTTCCTGAAGATGCATTGGAACTGAATAAGTTGATCGAGTTCGCTGATCTTAAAATGTACGAACATAAACGTGCCCGTAAAGTGATCAATTTGAATGTATAAATGTAAATCCCTATTTTAATCTCTGAGGGTTTCCATGAGATTATTGATAGTGACTACTCAAAATATCTTTATAGGCTTGGGAATGATGTAACCAAGGTAAATGACCAGAATTTACAACATTAAAGACAGTTGCTGTCGGGTAACGATCAATTACAAAATGTTTGCTGTTGGTGTATATGTCCTGATCGCCATATAGGATGGTAATTTTAAAATCAGCTTGAGTTAAACCTTTGAGCAGTGGGTATTTGATAATTTCAGCTCTGGTTCTATTGATGGGTTTTGCTTTTAATAAGGAAAAATCTTCGGTCTGTTCAATATTTTCTGTTGAGATAAAGTCTGCATGATAGTTTTTCATGACTTGTTTAAAGAGATGTTGATAAGCTTTATCAAAACCGAGCATTCCTAAAAAACTATATATTCCCATTTTTGTCCATTGCCAAGAACTGACCTTGGATTTATTGAATTGCATCACTTCGTTTTCAGTTTGCTGCCACTGTGTGTTTGTTCCAGATCCCGGGTTACATAAAAACAGACTGAGTAAATGATCGGGATATTTTTCTGTATAGACTTGAGCGTAAAGTCCACCCCAAGAATGTCCCCATAAGTGAAACTTATCAATTTTATAAAATTTACGTACCGTTTCAATATCATTGAGATATGCCTCTAATGAGTAATCTCCGCTTATACACGGGGATTTTTTTGTACCTTTTTGATGAAATACAATGATTTGAAACTGGTGCTTGAAATATTCTATAACTTCTGTAAGGTCACTTGGAAAACCCGGTCCGCCATGCAATAAGATAATGCTTTCTTTTCCAAGTAGGGGATAGATACGGCTAAATAAAGTATCACCACGATAATCAAGGATACTTGATTCTAAATACTTATGTATTTTTACAATCTGGGTATTTGAAGGTTGTTTTAAGGTTTCTTTTGTAATTTTTGTCATGTTCAATACAGCCCTGCCTTGAGTTTAAATTACTTAAAAATTTTTTAAGGTAAAAGAATCTCGTTATTTAAGAATAATTTTTCCGCTCTAAATAGGTTTAGCTAGAGAGATCGATAATTTATTTAATATTACCGAATAAAAAGCATGATTTGGTGGAAGAAAATTCAACGATTAGGATGAATTTTTGTACTGTTGATAATGTGTGATATTTGATTATGTTATTAATTTTATTTGATATTTTTTCTATTTTTGCAGTTTGTCAGATTTTAATTTTATGATTTATCCAAGTAAAATCAGAGGATCATTATTTTATTAATGAAGTAAAAGTTAAAACTTGATCAATTGAACATGCTTTGTGGCAAAAAATCAGTTCTATTGATTACTCGACATCACACTGTTACCCATCAGCATGATTTTTAATCTATATCTGGCAATGATGGGATGTGCTTAAACTTTTCAGAATTTTTTGTTTGAAGATTTTTAAGATTTACCAATCAATAATGATAAGATGCCAGCTGCAATCAGTGGACCCACAGGAACACCTCTCAGTAATGCTACTCCAGCTACTGTACCTATCAATAAACCTGCTACGACATTGGGTTGGCTGGTCATTAAGGAAACTCCGCGACCACCTAACCATGCGACCAATAGTCCAATTGCAATTGCAGTCAGAGATTTCCAGTGCATAAATGATTTTAGGATGACATCGCCTGGAATTTTCCCACTGGCAATCGGGGTAAGAACACCAATTGTTAAAATGATAATTCCGACCTCCAGACCGTGAGTTTGTAATAAAGGAAAAAACTCACTTAATGGTGTGATTCGAAAGACAATTAATACGCCAGCAGCGATAGTCACTGCTGTATTGTGACTGAAAATACCACAAGCCAATAATACAAGAAGCACGATTAAATTTAGATCTAGACTAGAAAGGCTCATTAATATTCATCATTTACAATTCATTCCAACAGCGCATTATACTAAAAACAACACAGGTAGGGCGTGAAGAGATCTATTTATTCGTATTAAAATTCTCAATAAAAGCAAATCAGTGCGCTGAAATATTGAAAGGTTTATTCTCCAATAAGTTCCATTGGTACTCAAAATCTTGCGCAAGTTTTGCTAAATTTGTAGATTTAAGTTGCTGTATTAAAATGTTTTGTGCTTCTAGCATTGCTTGATTTAAAGCAGTGTTTACCACACGTTCAACAAGACAGTTGGGCGTTTCTTGCTCATTCCCCATGGCAAAAATGGTGGGTTCACCGACAGCCTGATAAATATCATATAACGAAATTTCATTTAAATTTTGGATTAATGTCCAACCACCGCCGGGTCCTTTATCTGCATGTACAAATCCCGCTTTTTTTAAACCCGACATAGTACGTCTAACCACAACAGGATTGGTGTCGAGCATTACTGCAATCTGTTCGGATGTGAATGGTTTTTTTTCACGTGCCATATGTAATAGCACATGCAACATCCGGGAAAGTTTACTGTCTTTGCGCATGATATGCACACTCCTTAATTTAGTATTAATTGTAACATCAAAAGTTGCAATTTTAAAAATAAGGCAATATAGTAACTTTAAAAGTTACATATAGGAATTTAAAATGAAATATGACGTGATGATCATTGGTGGAAGTTTTGCAGGTTTATCTGCGGCTTTACCTTTAGCAAGAGCTAGAAAAAAAGTATTGGTGGTAGATGCGGGTTTACGTAGAAATCGGTTTGCGGCGCATTCGCATAATTTTCTGACCCGAGATGGACAGGAGCCTTCTGCAATCATTGCGGAAGCAAAGCAACAGTTAGGAAAATATTCAAGCATTAGTTGGTTGAATGCATCTGTTATCAACGTACAGGCAATGAATGATCATTATGAGGTTTTTACAGAAGATGAAAATAATAAGCGCGACCTGATTCAAGCTGAAAAATTGATTATTGCAGCAGGTGTGAAAGATGATTTACCTGAAATAGAAGGCTTGACTGAGCGTTGGGGAAAGAGTGTATTCCATTGTCCATACTGTGACGGCTATGAATTAAATCTTGGTCAACTCGGGATGTTATATTCTGGTTCGCATTCTCTTCATATGGCTTTAATGCTACCTGATTGGGGCAATACAACATTATTCCTCAATGCTGCAGTTTCAATTGATACAATCGAGCCTGCAATTTTGGAGCAATTAAATCAACGCCATGTGAAGTTAGATACTCGTAAAATCGCCAAGATCGAAAATCACTGTGACTTGAAATTTGAAAATGGTGAGCAAACTCAATTGGATGGATTATTTGTCTCTACTTTTATGAGAATTAATTCACCTTGGATTAGAAAACTAGGTTTGGATATAGACCGTAATGAATATAGTGAAGCAATCTTAACCAATGCTACAAAACAGACCAATTTAAAAAACATTTACGCATGTGGGGACATCACACGATCAGGTGGTTCTGTTGCATTCTCTGTTGCTGATGGTGTAATGGCTGGGGTAGCAGCGCATAAATCATTTGTATTTGGAGGCTAGTGTCTATGCATGATGAAGTGATCATGCTGATAAAATACGAATCTCGATTGGGTTTCGATTCACGATACTTTAAACTGTGTCGTGAATTTTTAAGGTATTGATTTATGTTTTTGGAAAAAATGTTGCAATCACAAGGTTTTGGTTCTAGAAAGCATTGCCAGCAATTAATCAAGAATGGTGCAATTCAAATTCAAAACGAGGTTATTACTGATCCAAAGTTTAAACTTGATTTAGATCATTTAGAATTTTCGGTGTATCAGCAAACATTTCAATATCGAGAAAAAGTTTATATCGCTTTAAATAAACCGCAGAATTATGAATGTTCACATCAATCTACTCATCATTTCAGTGTTTTTGATCTGTTTGATGATGTATTGATGAATCGTGGTCTACAAAGTGTAGGGCGCTTAGATCAGGATACCACAGGTTTATTACTATTCACTGATGATGGTCAGTTTTTACAAGCCTTGACGCATCCTAAAAAGCATGTGCCTAAAGTTTATCAAATACAAACTGTTGATCCGATCACGGATGAGCAAATTCAACAACTTGAACAAGGCGTTGAACTGCGTAATGAAAAAGGGCTTTTTGCAGCAACAGATGTACAACGTCTTGCTGAACATGCGTTAAAAATAACTGTACATCAAGGTGTTTATCATCAAGTGAAACGAATGCTTGCTGCGGTAGGCAACAAAGTTGAGCGTTTACATCGTGCCCAAGTAGGACAATTGGTACTGAATGATTTGCCTGAAGGAGAATGGCTATATCTAAATGAAGCTCAAGTGGTGGCTGCAAAAAATAAATCAGATGATTTATCAGAAGTTTAATCATAGTCAATAAAGTCTGAGGCTTCACTGATGATTAGCTTTAAATAGCTTATAGTCAAACTGTCTGATTATTCATACAAGCAATTTGATTTCAATCATTCATACCTAATGAGCTTTATGATTTTTATACAATTTACTAGAAGATTTGGTGATTCATTTATTTTGGACTTTTGAATTATCGATGTTCGGTGTAGCGTGAGGCGACATGGATGTCGCCATGTTGAGTGGGATATATGAGCAAAAACAAAGCACTGCTTTATTTACATCGCAAGAGTACTATTGCATACACAAATCTATTTAAACTTTTGAGATATAAACTGTGGCAATGAAAGCTTTATTGCACTTCATCTGACAATCTAACAGCATTAATAATCCAAAATTCACCTTTTAGTGTTAAAACTAAAACGCCTGCAAGAAATAGAATTACTTCAAGAAACAATGATAGGTTTGAAACTCGTTATCTTTGACAAAACCCATTTGTTCGTACAATTGATGGGAATGGTAATTGTTTTTTTGTGTTTCTAAACTAATACGCTGTGCATCTTCATGTCTTGCAAATAGAATGGCTGTATCAATCAGCTGTTTGGCAGAACCTTGTCTGCGATAAACCGGAGTGACATATACATCATCTAAAATATAGTATTTAGAACAGGATACAGATGTAAAACCCTGATAAAGTAGAACAAAACCTGTAAAAACATCATCTTTTACATGAATAAAGATGACACTTTCCTTATTCTCAAAACGTTGTTTAAGAAAATCAAGAGATTGTTTAAGATTGGAAGATGCACCATAAAATTGGCGATATTCATCAAATAAAACAGCAAGTTGATCTAAATCTTCTTTGGTCGCGCGTCTCACGATCATTTATATACTCCTTGCAATGATTTTTTATCTTTGCAAAAGAGCATAACTAAAAAATAGAAAATTAAAGTAAATGAATTGTTTAAAATTGCGACACTGTTAATTTTTGTCACTTTCCCCCAAGATCGCATTTAACTCTGCAAACAAATCTTCGTCATCATCACTTAAGTCAACAGCAGTACTTGTTTGTCCATTCTGTTGTTCTTGCTTGAGTTTTCTTAATTTTAATATCTGGTCCATATTGATATTTTGGTTTTCAATTGCAAATGGAATAGATTTGGTGATTACGACTTGTTTAAAAAAAAGTCGAACTGCTTGAGCAGGGGTGATGCCTAATTGTTTAAAAACGGCAAAAGCAAGTTTTTTTTCTTGTGAATCAAGGCGTACTTGATAAACTTCGGTTTTTCTCATGAATGTTAACCAAACAAAATTTAAGTTTGAATGCCTATTTTAATCAAAGCTTGCGTAATTTCAATCTCTAATCATCAAAAAGTCCTATATTTGTCATTACGTCAACATTACAGTGTCAATTCATAGGCAGAACAAAAACATAACGCTTGCATTGTAATCGGATCAATAAACTCAATTTTCTGGGCTAAAAGTTGTAAAGGTTGTGAGAAATCATGAGGATCTTTATGCACTACAGTCGGATAAAATGGATCATTTTTAATGGGCAAATTCAGCCAATTGAGATGTACACGTAGTTGGTGCTGTTTTCCTGTAATCGGCTTTAATAAATATTTAGCCCATACCTGATCATGTTCAACAAGATGAATTTCAGTTTGTGAGTTAGTTATGCCTTCGGTCACTTTCATGGTGTAGAAAGGTTCACCTTTCTCCACTCTTAATGCAACCTGACATGGGAAGCTGAGGTTTGGGTTATAAGCAGCAATGGCATGGTAGGTCTTTTTTACCTGACGATCAGCAAACATTTGTTGGTAAATACCACGAGTTTGTGGACGCTTGGAGAATAACACGACTCCTGCTGTTTCACGGTCTAAACGATGTATAGGTGTCAAGTCTGCATTATTGGTGGTTTTTTTTAAGCGAACTAAAAGGGTCTCTTGAATATATTGTCCTGATGGGCTAATGGTTAGAAAGTGGGGTTTATCAACCACCAGTAGATCATCATTTTCATAAAGAATTTTTTCCTGAAATGGCACCTGAATTTCGTGGTTGAGAAAACGATAATAATAAATATGAGTATGTTCGATATAAGGGTGCTCTATACTGAGGGTTTGACCTTGCATATCCAAAATTAAATGATCATCAAAACGCTGCCTCCATGCATTGGCAGTAATATGTGGAAAGTGCTCGCACAAAAATACAAATAGACTTTGCGGGGATTTTTCTAATTGAGGTAAATATACTTTAGATGCTGTTACACCATCCCTCATTGGTGGTTGAAAGTCAGAAAGAGAAGTATATTGTTTCATGGTGATACTGGATGTCATTAAGATTGCAATTGCTATTGAAGTCAGCTTGAACAGGTCAAAACATGATTTCTCAACAATGCAACATAGGTTTTAAAGTCGTGCAATGCTATCATATTGTCTGGTTTGAATCATGTTGTGAGCGTTATGCAGTATTCCTCTAAATTAAGTCTAAGCAATGAACAAGACACTCAAAAGTTAGCGCAAAAACTGGCGCAACATATTGCAAAAGGCGTAATTTATCTCATCGGTGATCTTGGCGCGGGTAAAACAACATTAACGCGCTATTGGTTGCAAAGCTTAGGGCATCAAGGTGCAGTTAAAAGTCCAACCTATACATTGGTGGAGCCTTATAGCATTCAAGCTAAGGATGTATTTCATTTTGACTTGTATCGTTTAAATGATCCTTATGAATTAGAATTAATGGGAATACGTGATTATTTAGATCAAACAGATGCATTATTCTTATTTGAGTGGCCTTCGAAAGGCGGAGATGAAATTCCAAAAGCTGATCATGTTATTACGATCTTAAAAGGAGCAGATGAAACTGTGCGTGAAGTGAGCATAGAAAGTACATCTTCTCAGTTGGTTCAAGAATTAATGCACTTTTAATTCAGTTAAATTCTAACTATAAAAAAATTTCGTTTTTAGATTCATTTAATGATCAGGTGAATTGAATGCAACATGAAGATATCAGTTTAAGACGTATCCAAACTTTAAATCCAGCATTGGCGAACCAAATTGCAGCAGGCGAGGTAATCGAACGCCCATCTTCTGTGGTTAAAGAGTTAGTTGAAAACTCAATTGATGCCGGTGCGACTGAATTGATTGTTCGTGTTGCTAATGGAGGGAGTACGCTCATTGAAATTATTGACAATGGGCGAGGCATTCATCCTGAGGATTTGGCGCTTTCCGTAACACGACACGCAACCAGTAAAATTCAGTCTGCTGAAGATTTACACGCAATAGTAAGTTTAGGTTTTCGTGGTGAAGCACTGGCATCGATTGCTGCTGTTTCTCGGTTAACCTTAACCAGCAGCCAAGATGATTCAGGTGTTGGCTATCAGCTTGAAGTAAATGGTACGGCGTTTGATCATCAGGATATACAGGCAGTTGCAGCGCAACAAGGCACACATATTCGTATTCAGGATTTATTTTTTAATGTACCGGCACGCCGCAAATTCTTAAAAAAGCCAGGAACTGAATTTGGACATATCGAAGAAATTGTCCGCCGTATGGCATTGACCCATTTTGATATACGTTTTGTGTTGGAACATAACGATAATATTCGTTTGAACTTACCTATTGCCGACAGTGGTGAGTTACGATTTCAACGTGTACAGCAATTATTGGGGCGTCAATTTACTGAAAATGCTTATTGGATTGATGCCGATAGTATTAGTATGCGTTTATCAGGTTGGTTGGGACATCCTTCAGATGCTCGTGCCCAAGCGGATTTGCAATATGTTTATGTGAATGGACGCATTGTTAAAGATAAAACCATTTCACACGCGTTACGCATGGCATACGATGGTATTCTCCACGGACATCAACATGCTGCATATTTGCTTTTTTTAGAAGTTGACCCTGAAAATATTGATGTCAATGTTCATCCTACTAAACATGAAATTCGTTTTTTAAATCAGCGTGAAGTACACGAATTTGTACGCCATTTTGCTAAAGAAACCCTGTCAAAATTTCAAACAGCGACAGCAGAATTAGCTTCGGCAATGAAGCAAGAGGAATCTCAACAAAATCATTGGCAACAACCTCAACCGCGTTATCAAGAGCAGTTTCAGCTTCATCGTGATCGCACAGTATCAGATACTGTCAATCAACAGCAGGAGTATGAAAATAGCCTAAGCAATTTAGATTCTCGGATTTTGCAAAATGATGGTTTAACAGATTTTAGCCATACACAACCGCAAACTGTACATTATGCTGCAAATCAGCCCCAACAGCAGTATCATGGCTCACAGCAGCTCAATAATGCCTTAAAGAGCTATTTGGCACCGCTCCGTGAAAATAGTGATATTGCCGAATTGGATCAACCACTCACAGATCAAGCCTCTTATGATCAGTCTGTACAGCAAATTGTCAATAAGTCTAATCAACCACAGGTTGATGAATATCCTTTAGGTATTGCTATTGCACAATTGCACGGTATTTATATTCTTGCGCAAAATACTGAAGGATTGATTATTGTGGATATGCATGCTGCGCATGAACGTATTCTTTTACAACAGATGAAATCTGCATGGGACAAACCTGAGTTTTGGACTTCTCAACAATTGCTTATTCCTAAAGTGATCTCAATTACACGTATGCAGGCCACACGTGTTGATGATTTAAAACCTCAACTTGAGCGTTTAGGTTTGGAAATAGATCAGTATGGGGATGATCAGGTCATTGTCCGTGGCGTACCTGCAATTTTACATAAAGCTGACTTTGGTGCTTTAGTTCCTGAATTGCTGAATGATCTTGACCCGAACGATGAAGCACAAGCACTTCAACAAAAGCGAGATCAAATTTTGGCAGGTATGGCTTGTCATGGTGCAGTAAGAGCACACCGCATGCTAAGCCTGTCAGAAATGAATGCTTTATTGCGTCAGATGGAACAAACTGAATTTGCCAGCCAATGTAATCATGGTCGACCAACATGGCGTGCATTTCCACTTTCACAACTGGATAAATTATTTGCTCGAGGAGAGTAGTTTTACATGTCGAATCAATTGCCCGTCATCAATTTAATGGGACCAACTGCAAGTGGAAAAACCGCTTTGGCATGTGAATTATATGAACAGGGGAATTATGAGTTAATTTCTGTGGATTCTGCACTGGTTTATCAAGAGATGGACATTGGAACAGCTAAGCCAACAAAAGCGGAACAGGAGCGTTATCCGCATCATTTAATTGATATTATTACACCATTAGAAGTTTATTCTGCGGCAGAGTTTGTTGAAGATGCAAGTCGTTTGATTGATGATATTCATGCAAAAGGGAAAACACCCATCTTGGTGGGTGGAACAATGCTTTACTTCAAGGCATTGCTTGAAGGTCTTTCCAGTAACCTACCGAGTGCTGATTATGAGATTCGCGCTGCGATTGAGTTAAAAGGCGAAACTGAGGGCTGGCAGGCAGTCTATGATGAATTAAAATCAGTAGATACACTGGCAGGTGAAAAGTTTAAGGTCAGTGATAAACAACGAATTATTCGTGCTTTAGAAGTTTATAAAATCACAGGTCGTCCAATTACACAATTACAGGCAGAACAGCCTAAAAAGCAACCTTATCGTTACAATTTTCATAATTATGCTTTAGTCCCTGACAGAGTAGAATTACATAAACGGATCGAGTTGCGATTGGAAAAAATGTGGGAAATCGGTTTTTTAAATGAAGTCGAATACCTTATGAAAAAATACGATCTCGATGAAAATTTACCCTCAGCACGCTCGGTTGGTTACCGTCAAGCGATAGATTTTTTAAAAAACAGTGATTTGAGTCAAGAAAAAATGCAAGAAATGAAGGATAAAGCGCTATTTGCGACACGACAATTAGCCAAACGTCAATACACTTGGTTACGTTCTTTGCAAGAATTACACTCTTTTCAAACTTATTTCACGATAAAGCAAGCTCAAGAAGACTTGCGAAACTTATACGGATAAAGCAAAATTTAACAACTGCCTTTTTTATAAATTTTAATTGAAAAATAAAGGCAGTTTTTGCGCTGATTTTAAATTTTTTTTTGGAGTATAAAATGTCTAAAGGTCAAACTTTACAAGATCCGTTCTTAAATTCTCTCCGTAAAGAACGTATTCCGGTTTCTATCTTTCTTGTAAACGGTATCAAATTACAAGGTCACATTGAATCTTTTGACCAGTATGTTGTTTTGTTGAAAAACACTGTAAGCCAAATGGTTTATAAGCATGCGATTTCTACTGTTGTACCTGCACGTAATCCACGTCCTGCTGGTGCTCCTGCTGGTGCTCAAGGCGCTGCTGGTGGTTTCGGTGGTCAAGCTGGTGGCTTCGGTGGTCAAGCTGGTGGTTTCGGTAGCCAAGGTGGCTTCGGTGGTCAAGGTGGCTTCGGTGGTCAAGGTGGCTTCGGCGGT
>NZ_LBNA01000028.1:0-51248 GCF_001005515.1 Acinetobacter sp. Ag2
GATAATTTTAGCCACAACCCTTCGGGACTAGTGTGTTTTTTGTCGCTTCGTCGTTCCCTTGCGAAACAGTGTTTCTCATCATTTAGAATGACTAAATTTCGTATTTCATGCCTAGAATCGTCTAAAAAACACACCTAGTCGCAAACATAGACGAATTGTCCACAGACCCTAACATGATAATTTCACTTTTTAAATATTGCAGATTATTTTGGGATACGGGTATAACGCATATATTTTAATACCAGTTTTTTTCGATAGAGCAATTTAGGATCATTGCGATTTTCTTGATAGTATTTGGGATTGGTCAAAATCACCGCTAAAAAGGCAGCTTGCTCTCGGTTTAAACTTTTTGCACTTTTACCAAAATAATAACGTGAGGCTGCTTCTACTCCATAGATATGATCGCCAAACTCAACAGAATTCATATACACTTCAAGAATACGCTGCTTAGTCCACATACGCTCCATCATGGTCGTTGCAATGGCTTCCTGCCCTTTACGAATCACTGAACGGCGGTTATAGAAAAATAAATTTTTAGCCAGTTGTTGCGAAATGGTTGAACCCCCAGCGACAACTTTGTCTTTCTTTAGATTACGTTGCAAAGCATCTTCGATCCCATCCCAATCGAAACCATGATGATCTAAAAACTTGGCATCTTCAGCCGCAACAATTGCATGCTTAATGTTGTCACTTATCTCATCATAATTGCGCCATTGATGTTCAATCGGTTTAAAATCTGAGAAATATGTCCAGCGCATAAACATTGTGGTTTCTACATCATGGGTACGCCAATACACTAAACTGGAGAAAATCCATAGCTGAATCAAAATCAAAATACTGATTATGATTAACAAAGCACGAACAATAAAAGCTTTCATCTCAGCTGTTTACTCCGAAAATGCTGACATTTCATGTTAAGCTGAATCTATCAATAAAAAGCTAAGAAATAGCATGTCGAATTATCAAGACTCATCCGTATATAACTCAACCAACACGATTGGCAAAATCACCTTATTGTTAATTGCAATCAATGTAGGTTTATTCGCCATCCAAGTTTTGTCAGGCGTTAATATTACTGACCCCACCACATTGGATGCTTTGCGTTGGGGTGCTGATTATGCACCTTTAACCTTTCTAGAGGAACCTTATCGTTTATTCAGCAGTATGTTTTTTCATTTTGGCATTTTGCATCTGTTGATGAATATGTGGGCACTGTATATTTTTGGTGATGTCGCTGAAAAAACCTTTGGGAAATTTTATTTCCTGGAACTGTATTTATTAGCGGGATTGATGGGAAGTCTACTCAGTGGCTACTTGGATATTCGGAATAGTTATGAATTTTTACAGCACTTTGACCAAAAACTGATTCCTCATGTATCCGCTGGAGCATCTGGGGCAGTAATGGGCTTAGGGGGTGCTTTAACCCTACTTTCTTTGTTCCCACCTACTCCAAACCAGAGATTTGTTCTGGATAAAAGATCACTCTTAACGGTGCTTGCAATCAACTTAGCATTCGGCTTCCTTGCTTCTGGAATCAACAATGCTGCGCATATTGGAGGCATGTTAATGGGAGCTGTGATGGCTTTAGCTTGGTATGTCATGCAACGTATGAAAGCACCGATTGCTGTAAATGTGATCATTGTGATTTTAGGCATCGCTGTTACATATGCGACATATCTATATTGCCAACATTTGGTGGGTCCAATTACACCACTTTGGCAAGAAGCAGTTTCACAAATGCGAGCGCAATTTCAATTTTGATCAGCAGTGTATCTGCAAAATTTAAATCATCCCTAAAAATTAAAGTATTTCAGTCGAGTATTTATAGTCAATCTGTTGAAAAATGCATACAGCAAAATATAAGTTTTCTTGATTCATAAAATTACTACTATGGATCATTGTTTGGCGATATAACGCATTCAATGTCACACTTTACATTTAAAGTTGTAATTCAAAGAAGCTCACCAAAAAGTGAGCCTCTTTATTGCCATCACTTCATAATATCCATAAACTGGAATCGTCAGAATAGCGCAATGATTGCTGTTCAATCATCTTGTTTTAATTCAGTTCTCTTAAGCTCTGTAAAGGTGGAATATCTGACAAATAGCTTAAACGGTACCTTCCGATTACTGCACATAAGACCGCCATCAAAATAGGCAGAATAAACCAAATTTCCCAGTGAAATTGTAAAGGCATCTCCATACGATAACTGGCAATTGCGCTAATTACTTCAGCAAAGAAACACGACACAATCCCTGCCAACAATCCAATAAAACCTATTTCCATGCTCATCATGTTTTTTAACTGTCGTTTTGAGCTACCGAATGAACGTAATAGCGCGACTTCTCTTTTGCGCTCATCCATCAACAAATTAATACAAGCAATCAAAACAAGAAAACCCGACAAACTGACCAAGACAGCCAATACTGTAATAATTTTCACCAAGACAGAAACCAGTTGTTTAATTTCATCAAAAATTAAAGATACATCTATAAACACTGTATTTGAGAATTGTTGGATTAAACTGATCATTTTAGCTTTGTCCGCAGGTGACACATAAAAGCTCCCTAAATAGCTTCCCGCATTTTCATCCAATGTCTTAGGCGTAAAAATAAAGAAGAAATTTGGGCTAAAACTTTGCCATTGAACAGTACGTAAATTTACCACCTGAGCTTGTAAGTTTCCTTCTGGCAAACTAAAGGTTAAACGATCCCCTATCTTAATCCCCAACTCTTCAGCCAATTTTGCTTCAACCGAAACTTGTCCAACTTCTGTCAATTTAGACTGACCAGCAACAATGATATTGTCCTGTGGATAATGATCTGCTTGAGTTAAATTTAACTCACGGCGTAATGAATTATTACTTTTTACCAACGAATCAGGAAAAGCCTGACCATTTTTAGCCAGCAAACGCCCTTTAACATTGGGATATAGTGGTGTACTTTCCCAGTGATGTTGCGCCAACTGTTGTTTAAATGCTTCAAGTTCAAATGGAGGTAAACCATAAATAAATTGATTTGGAGTACCTTCAGGCAACTGTTGCTGCCAACGCTCCAATAAATCAGTACGTAATACAGCCAATACCGTAATTAAACTCAAACCTAGTGCCAAAGCTGTGATTTGCAAAGCTGTTTGGGAAGGTGTTCGAATATAAGCAGAGAAACGACTTTTCATCGCTTTCAGCGTCTTTAAGACTGACCAAACCACAACATACAATAACCCCGTGAGGACAATGACTGCACCCATGATCACTGCTGTCAGCGTTAGATTCTCAGTCAATACCAAGCTAAAAATAATCAGACTGATTAAACCTGTCGCCATCATCCATAATATAGAGCCTGCTGATTTTTCCTGCTGGCGAATAACACGTATCGGAGGTGTATTGAGCAATTGCCATAAACTCGGCAGAATAAATCCAATCAGTACAATTGCACTGGTGAAAATAGCGATCGGTAATGGACCTAAAAATATCTGCCATATTGAAAATTGTAATTCTAAGTTTGGAATCATTTGCAACATGAGTTGTAGCAATGAATAACCTAAAACCAGTCCCAACAAACTTCCAATCACGATCGCAATCAAAATCACCACAGTCAATAAACTCAAGTAAGCTTGAAAAATCTGTCGTCTGGTTGCGCCCATGCAACGCATCAAGGCAATATGATCTTGATTCTGTTGCACATAACGTTGGCTGGTTAAAGCAATCGCTAAACCACAGAGTAGAATCGTTAGAATATTTGCCAATTGTAAAAACGTATCAAGATTTTCAATCGGTTTCAGTAAACGTGAGTTTCCCTCATCCGCATTACGTAGTCTTAAGTTGCTCTGGGCATCTAAAGCTTGATCCGCTGTTTGCAAGTCTTGTGGAGATGGTTCAGATGGGGTATGAATGAGTTGCGTTTCAGAAGCTGGCTGCCCTATTTCTGAAGTCGTAGAATTTTTCCGCTGATCCTGTGTAAATTGCTGGGCAAAATTTTCTTTTTCTTGCGCTTTGAATGTTTTAAAGAAGGCTTGATAAGCTTCAATCGACTGTTTTTCACCCGCCATTAACAGCCGATACTCAATGCGACTGCCGATTTGGATTGCCCCAGTTTTTGCAACATCAGCTTGAGCAATAATCACTGTCGGTGAAAATGCAGAAAAACCTAACTCTTGGTTAGAATCATGTTCAATGATGCCCGTAACTTTAAATTGACCATTTGCAATTTGAACTTGATCACCGATATTGAGCTTTAATAATTCTTGGGCTCGTTTACTCAGCCAAATTCCGCCATTTTGTAAGGACTGTTGTGGGCGAATCCTTAACTCACCACGTAAAGGAAATGATGGATCAATGGCTTTGACATTGACCATCACAAATTGATCACGAGTCGACGCCATAGAACTGAACATCGTAACATGAGACTGTTTTAACTTGAGTTGTTCAGCTTTATTCAACCATTGAGGATCAATTAGATTGGTATCACTCAGCACCAAATCAGCAGCTTGCATTTTAGCGGCTTGTAGAGTAACTGCTTGCTTAACCTGATCGTTACTGAACTTTAAAGCCGTGGTCGCACTAATGGCTAAACTCAAAGCAATGATCAGTAAATAAATGCCTGAGCTAGCAAAACTTTGCCGAAATAAAGGTTTAAAAAGATTCAACATTTAAACAACCTCACTTCTCTGTGGGGATCGTAAATGTTCAATCAAATGACCATCTTTTAACTCATAATGACGCTGACATTGCGCTGCCAATTGTGGGTTATGTGTGACTAAAACTAAGGTTGTACCTAATGCTTGATTCAAACTAAATAATAACTGCTCAATCTCATACGCAGTATGCTCATCTAAATTACCTGTTGGTTCATCAGCAAAAATAATCTGTGGATCTGAAATAAGCGCACGTGCGATCGCAACACGTTGTTGCTCCCCACCAGATAATACTTTGGGTGTTTGTTGACTTTGGCGTGCTAAACCGACTTTTTCCAATAAATCGAGTGCTTTTTGCTCTGCGTGTGCATAATTAAAATCAGAATGTAAACGTAAAGGTAACATGACATTTTCTAAAGCCGACAAATGCGGTAACAATTGAAAAGACTGGAAAACAAAACCAATGTACTTAAGTCGTACCAAAGCCCGTTGCTCTTCATTTAAATGATCAATACGCTCACCACATACATTGAGTTGACCTGCACTCGCCTGATCTAAAGTTGCCAGAATACCCAATAAGGTTGACTTACCCGAACCAGAGCGCCCTGTAACTGCAACCTGTTCGCCTGCATAAATGTCGAGATTTAAATTTTCAAAAATTGTAAGCGTTTGATGAGGTAATTCTATCTTTTGTGTAAGTTGCTGTGCAGAAATTATCACTTGTGGCATGATGGGAGAAGTTAAAGCATCCTGAACCTTAGACATTGTAAAGTACCTTAAATATGCAAATCAAAACGTTGTTAAATTTGAAAATAATGAAAAGCGCTTTTCATTGTTTATTTTTTAGCATGATCTGTCTGTTGCCCGTTAGTAGTTTTGCAAAAACGATCATGATTTTAGGTGACAGCTTAAGTGCGGGCTATGGTTTAAACCCACAACAGGGTTGGGTCGCATTACTCCAGCAACGCTTAAATCAGCAATTTCCCAAACAATACCAAGTGGTAAATGCCAGTGTCAGCGGAGAAACCACCAGTGGTGCTTTAGCGCGTTTACCTAAATTATTACAAACTCATAAACCTGATGTGGTTGTGATTGAGTTGGGTGGGAATGATGGTTTACGTGGTCAACCACCACAAATGATTCAAAAAAATCTTGCTCAATTGATTCAACAAAGTCAAAAAAGCCAAGCCAAAGTAGTATTGTTGGGTATGAAGATTCCTCCCAACTACGGCGCAGCATATAGCCAAGCTTTCGAAAAAAATTACCAAACATTAAGCCAACAGTACAAAGTAAAACTGCACCCCTTTTTTATGAATGGCATTGCAGGCAATAAAAACCTCATGCAAAAAGACTTAATCCATCCTAATGCGGTGGCACAAAAAATCTTACTTGATAATGCCTATCCTTTGATTCAAGGCGCACTTTAACACCAAGACATTCCAATTAGGTTTAGGCATGGAAGCCTTTGATATAAGCTGAAGAACCACATCCTTAAAATATTAAAATAACCATAATATTCAATATATTAAATATAACATATGGTCAATTATCACAAATAAAACCTTAATCACTTCTTGCCTTTCAACTAAAATCAGGTATAACAGAATCTATCCTTTCTTTTATATGCGTTTTAAATGATGAGTAATTCTAATAATCTCAATCATCAAATGACTTCATTTAAATTTAGCCCTCAAACTGCACTTTATACACATACCTTTACTTTGATGGCATTTTTGGCAGCTTCAAGCGCACCTACCCCCTTGTATCGTCTCTACCAACAACAGTTTCAGTTTTCACCCGTTTTATTGACCTTAATTTTTGCAACTTATGCCTTTGCTTTACTCGCAACATTATTGGTAATGGGTTCTTTGTCAGATTATATTGGGCGTAAACCAGTTATTTTTACCGCTCTCTTTTTACAGATCATTTCTATGGGGTTCTTTCTGTTTGCCTCAAATATTGAAATGTTATTTATTGCTCGAGCCTTACAAGGAATCGCCACAGCTTTGGCTGCATCAACCTTTGGTGCAGCTTTATTAGATTTAAGTAAAACTCATGGTTCATTAATCAACAGTATTTCTCCTATGTTGGGTATGGCAATCGGCATGCTCATGACCTGTATTGTATTGGCGACATCAACGCATGCACTAACTTTAATTTTTGAAATATTCATTTTTATTTTCTTTTGTACCTTGTGTATTGCATATTTTAGCCCTGAGACTGCTGAAAAACGTTCCGGAGCATTTTCATCACTTAAACCGCGTCTTACTGTTCCACCACAAGCACGTAAAGCACTTTGGATTGTTAGTCCAATCAATATTTCTTTATGGATGGTCAGTGGCTTTTTCTTATCCTTAATGCCTTCCCTATTAGCCCAAGCATTTAAAGTTCAATCAGCATGGCTCAATGGTATGATGTTTATTACTTTGACCATTTCGGGTGCAATCGGAATTTTAGCCCTCCGTAGCGCAAAAACACTTAAAATCTTAACTACTGGTTCGCTAAGTATTCTATTTGGTGCAGCAATAATTCTATCTGGCATTCACTTCTCTCTTACACTCTTACTATTTATTGGTTCGGTTGTCACTGGTGTCGGATTTGGTACAGGATTTATGGGCGCAATCCGTACTGTGATGCCCTTGGCTTTACCTGAACAACGTGCTGGGTTAATGGCAACATTTTATGTTGAAAGTTATTTAGCATTTAGTATACCTGCCATTATTGCGGGATATTTTGTCAGCCATGTCGGTCTTACTTTTACTGCTGATATTTATATTCTCATGATTATTTTATTAGCTTCTTTGGCTCTTATGTTTGCATTTAAACATCGAAAAAATATCATTTAGTTCAGTATTTGATTTATTCAAACAAGCTTTTCGCAAATAAGATTTAGCAATAATTTGATCCTTTAAATGAAACTGTTCATATTACCTGTTACCACTTGGTTTAGTCTTTGCTGTAGTCAAACTACTGACACATCAAAATTATATTTAAATATTAATCAACATCTTACAAACCTTCATTTCCATACATAATCTGGGAATTTTTCTAGAACATATTTACAACTTGATTCTTTCCCGTCTTTATTGACATGTCGATCAAACTCTTTCATACCAGAATTAAGCACTTGTTTACCATATTCTTCACCAAGTTGATCTTTGACACACTGTGCAGAACTAGAAATTAGTTTATTGTTATTTTTACGGTATCCACATTCGATTTGTGCTTTTAATAATATGCCATGCGCATAAACAATCTGCTCACAGTAATTTGGTGCTTTTCCACTTTTCGGCGTTAATGCACTAACTTGTGTTAAACATGAAATTAAGACCAAAAATAATATTTTTTTCATAACAACATCCTTATCAATTTGCTACATCCATTTAAAAATAAAGATCTTATCAAAGAAAAGTTACATTCGGTCATCGCTTCTAATTCCTTCATTTTCTGAATTATTCGCTACTAGAACATCAAACACAAAACCCTTTCATCTAACTTATTATATGTTCATTGCTCTTTACCAAACGCAATTAATATCTCCAAATTCGACAATATTACTTTTAGAACCAACTCATTTGAACTTAACAAATTCGTGATTATTCATGTTAAAAACCCAACAAATTCTTTATTTTTTATGGATGAAATTTACACCTGATTTCCGCATAGCAAGTCAGACAATACAGACTTTAGGTTCTCTGAATAACCACTAATTAGGTATTTCCTCCTAGCTTTTACGATCAATTCCAAATAGTAAAATGCATTGGTTTACCCAATTGATCAACCATTAAAATTACATTGACCATGACTTTTGACACACATTGATTTTTAATTAATATTTCATTTATTGTATTTTTTATTATATCCATCGCTTGGATTCTTTTATTCTGGTCAATCCCAGTCAAATCAAGCTCTCCTGAAAATACTTCTACACCCGTATATTTTACCCATGATGAAACTTTTATCTCAGCAATTTTTGATCTGATATCATCTGCTGATTTTTTAAATACTGACGTTTTTGGCAAAACAGTATAACTAAAAAGAAAATCATGAACTGCCACTTCCTAACCTACAAGAACTATCAAAAACGCGAAAGCATAGCATTTTAAAAAATTTAAAAATGAGCAATTCAATCTCTATAAGTTTGTAAATGACGACAATCATCAGTTTCTGGTGCAAATTAAAAGGCGCATTAAGCGCCTTTTGATTTTACTTAAAATTAAGCAGGAATATCGCGAATTGACGCATTACGAATCGCTTCTTTTAAAGCTTCATAACCGTGAATTGGTGGGAATTGAGGAAACTCACGAATCACATTTTCAGGTGCGTCGAATAAGAAGCCATGATCCGCCTCACCCAACATCGTTGTATCATTATAAGAGTCACCTGCTGCAATCACACGGAAGTTTAAACCATGCAATGCTTTTACAGCTTGACGCTTTTGGTCTGGCTGGCGCAATTTATATGCTGTAATCATGCCATTTTCATCAGTTTCTAATTTATGGCAGAAAATTGTTGGCCAACCTAGTTGCTGCATCAACGGATGTGCAAACTCATAGAATGTGTCTGAAAGAATGATCAATTGGAAGTGTGTACGAATCCATTCAACAAATTCTTTTGCACCCGGAAATGGTCCCATATCTGCGATCACAGCTTGAATATCATTTAAACCTAAACCATGTTGCTTCAAGATGTTTAAACGCTGAGTCATCAACACATCGTAGTCAGGAATATCACGCGTTGTTGCTTCTAATTCTTTGATCCCTGTTTTCTTTGCAAAATTGATCCAGATTTCTGGAACCAATACACCCTCAAGATCAAGACATACGATTTCCATGGGTTCTCCCAATGTCGGTTAAAAATTTTGGGCTTATCATAGCACTAAAGTTTAAAAAAAATGCTGAAAGTTTTTTAAACTCAATTCATTTTGAATAGTCATAGATCATCGTACCAGCACAATTCATCCTTAGTACAACAACTGCATGTAGAGACTCTCTCAGCTTTAACTGTTATTGTTACACTTATAAAAAGGGGAACAAAAGCACCGCATCATTGAGTCATGTAAAAATTAATTTAGGCAAACAACACTATGAAAAAAATAGCACCGTTTCTCTTGAGTAGCATATGTACTTACGTATATGCAAATGATAGTTTTCTGGGCTATACAAATTGTAGTGCTTTAGATCTCAACCATGCTCAAGTCAGTCTCTCATTAAAAGATATTCCAAAGGATTATATATATCGCACACAGCACTACTCCTTTCTCAGTCTACCTATAGTAAAAGGCAATGAAAATTACTGTCTAATTATCAATGATAAAAATCAGGTCATTGTTGACGCTATTCCTAAAATGCTTTCAAACACTTGCGGTGGAATGTGGGATAAGAAAGAAAGCACACCTGTTTGGGTTGATGATATTGCTGGGGGTAGAGGTTTAGTCACATATTTTCATTACAACACCTCAAATACTTTGAAAAATCTCAATAAAAACAACATATCCAATATAGAACAACAAATTACAACACTACAATGCCAACTTTCCTCCTATAACATTGATGATGTGGTTGAACTCAATGATGCTGCTTTCTATTTAAATCAATTGGGTCATCCTAAAGTATCTTTAGAAATTTTGAAAAAAGTTATACAGCTCGACCCAAACCGGACAGTCGCTTATCTAAATTTAGCTGATGTTTATTTGGCTTTAAAAAATCAAAGCCAAGCTCGGTCAAATTATTTGATTTATGTCAATAAAATGAAAAAATCTGGATTATCTGATCAGATTCCTAAAAGAATATTCAAATACTTATAAAATAAGACTGTGAAACAGCTTAACAAGGCACTGATTAATAAAAACCTTGCTGTAGAATGAGATAGCAAATCATTGATCAATGGCAGCATGTGTTGGTGAGAGCATTATGCTGCTTTTATCCATATCCGATTAAGTATCTTTGATACTTTTCCCTTGAGATGAATCCATCGATTAAATCTTTTTTATTCATAAGTATTTTAATTAATCTGCTAAGCACGATATTTCATTTACTTTAAAATATCTGCACATCTCAAAGATAACATTCACACAAAGTTGAATTGCTTTAATTTTTGCTAAAATGCTTAAATTAAAATATCTTTTAAGAATGTTGATGAACAACATAGCTTCAAGCTAACTGCCAGGAGCAGATATGACCGCCATTCCCACCATAGATCTTGTTGATGCGCTAGCAACAGAGTATGCAGACAAATCCCCTTCTGAAATTTTAGAGCTTGCACTTTCTCAAGAGGGTGAAATCGCAATTTCATTTTCTGGCGCAGAAGATGTTGTTCTGATTGATATGGCACATAATTTAGGCAAGCCATTTCGTGTATTTAGTTTAGATACTGGACGCTTGCATCCTGAAACTTATCAGTTTATCGATACTGTGCGTAAGCACTACGGTATTAAAATTGAGATTTGCTTTCCTGAATCAGAAGCTGTTCAGCAATTGGTCAATGAAAAAGGCTTATTCAGTTTTTACCAAGACGATCATAAAGAATGCTGTGGTATCCGAAAAGTACAGCCTTTACGTAAAAAACTGGCAACTTTAGATGGTTGGATTACAGGTCAACGTAAAGATCAAAGCCCAGGAACACGTACAGAGATTCCTGTCATTCAAGCTGATGCAGGTTTTTCAGGTGAAGGAAAACAGCTGATCAAATACAATCCTTTGGCGAACTGGTCCAGTGCAGATGTATGGAACTATATCCGCATGATGGAAATTCCTTATAATCCTTTACATGAAAAAGGTTTTATTTCAATCGGTTGTGAGCCATGTACTCGCCCAGTGCTTCCAAATCAGCATGAACGTGAAGGTCGTTGGTGGTGGGAAGAAGCAACGCATAAAGAATGCGGTTTACATGCGGGTAACTTAAAAAAATAATGGTAAAAAAAAAGTCATTAAATTTAATGACTTTTTGTAAACTTTACATTCATCGAAATGCTTGGATTTTATCCCTGAAAAAGTTTTATACTATTTACTCGGTTCTATAATTCTAACAATCTAACACTCATAAATGAGTTGTTGTAGAAATTGCAGTGAGGCAATCCAAGACCATGCGCCCATTACACCCCATTGATTTCATTTTTTTAAATTTAGAAAAAAGACAACAACCGATGCATGTTGGTGGATTGTTCTTATTCCAAATACCTGAACATGCACCATCGACGTTTATACAAGATCTTGTCGCTGATATTCGCAATTCAAAGTCTATTCCGGTTCCACCATTTAACAATCGTCTCAATGGCTTATTTTGGGACGAAGATGAAGAATTTGATATCGACCACCATTTCCGTCATATCGCCTTACCTCATCCCGGGCGTATCCGTGAATTATTGGTTTATATTTCACAAGAACATAGCGCACTGATTGATCGTGCAAAACCGCTTTGGACCTGTCATATCATTGAAGGGATCGAAGGCAATCGTTTTGCCATGTACTTTAAGATCCACCATGCAATGATTGACGGTGTAGCAGGTATGCGTCTTTTAGAAAAGTCTTTCTCTAAAGATGAGCATTCCAAAACCATTGTTCCCCCTTGGTGTGTTGAAGGCAAACGTGCCAAACGTCTTAAAGAAACCAAACTTGGACGAGTCAAAAAAGTTTTTGCCGCGTTAAAGGGGCAAGTCGAAGCAGCACCAAAAGTAACTCAGGAATTATTTCAAACAGTCTTTAAAGAAATGGGGAAAAATCCTGATTATGTTTCAAGCTTTCAAGCCCCGAGCAGTTTATTTAATCAACGAGTAAGCTCTTCGCGTCGTTTTGCAGCCCAATCTTTTGAACTAGATCGTTTTAGAAATATTTCCAAAGCACTGGGTGTAACCATCAATGATGTCGTACTCGCAGTTTGCTCTGGCGCAATCCGTGATTATTTAATTACTCAAGACGCACTTCCTAAGAAACCGCTCATTGCGATGGTGCCTGCTTCTCTTCGTGATGATGATTCAGATATGAGTAATCGTATCACCATGATTTTAGCGAATTTAGGCACGCATAAAGAAGATCCATTAGAACGTTTAGACATCATTCGACGTAGTGTGCAAAATGCAAAGAATCGCTTTAAACGTATGAGTTCAGACCAAATTCTGAACTATAGTGCTTTTGTTTTTGGTGCTGCGGGAATCAACATTGCATCAGGGCTTATGCCTAAGCGTCAGGCGTTTAATGTGATTATTTCTAACGTACCCGGTCCAAGAGAACCACTATATTGGAATGGTGCTAAACTGGATGCCCTCTACCCAGCATCAATTGTGCTAGATGGTCAGGCATTAAATATTACTATGACCAGTTATCTAGATAAGTTGGAAGTGGGTTTAACTGGCTGCCGTAAATCTTTACCGAAGTTGCAAAACCTACTGACACATTTAGAGAATGAGATTCAAAAATTTGAACAACTGATTACACAGAAAAATGTCACGCAAAAAACTACTGAAAAGGCAGTTGAAAAAACCGAAGATACTCAAGTCTATGCACAAGATCTGATTGTTGAGTCCAACACAGTAGAAAAGCCTGCTTAGGCTTTTCTACTCAATCTTCTATTTAGATTTATTTTTGTTCTTAGATTCAATTCACGAAAATTTAATGCTAAAAAAATTAAGGGGCTTATTAATGCCCCTTAATCTTTTACGTTACGACACTTATTGAGTAATTGGTGACAGACATTTACAACCATGTCTTTGGTAATTTTCACTTCTTGACCATTGTCATCCAACATTACACATGTATTCTTTGGTTGGTTTTCTAATACATGTTTGATACCGCGACTTATTAATTGTTCACTTACGCTCATTTTATGACCTCACTTGCTAAGACTGGTAGGGAGAGAGTCTTTGGCTACCTTTGTAATCTAGTATTGTGAAATCAGCTCAAAAAGTAAAATTTCAGATGTAACAACTGTTTAACGACATCCTGTTACAATTTCAACTTAAAATGATATCGTATTGCTCTTGCGTGTATAAATTTTCAACTTGGAATTTAATCACACGATTAATAAAATGCTCCAAATCCGCGACAGCTGGGGCTTCTGCAGTTAACAGCCGATCAATCACAGATGGATGACCGATAACAGTAAAGCCACTCTGAGATTCATAAGCTCGTGTATATCTAAGGATTTCTCGAAAAATTTCGTAACACACTGTCTCTGCTGTTTTCACAAATCCACGCCCCTGACAGGTTGGACATGATTCACATAACAAATGTTCCAGTGATTCACGTGTACGTTTACGTGTCATTTCCACCAAACCAAGTTCAGACACTTGGGTAATTTTTGTCTTGGCATGATCACGCTCAAGCATCTTCTCAAACTGGTTCATGACTTCTTCACGATGTACAGCTTCCTGCATATCGATGAAATCAATAATGATAATGCCGCCTAAATTGCGTAAACGTAACTGTCGAGCGATGACTTGGGTGGCTTCCATATTGGTTTTGAAGACTGTATCTTCAAGCGTACGACCACCCACATAAGAACCTGTGTTGACATCAATCGTGGTCATTGCCTCCGTCTGGTCAATCATCAAATAACCACCAGACTTTAATGCAACCCGAGTTTGTAATGCTTTTTGAATGTCTTCTTCAACATTGTACAAATCAAAAAGTGGGCGCTCTCCTGGATAATGTTGTAAACGACTACCCATACTCGGAACAAACTCAGCGACAAACTCTTGTAACTTGGCATGTATTTCACGAGAGTCAACATAGATCGTGGCAGTATCTTCATTTGCCAAATCACGAATCACACGTTGAGGTAATGGAAGTTCTTCAAAAATCAGTGAGGGAACCGCAATAATTTTTTGCTTTTTCTGAATAAATTCCCAAAGCTTCGCTAAATAAGCCATATCCTGCGCGATAGATGCTTCATCAATTCCATCAGCTGCAGTACGGACAATGACTGAACCAGGAAGCTTATGCTCTTCTTGAATCCTTTCAATCATTGAACGCAAACGGTCACGTTCTTCTTCAGATTCAATCCGTTGTGATACACCAATATGACTACCATAAGGCATCAAAACCAGATAACGTGAAGGAATAGAAAGATCCGTACTCAGTCGTGCACCTTTAGTGCCTAACATATCTTTCATCACTTGTACTGTTAGAATCTGACCGGGTTGTAAGAGTTCAAAAACATTCGGCGTGGGCTGATGACGTGGCCAAATCATATCATTGATATGTAAAAATGCAGTACGAGACAAGCCAATATCCACAAAAGCAGCTTGCATCCCAGGTAGGACACGCACGACCTTTCCTTTGTAAATATTACCGACCAACCCTCTTTTAACAGTACGCTCAACAAACAGTTCATTGACCGTACCATTTTGAATTAACGCCACACGACACTCCATAGGTGTGACGTTAATCAGTAACTCGTCAGACATAACTCAACTCAAAACATTATAAAAATTCTTTTTTGCAGTTAATTTCGTGCCTCAACTGCATTGATCTAGACGATCAAGTAATTGTATCGTTTCATGTAATGGTAGCCCAACCACATTGCTATAACTACCATTTATCCGTGTCACATATTTCGCAGCAATGCCTTGAATTGCATATCCACCCGCTTTGCCTAGAGGTTCACCTGTTGCCCAATAGTCTTCCATATCTTTGAGACTTAACGCTTGAAACTCAACTTCTGTGCGAACCACGGTACTCAATAATTGATTGGCATTTGCAACACAAACTCCTGTCAGCACCTCATGTTTCCGCCCTGACAATACTCCCCAAATTTCGAAAGCATGCTGTTTGGATGCTGGCTTACCTATAATTTGATCAGCAACAACCAAACTGGTATCCGCAGCAACGATGGTCGCCTCAGGATACAAGCTTAGAACGGCTTGCGCTTTACTTTTTGCCAAACGCGACACATAGTGATCAATCTGCTCATGTTCATTTACAGATTCATCAACATCCGGGCTATGCACGTCAAACGCCAAGCCCAGTTGTGACAACAGTTCTTGACGCCTTGGCGAGCTTGAAGCAAGAATTAAATGCGCCATCTTTTTAATAAATAATAAAGAATTGGCCAGCAAAAAATACTGGAAATCAAAGTTTGCCAATGACGTGTTATCGAAAAATGCGTTCCTGCCATCACTTGCGCCATAAAGGTAAAGGTTAAATGTGCAAGAATCGCCAACATAGTGATCACCCAAAGGTTACTAAATGTCAGCACGCGTCTCTCTCGAATAAAATAACGTGTTAAAAAAGCAATCAGCACATAACTTAATGCATTCATGCCCAAAGGTGCATCTAGCAAAAGATCAGTAAACAGACCCAGCGTAAATGCAAACCAGATACCACACCAAGTTGGCTGACACAGCACCCAAAATAGCATGATTAAAAACATATAAAGTGGACGCCATCCTGCTATTGCATAGGACATCGGATAGACCACCAAAATCGAAGCAATTACGATTGAAACAATGATGATCCATAGCGGATCTTTACGTTGTTTTTCTGATGGTAACTTTTTAGCGATCAACATTTGGCTGCTCCATCGCTAATGAATCCGAGAAAAGTACTACAACGTGATGCCCACCGGCTAACTGTGCAGCTGGAACAACATCAATTTGTGCAAACTCTCCAGTATTATGTCGCATCACTTTAGACACAGCACCGACCAAATAGCCCGCTGGAAAATGCTGACCTAAACCAGAACTATAAACCTTATCACCCACTTTGATGTTGGCACTCGTTGGAACATATTCCATTTTCAAATGCCCTAAATCACCTGTACCTGTCACAATGGCTCGCATACCTGAGCTTTCAAGTCGTACAGATAAAGAATGTTCTTTATCAGAAAGCAGCATTACACGACTACTATGAGGATAAACGTTGATGATCTGCCCCATGATCCCTTTATCATCTAAAACAGTTTGACCGACTTTAAGATGATTGGCTGAACCACGGTTGATGATAATGATATGACGTAATGGATCAGCATCTGTTCCAATCACTTCCGCAATCTCCATACGTCCATCAATAATTAACGGTGTATCGAGTAATCCTCGTAAACGGGTATTTTCAGCAGAAAGTTCTGAGAGTTTTTGCAGACGAACCTGAGCCTGAAGCAATTCAGCTTGCATCGCAGTGTTTTCGCGACGCAACTGAGCTTCAGATTTTGTTTGTTGATTCAGCCATTCTTTCGACAATACAGGATAACTTGCTAAGGCATAAATTGGATTATATGCCGCATACAAGACCTCTCTTGCAGGTTGAATCACTTGAGGCATGCGCCAGTTAAAGAACAACACTACCAAGCAAGTGATGACCGCAATGATAAAAGAGCGAAAAGATGGCGGTTGTCTTGAAAAGAGATTCGGTTGCACCGCCTCATCCTTAAACTTAATCGAGTATAGTTTAGCCTACAAAAAGCATATCATGGTTTGGATTGTCAAAGAATTCTAAGACTTTTCCACCGCCACGAGTCACACAAGTTAAAGGATCTTCAGCAACAACAACAGGTAAACCTGTCTCTTGGGCAAGTAATTTATCCAGATTACGCAATAATGCTCCACCACCTGTTAAAACTATTCCACGTTCAGCAATATCTGAAGATAATTCTGGTGGAGTTTGTTCAAGTGCAGATTTCACAGCAGATACAATACTTTGTAATGGATCAGCAATCGCTTGCGTGATTTCATCGGAAGTCACTGTAATTGCGCGTGGAACACCTTCAGCAAGGTTACGACCACGAACTTCAATTTCTAAAGTCTTGCCGTCTGCTACTGCCATTCCAACTTCTTTTTTGATGGTCTCAGCAGTCGTTTCACCAATTACACAACCATGTGCTTTACGTACATAATTAATAATTTGTTCATCAAACACATCACCGCCGATACGTAAAGAATCTGCGTATACACACCCTTGTAGGGAAATGATGGCAATTTCAGTTGTACCGCCACCAACATCAACGACCATAGAACCGCATGCTTGCTCTACAGGCATACCCGCACCGATCGCAGCAGCCATAGGCTCTTCAATCAAACGTACATCACGGGCACCAGCATTGAATACAGCTTCACGAATCGCACGGCGCTCTACCAAAGTTGATTTACACGGTACACAAACCACAACACGAGGCGCAGGTGGGAATAGGCGTTTTTCATGCACTTTACCAATAAATTGATTTAACATGGTTTCAGTGACTTCGAAATCAGCAATAACACCATCCTTCATCGGACGGATTGCAGAAATATTGGCTGGGGTACGACCAAGCATTTGCTTAGCATCTAAACCCACAGCTGCAACAATTTTCTGCGAACCACTGTGACGAATCGCCACAACTGTCGGTTCGTTTAATATAATGCCCCTTCCTGGTGCATAAATAAGTGTATTTGCAGTACCTAAATCAATGGCTAGATCTGGCGAAAACAAGCCAATTAGTCGTTTTAGAATCACGGGTCGTTCTCAGTTTAAACTTTATATGGACGCAAGATGGCAACTTTAACTAAATGTGATGATTTGAACAAGTCAATCGCTTATTATAACGCACGATATTTTGAATTTTTTTAAAACTGATTAGGTGAGACATCATGTCAAGTTCAGATGTTCAGCATTCTGCAGAATTAAATGCACAAACTGTATCACAAATCGCCAATCTTGCTCGATTGTCGCTGAATGATACGCAATCTGCTGAATATGCTCAAAGTTTAAATAAAATCTTAGGGATGATGGAGACCTTAAAAGCGATCAATACCGATGGTGTTGAGCCACTTAAGAGCCCATTCGATCATCCACAACCACTTCGTCCAGATGTTGTATCGGAAAGCAACCATCGTGAAGAATATCAAGCCATTGCTCCAGCAGTTCAGGATGGTTTGTACCTTGTTCCGAGAGTGATTGAATAATATTTGATCAGTTAAACTTATTTTTAAAAATTAATCGTAAAGAATTGTACTCATGACTGATTTACACCGTTTATCGATTCGTGAAATGGCAGAAGGTTTAAAATCTGCACAATTTTCATCTCGCGAGTTGACTCAACATTATTTAGACCGTATTGCGAAACTTGATGATCGTGTTAATTCGTATGTAACGGTTACTCCCGAATATGCTTTGGCTCAAGCTGATGCTGCTGACAATTTATTAAAAAATGGCACGGCGGGTACTTTGGCTGGCGTTCCGCTGGCACATAAAGATATTTTCTGTACTCAAGGAATTAAAACTTCTGCGGGTTCAAAAATGTTGGATAATTTTATTTCACCTTATGATGCGACTGTTGTAGCCAAAGCAAAAGCCGCTGGTTTAGTGACGTTGGGTAAAGTGAACATGGACGAGTTTGCTATGGGCTCTACCTCTGAAAGTTCATTTTATGGTGCGACGAAAAACCCATGGAATTTAGAACATGTTCCGGGTGGTTCTTCTGGTGGTTCTGCTGCAGTTGTTGCCGCTGATCTTGCACCTTTTGCAACGGGCACAGATACAGGGGGATCTATTCGTCAACCTGCATCATTCTGTGGTTTGACAGGTCTAAAACCAACTTATGGTCGTGTCTCTCGTTTCGGGATGATTGCTTTCGCATCATCATTAGATCAAGGTGGACCTATGGCACGTTCTGCTGAAGACTGTGCCTTTCTCATGAACACCATCGCAGGTCATGATACAAAAGATTCAACATCAATCAACAAAGAAGTAGATAACTATGTTGCAAACTTAAATGCAACAGCAGTGAAAGGCTTACGTATCGGTATTCCAAAACAATACTTCAATGTTCAAGGTTTAGATGCTGAGGTCAAAGCACGTGTTGAAGAGTCGTTAAAAACATTGGAAAACATGGGTGCCATTTTGGTTGAGATTGATCTCAACATGACTGAAGCTTATGTACCGACCTATTATCTGATTGCGCCTGCTGAAGCATCTTCAAACTTGTCACGTTATGATGGTGTTCGTTATGGCTATCGTTGTGAAAATCCAAAAGATATTTTAGATTTACATAAACGCTCTCGCTCTGAGGCATTTGGTGCTGAAGTGCAACGTCGTATTTTGATTGGGACTTATGCCCTTTCAGCGGGTTATTACGATGCTTATTATGTAAAAGCACAAAAAGTACGTCGTCTCATTCAACAAGACTTCTTAACTGCATTTGAAAATGTTGATGTAATTGCTGCACCTTCTGCACCAACCACAGCTTACAAAATTGGCGCAAACCTCAGTCCAACAGAAATGTATTTAGGCGATATTTATACGCTTGCTGTAAACTTGGCAGGTTTACCAGCCATCAATGCACCTGTTGGTTTTGACAAAGACAGCTTACCTGTAGGCTTACAGCTCATTGGTAACTACTGGTCAGAATCACAACTGTTGTCGATTGTTCATCAATATCAACAAAACACGGACTGGCATACCAAACGTGCGGCAATTGCTGAGGAGAATGCATAATGACTGAAGCTCAAAAATTAGCACCTTCAAAGTTGATTGACGGATGGGAAGTTGTTATCGGGATTGAGATTCACACTCAGCTTGCAACTCAGTCTAAAATTTTCTCAGGTTCTTCGACTGAATTTGGTCAAGATCCAAATACCCAAGCCAGCCTTGTTGATTTGGCGATGCCGGGTGTATTGCCAGTACTCAACCAAGCAGTGGTTGATCTTGCGATTCGTTTTGGTTTGGGTATTGATGCCTATATCGATCAAGCATCGGTATTTGCACGTAAGAACTACTTTTACCCAGACTCTCCAAAAGGCTACCAAATCAGCCAGATGGACAATCCTATCGTTGGGCTAGGTCATATCGACATTCAGCTTGAAGATGGCACAGTCAAGCGTATAGGCGTAACTCGTGCACATTTGGAAGAGGATGCAGGTAAATCAATCCATGATCAATTCGAAGGCATGTCTGGTATCGACTTAAACCGTGCTGGTACACCTTTACTTGAAATTGTCTCTGAACCTGATATGCGCTCTGTGGAAGAAGCTGTTGCCTACATCAAATCTATTCACACTTTGGTGCGTTGGTTAGGAATTTCTGACGGTAACATGGCTGAAGGTTCATTCCGTGCTGACTGTAACGTGTCATTACGTCGTCCGGGACAACCATTTGGTACACGTTGTGAGTTAAAAAACCTCAACTCATTCCGTTTTATCGAACAAGCCATCAATGTTGAAATCCAACGTCAAATGGACATCTTGGAAGAAGGTGGTTCAATTGATCAGGAAACGCGTTTGTTCGATCCAAATAAAATGGAAACACGTTCAATGCGTTCTAAGGAAGAAGCCAACGACTATCGTTACTTCCCTGACCCTGATTTATTGCCTGTGATCATTGCGGATGAACAGATCGAAGCGGCACGTGCGGCTCTTCCTGAGTTACCGAAAGCACGTCGTGCACGTTTTATCGCAGATTTCGCTGTGACTGAATATGATGCACATGTATTAACACTTTCTCGTGAATTAGCAGACTTCTATGAAGCGGTTGTTGCAGCTTCTGGTGGCGCAGCTCAAGGTAAAGTTGCTGCAAACTGGGTGATGGGTGAGTTCTCAGGTGCTTTAAATAAAGCTGGCTTAGAGTTGGCTGACTCTCCTGTTTCTGCTGAACAGTTAGGCGGTATGATCGCGCGTATTGTCGACAACACGATTAGCGGTAAGATTGCCAAGCAAGTCTTTGGCTTTATGTGGGAAGAAGGCAAAACTGCCGATGACATTATTGCTGAAAAAGGCTTGAAACAGGAAACTGATACAGGCGCAATTGAAGCTATTATCAAAGAAGTACTTGCTGCCAATGAAAAAATGGTTGAAGAGTATAAATCTGGTAAAGAGAAAGCATTTAACGGTCTAGTCGGTCAAGTAATGAAAGCTTCTCGTGGTAAAGCCAACCCTGCTCAAGTTAATGAATTGATGAAGAAATTGATTGGTTAAGCTGATTTAATTTAAAAAGAAAACCCGCTTTAGAGCGGGTTTTCTTTGTTTAAAGGCTTGGTATATTGAGCTTTTAAAAAATTGGCATATATTCAAATCTATTGTTTTCTCAATTTTTCCTGTAGCAAAGTACCATCACTCCACAAAAAAACTCGGTGAAACAACACTTATTTCAGCAAATTTATAATCTTTAATATTTCTCGTCACGATTTTGTGGCAACCAAAACTCAACGCAGAAAAATATTGAATTGCATCTTCAAAATCAGAAAACTTAGACACCAGCGCTTGAGAAATCCCAACATGATCAACAGGGATGATCACCAAAAATTTTAAAAGTTGTTGAATAAAAAGACGAGCTTTTTCATCCCCCCCCAACTTACGCAAAATATAGTAGATATTGGCACTACTGTTCGAAGAAACGCACCCTGTAAATTACCCTTTCTCACACAGCGTTAAAACAATTTGACTTGCCTGAACAAAAGGCTGACGCGCTAAAGCCACATCCAAAATCACATCAGAATCAATAAATATCCGCTCGCTCATTTATGTTTTTCCATACAAACTTCAGAAAGCAGTGTCTTATCATCCTGCCCTTGGTCTTGATCGGCAAACATACCGATTAAGCTTCCAGTAATAGGTGCTTGAATATTACTGGAAGTTTCTGTGTGTGCTGAAATACGATCTAAATAAGCTTCAACCAAACTCGAAACACTCTGCTCATATTCCTTAGCATAAAGTTTCGCCCGTTCAATCACTTTTTTATTTATAGATAAGGTCAATTTCGCTTGCATAAGATTTTACCTCATGCGTATCATTTAATTAATCATACGTATTGGTTGAATTTTGACAATTAAATCTTAACCAATCTATAAAACAATTGATACGATCATAGGACTTATTTTTTATTTCAGAAAGCAAAAATCTCTTATAGTCAATGCGTTAAAAAGCTCATTCATTAAATGTAATTTCTAGATCAATAAAATCAATGCAGTAAATCTATTGTTTAATCTTATAAAGCTTTCAATGCCATGCCTTACATCTAATGCTGATTATTTACTCTTAAACCAATAATCCCATTTCTCTTGATCAACGCCAAACTTTCCTTGCCACCATCGTGTAGGGTAATTCACATCATCATTTCTAATAGGGCGATGTACCCTTTCAGGATAAGTCACATATTGGTCTACATAGCCAAAATGTTCATCATCATGCAAAATTCCAATCACACCAAAAATTTCTAAAAGCCCCAAACGCTCTTCATCATTTGATTTAACAGCTTGAGCAATACTCTTCTTCAATTGCGCTATTCTGTCATTGGGTTGTGCATGCTCAATAATTGATTTGAGTTGGTTGAGAATACTGAAATCTATCTCACTTGGTTTAACAACAGGAAGTCTAGGAAACTGCTCTAAATCGAATAGAACTGAAATCAAATTCACTGTACAGCTTCCATGTTTGTATTTGAAATAATTCATCGTATTAAATTCAATCGGATCTTCAAATTCAAATCGATGTAGACCACATACAGCACAGATTGTTGAATTCGGCTCTGGGCTCGCTACAAAATCATGTTCGATCAAACTTTTGCCAATACAATAACTTGATAAAAAGGAACGATATTCTAATTGTCTAGTACTGAGGCTATAGATAAATGCATTTACAACATCGTGCTTTTCAATATGATCAACTGCATTTTTGATTCTTGTGCAAATCTCGTTGTGGCTTATTGTCTCTGGTTCAAACATGACTGAATGACTTTTTGCGTATTCAAATTCATCATCCATAATAAATTTCATATACCTGTCCCAATAAAACCAATTTTCTAAGCATTCATCCTGAGAGTGCTTCATGGTTTTAAGTAAAATCTTGACTGCTTTCTTGTCCATAGGTCTGGGTCTATTGTTAAAAATTTTAATTTAATATTTGGAAAATGAAATGCTCTAGCCAGCTCTACGCTCAGGTTCATGTTGATGAATAAAAACTGTATATGTATCCGCTGGATGAATCACTTGAGCATGATGCAAAGCATGGGCAATATTCCCCCGATGGTATGTGCCATGATTGATGATATGAAAAAGAATTTCTTCTATTGAAAGAGAGCCTGTTTTTTTATCGATAAATTGAAAATGAACAATTTCAGCAAGTTGATCTGATTTAATATTTTCTACAAATCCAATCCACCATGCATGAGAATGTTCAATCCGTTGTTGTAACTCATCAAATGCAGGTAAAACTTCAGTATTGGTCTGTGTATGTAACGCTTTTTTATGTTCTAGTCGGGCTCGAAATAACTCTTCGACAATGATCATATGATTGAATTGCTGCTTGGCAAATTGATATTCATCTAAATATTTTTCTTGATCGATCTGTGCAATGGCTTTGAATAAGCGTTGATCTGACCATTGTTTATAAAGAAACAGTTTTACAAAATCCATTCCATTGACCTAGCGCATTCTTACAATTCAATCATCAAGATAGCATGTAAATAGTTTAAAAAACCAATCTTTCAATAAGGTGCAAGCAACTATAATTTATGGGCATAAAATCAGTTTAAGTTTAATTTTTTTTTGTGGATACCCCTCTACCCTCCTTAATCATAAATAAGAAAGAGTCAGGGGATAGCATTACAATTTTTAATTCATATAGTGAACAAAACGCACTTTGCTAAAGATGCTTAGAAAGATGATTTATTGACGAATCGTACCCAATTTATTCCAAATATCTGGAGTTAAAAATGTCATGACCAGTTTGTTTAAGTCGACATAGCGTAGTACACCCTGTAACTGTTTCTTCACCTCAGGGTTTTTAACAATATCTTCTCCTGTACTACGCCCTAACTCTTGAAAACTATCACCTACAGCTTGTAAGCCTTCAGTTTGAATAACAGCTTTGGCTTGTGCAGAACACTGTTCAACAATAACACGTTGTAAAACCTGAGCGAATTTCTGATCAAGTTGGGTTCTTTGAGCATCACTGACATTGCTCAATGCTTTTAAGTCAGGATGAGCTGATAAGGCGGCAAAAGTCCATTGCAATACAGTGGTTTTATCTGTCGCAGTTGTCGCTTTGACTAAACAATCGCTAAGTTGGTCGACTGTGGGTCCTGCAACAGCAAATTGTGCAGTTCCCATCAATGCGCTAGCGATCAACACAGTGCGTCCAAGTTTTGAGAACTGATTTGAAATAAGGGAAAGAGCTGGGCGTGACATGGGAAAATTTCCAATTGAAGACTGATCCAGTTTTAACATAAATGATGAATCAGCACTTTTGTGACTCTGTAACTTGACCGAGTTCTCATTTTCAAGCAAGACACTAAAGTTTTTCCCAGTCTACTGGTTCTTCTGTTCGTTTGTTGCAGAGTATTTTTTCGATACATGCTTTTCAATGTCTTTTTTTAGAAATTGATCATTATCTAAAAAAATTGACATGAATGTGATTAGAATACACTGCAAACATCATGTGAAAATTAAAAACAAAACTTTATGTCAATGTTGTACATCACACTCTCAGGTATAGGTATTATTTTCTCGATTTGGCTGTACATGCTGATTTTTTGTAAGCATCCTCCAAGAATCAGCATAAGCAAACTCCAACAGTGCTGGCTATTGCATAAACATAAACCTCTTATAAAGATATTTGATTATATCTTTATAAAAATCAGCGTGATGTTCAAATGGGTCTTTCGCATCTTAAAAAAACTGGGGAGTTTTATAAAAGAATTTATTGTTGAGGTTATTTTTCAACTGATCATTCGCTCAATTTTCAATCTCATCAAAGCAATATTTCATTTGCTTGCAAGAATCTTAGACTAATTGAGGTTTGAATCAATGCCACTGAGCTACTACGACCAAGTCATTATCACTTCATTTGTTTTAACATATGTTTCGCAACAGCATGATTTTGGTTGGTGGATAAATTCTGCAAAATCCGTTTAGCTCGATCTTGCGGATTAGAGAACCGTTGACTATAACTCGGTACATTGGTTAAACATCTTGCCACCAAAACACCTGATTCTGCATAGACATTGATTCCACTTGCTCCATGTAAACGCCCATAATTATAGGCGCGTTCAGCATTATTACAGGCATTAATCTGATTTTGTCCACGTCCTAAATCTTTACGTGCAGCGCTATATAATTGCATTTGCTGTGCTTGTGGTGTGGTCACTACTTTTTCAGTTTGCGGTTTTTCTTTCACTTCCTCCACCATCTGCGTAACTGTTTTCTTTTCCTCGATCGGTTTTATAGGAGCAGTTTTCACGGCAATATTTACAGGTGTATTTTTTGAATTATTGGCTTTTATTTCAGTATTTTTAGCAGGATGATTTTTTGCTTTCTTTTCTTGCTGGGCATTTGTGACATTGGATTTAGTGTTATACAGTTTTTTTAATTCATCCAGAGATATAATTTTGGTTTGCAAGATAACAGCACGGGTTTCACTCTGCTCTAGCTTTCGTTCAGATAACGGTTCAATTGAAACATACCATTGTTGACCATTCGTTTCGACACAGTGATATGCACCAACTCCTTGTTTGACACTGCTATAGGTATTCAATAATTTCTTTGTCCATACATCTTTGACCAGATTCATCGTACTGGTTTGAACTTGGCTAAAACGCCCACCTTTAGCAACACAATAACTGTTTAAATAAGTTTTCGGTGTCAATGACTGCACCGTTTGATGACCTTGTTTAGGTCCCCAATCATAAACATATTCTTTAGATGACCGTTGATTATCATTGATATTTTTCTTATCAATCATTTCTTGCGGAGACGCATATTGTTTGAATGTATCAGATGTTGAAGTATTAATGCTTGTACAAGCCTGTAGTAAACAACCAGCCCCAGCAAACCACAAGAATGCTTTTAAATTCACCTAACATTTCTCAATTGTATTTTTTTAACAAAATAGCGTAATCAACCCAAAATAACAAACTTATTCTATTGAATTTATTCACTATTTATCTGAATAAAATGATAAAAAAATCACAAAAAAATGAATTAGGGATAATCAATTAATTTAAAGTCAGAAAAGCTCAACTTAAACAGCGATTTTCAAAAGCACTATTGAGTAAACGGTAGCGACAAGAATGAAAAACCTGCCAAACCATCAACAGACTTGGCAGGTTTTTTTGGTATCACCAAATAGTGACACGTTTATTTGCAGGCAAATACATTTTATCTCCCTGTTTAAGATGGAATGCATCATAAAATGGTGCTTGATTCAGCAAAGTTGCATTGCCACGCACTTTATCTGGCGAATGTGGATCTCTTTTTAGGAATTCCACTTGCATCGCATCAGTGATTTTCGAACGCCATGCTTGAGCCCAACCGATATAGAAACGCTGTTCACCGGTTAAATTGTCTAACACTGGTGCTGGCTGACCATTTAAGGACAATTGATAGGCTTTATAGGCGATCGCCAAACCAGAATTATCCGCAATGTTTTCACCCAAGGTTAGCTCGCCATTAACATGGTAGCCTTTGATCGGTTCATAGGCATTGTATTGAGCCACCAGTGCATTGGTTTTTTCTTTAAATTTTCGATGATCTTCGGCAGTCCACCAATTCTTCATATTACCCAACTCATCAAATTGACTGCCTTGGTCATCGAAACCGTGACTGATTTCATGACCAATAATTGCACCAATCGCACCGTAGTTGACTGCATCATCAGCATTCATATCAAAAAATGGAGGTTGCAAAATAGCTGCAGGGAAAACAATTTCATTTAAAGAAGCATTGTAATACGCATTGATCGTTTGTGGTGTCATTCCCCATTCATCACGATCAACCGGTTTGCCCAATTTATTCAACGCATATTGATGTTCAAACTCACGTGAACGAATCACATTACCAATCAAATCATCATTTTTTATGTCCAAGGCTGAGTAATCACGCCATTTGTTTGGATACCCGATTTTCACCGCAAAACTTGCCAGCTTTTTCTGTGCTTGGACTTTGGTTGCTGGACTCATCCAATCCAATTGTTCAATACTTTGTGAATAGGCTTTCATCAGGTTTTGAACCAGTAATTCCATGCGTTGCTTTTTCTCAGCAGAAAAATATTTTTTCACATAGATCTGTCCGAGACTTTCACCCAAAGTACCTTCGACCAATTGCACACCACGCTTCCAACGCGGTTTTTGTTCTTTGATTTCTCGGAGTTGATTGCTATAGAAATCAAAACTGTTATCTACAAAAGCTTTACTGAGTAAAGGTGAAAAATCACTCACCAAATGGAACTTGAAATAAGCTTTCCAAGCATCCAACGAGGTATTGTCAACAATTGGACTCAAACCTTTAAAATAACTCGGTTGAATCACTTGTATGGTTTTAATTTTATCTGCCAGCTCTTGTTTTTCTAAATAGGTTTTCCAATCAATTTTTGGACTAAGTTTGGCTAAGTCTTCAACCTTATAAATATTGTAGAGTTTGGTTACATCACGATTTTGGACATTACTCCACTGTATTTTCGCGATCTGCGTTTCTAATTTTAAAATGGCTTGAGCATGTTGTGCAGCTTGAGTATCACCCGCCAATTTTAGCGTTTTCTCGATATAGCTTAAATATTGTGAACGTACCTTTTTAAATTTTGCATCATTTTTTAAGTAATAATCACGATCAGGCAAACCTAAACCACTTTGTCCCATCATTGCAATCATTTGTGTAGAGTTTTTCATGTCTTGATCAACACCAACATCAAACGGGCTGGTGACACCGATTCTTGAAAAATGTGCGGCTAATTGGGCAATATCTTTTTTATTTTTAAGGGCATCAACATTTGCTATTTCAGCTTGAATCGGTTGAATACCTAATGTTTCTATACGCTTTTCATCCATAAAATTAGCATATAGGGTCGCAACTTTTTGTTCAGAACTTCCATTAACCAACTGTTGCTTTGACAGTTCATCGACGATATCGTGCAGTTGTTTTAATGATTCTTCATGCAAAATATCAAATGTGCCCCAACGAGATTTATCCGCTGGAATTTCCGTATTTTTTATCCAGCCACCATTCACATGTTGATAAAAATCATCACTGCCTTTTACAGTTTGATCAAAATATTGATGGTCAATCCCCGATTTTTTCTGATCTTTTACAGTGGTAGGCGTCATTTGAACTGCTGTCGCTACTGTTTCTGCCCATAAAACTGTAGAGGACAACATCATTGCTGATACTAAAACATTTTTTACAAATTTGAGTTTCAAAAGCCTATCCTCAATTTTAATTTTAACGCTTGAATTTAAAAAGATAATACTAATCCCGAGCTCAACTTTTATGTGTAGCAAAAATGCAATGATTGCGTTAATTTTTTAATTTCGCTTAGCTTACCGATACATATGCTCGATAGAGTCATTGTCAGATAGCACTTACGAATATCTGTTCTAAAAACACCCTGCTTTAAATACAAAAAATGATGTCATTAATCCAGTAAATTTAAAATATGTTTTAAACGTACATTTTCAGCATCTTGTTGATACACAGCATAAATCGGTGCAATACAAGTGGTATCTGCTTGTAATGCTTTATAAACGATCTGTTTATTCCAAAAATTGCGAATCGCTTCTGGAACAATAGATAAGCCAATCCCTGCAGCGATCAAATTTAAACTTGAGGTTAAGCGAGGTGCTTCTTGGACAATTCTTGGACTAAAACCCGCCTGATAACAACATGCCAAAATATTGTCAAATAAGTCCTGACCCGCCAAACGACGATATAGTACAAAGTCATAGGGTTCTAAATCCAACAGATGAATCACATCACCCTGTAAAGCTAAAGGATGATTACTCGGCAAAGCAACAATCAATGGCTCATCCAAGACATGTAAGCTTTTTAACCCCAAGTTTATCGGCGCGGGTTTACGTAAAAATACGATGTCATTTTTTTCATTAATAATTGAATCAATCAATGAACTACTGGCATCTTCTTCTAAATGAATGGATACAGCAGGAAAATTCTCACGGAAATTCCGTAACAATGCAGGTAAAAATGAATGCAAACCGACTGAATTGGTGAAACCGATATTGATCTGCCCTTCCAATCCTTTCGAGATATTCTGCACACGTTTAGGAATCGCTTGGGCATGTGCAAGGATCGTGACTGCTTCTTGATAGAGTGCTTTACCTGCTTCAGTTGCCTCAACTCCACGAGGTAATCGCTTTAATAATTGGGTATCTAATTCATCTTCCAGACTTTTGATTATGCGTGTTAATGGTGGTTGTTGCATATTCAAACGTACGGCCGCACGAGAAATATTACTTTCCTCAACCACAGCAACAAAAGCATTGAGTTTATGAATATCAATCATGTGGCTCCCTCCATATAAAAATGTATCAAGCGAATAATGCGTCATGTTGTAGAAAACAATTCAATACAACCATACTTTTTAGGTATGAATAACAGCAAAAATAGCATTTTTAATTATAACTCAACAAGCAGATAATCACATTCAATCCACTCAGCACCGCAAATTGAAGAGGTCTAAATGAATAGTGAAGCAATGCCAATGGAGCAAGCCATTGAAACACCGAATTGCAAAGCATTATTTTTAGGCTTTATGAAGCTTGGCTTAATGGGGTTCGGTGGTGTACTACCACTGGCTCATCGTTTAATTGTTGAAGATCAAAAATGGCTAACGGCTGAAAAATTTACAGACTTGCTTGGGGTCTGCCAAATTCTACCCGGCGGCAATATTGTCAATATGGCTGTCGCGATTGGTTATGATTTTGCTGGTGTTAAAGGTGCATTCAGTGCGGTATTCGGATTGATGTTGGCACCCACAGTGATTGTGATTTCACTGTATCAAATGTATGTCAATTTCCAAGATATTGTCCTCGTTCGCCACATGATCCAAGGTTTAGCGGCTGCAGCAGCAGGTTTACTGTTTGCCACAGGCTTTAAAATGTTGAAACCAATCATGAAAAGTAAACTGACTTATTTCACCATCTTGCTGACCATTATTTTCATGTTGCTAATCAAACTACCTTTGGCATTGACGCTGTTGATTTTAGTCACTGTGAATATGGCTGTTTTAGCCTTTAAACAACGTAGATTCACTCAGGAGTAAAACAAAATGTATGTCCTTATCGCACTCACTTTAGTTTTTACTCAATTGTCTTTACTGGCATTTGGCGGTGGTAATGCCATTTTGCCAGAAATGCAGCATCAAGTTGTGGTGGTTCATCAATGGATGACCGCTGAACAATTCAGTTCTATGTTTGCTATGGCACAGGCTGCGCCTGGTCCAAATATGATGATTGTGCCTTTAGTCGGCTGGCATGTTGCAGGACCGATGGGATTGCTTGTTACATCTTTTGCCAAATTCGGACCTTCTTCAATTATCACTGTCTATGCACTGAAATTTTGGAATAATTTTAAAAGCCATCCATTACGTGCGAGATTTGAAAAAGCATTAAAGCCCATTACTGTAGGTTTAGTGCTTGTCAGTGCATGGATTATTGCTCAGGCATCTGCACAAAATATTTTACTGATTGCAATCGTTGTCCTGACTATAGTACTTAGTGTGTTTAAAAATGTTCATCCAGTTTGGTTAATGTTGATTGGTGCAGGAACAGGTGTACTGATTCTGTAGTCACGTTATTATTAGGTTTAACTGTCTTCAATTGAACTTGGAAATCTCGACTTCTTTAAAATGCAACGTTTATAAAACACATCGCTAATAGAACCCAAATCCCCTTTAAAGGGGATTTGGCGAATGAATTGAATGCAAATTACTGCTGGTTTTCTAGATCTCGTTCACGACAAGAAAGTTCATAATATTGTGCTTTTGGCAGTTGTTTCAGCTTGTAATAATAGTAGTCTGTACTGCTTCGATCCATTTCAGTCAATGAACATTGATTGGCTTTTGCAAATTGAGTTAATTGTTTTAAATCTGTATTTTTTGCGACAAGTGCTCCCCAACCCTCACTTACACAACACCCAGCGTATTGAGACATATACTCATCTGAAACCAAAACGACGCTTTGTCCCATAAAATTTAGGGGTTTCTTAAGTCGATAGACATCATTGTAATCATATCTAGAAACTTCTGCCTTTTTATTGATTAGTCCATCTTTGAACATTTTTTTAAAGCTTGGAAATTGTGAAGATGCCTCCCCCATTCCCCGATACACTGTTTGTTGCGTCGCAGCATGATTTACTGTTGCTGCAAGCACTAAACCAATACCCAAAAGATACTTTTTCATATTTTTCCTTTTTAATCCTATATTCATCACTTTTAAAATAAGTCGGCGACTTCTTCCTGTTGTGGATTGAGCTTCAAGCGTTATTTTCTCAAGCTGAAAAGTCTTGCTTTAGAATAAGAAATTTACATATCTATTGATTACAACGTTCTGAATAAAATTAAGACTAAAGCCGTATAAATTCAACTTAAAACTGCAATCTGAGCATGTTATTTTACCTGAAAGGATAACTATTTTTTGAACAGCAGGTGAAAAAATGTCTAAACAAATTTTGATGTTAGTCGGTGATTATGCTGAAGATTATGAAACCATGGTTCCTTTCCAATTCCTTACAGGATTAGGTTATACCGTCCATGCAGTCTGCCCAGATAAGAAAAATGGTGACCGTATAGCCACGGCAATCCATGATTTTGAAGGTGAACAAACCTATAGTGAAAAACGTGGTCATAACTTTGCAATTAATTATGATTTTGACCAAGTTGATGTGCAAAATTATATCGGCTTGGTAATTCCTGGTGGTCGTGCGCCTGAGTATTTGCGAATGAATGCACGTATTGTTGAAATTGTGCGTGAATTCGATACTGTAAAGAAACCGATTGCCGCAGTCTGTCATGGCGCACAACTACTGGCTGCTGCTGATGTATTAAAAGGTCGTCTATGTTCTGCCTACCCTGCTTGTGCTGCTGAAGTTAAACTGGCAGGTGGTCAATATGCAGATATAGCTGTTACTGAAGCCGTGACTGATGGTCATTTGGTGACTGCGCCTGCATGGCCTGCACATCCTGCTTGGTTAGCCCAATTTGTTAAAGTTCTTGGTGCTAACATCACTTTGTAAACATGAAAAGCTAGATTTTGCATACACATCAAAATCTAGCTTAATCTTGATCAATATTCTTTAGATTACATATAAATACATTAAATTGAACCTTTTTAATTTAAATTTCAGCCTCAGGTTTTCATTTATGTCATGATGAATGAATGAATTTTTAGTCAAACAACAGGTTAATTTAAAAAATGGAAATCATTGAATTACTTCAACCCGTTACATTAACGAAAGAAAATTTACGCCCGATCACCATTGAAGCAGGAACCTTATTAAAAGTCCTTATGGTCAATCCATCTTCTTATCTGGTTGGTGATGAATCGGGAACATCTTTTCTAATCAATTTTGATGAAGAAAATCTGCAATGGAAAAAAATTTAAAGCATTGATCAATGGTTTAAAAATGAATTGCACTATTTCATCAAAACTTGAAGTGTTAAATGGAAGCGTTCTAAGCACATGTATTCCAAATCCAGAATATAAGAACGTTTCCATGCAGTAGTTGCATAGATTGAGACCATTTACAGATTCATTTTTAAGCTAATGTTTTCTTGCTCAAAAACCTCTCTCACACATGCAAGTATGTTCGGCACATAACTACTTTGATCCATATTTCGAACTGATAGCGAAATTGGACTATAGGCTTCCAAATCTAAAATAGGCACATAAACTAAATTCTTCATTCCAATATCACTGGCACTTTCAGGAATCAAACAAATCCCCTCGCCTGATGCGACCAAGCCTAAAGCCATATGAATTTCACGCACTTCAACCATATTTTTGGGTACCAATCCCAGTTCAGTAAAAATCGACTGAATTAAGGTAGAGAAATTGGGTTTTTGAGTTGCGGGATAAGAGAAAATCGTTTCATGAGTAATTTGTGATAAATAAACACCTTGGTCGATATATTCAGCGAGATGATCATTTTTATGTACAGCCAATTTCAGCTTTTCTTCACGGAGTACAATGCGTTTAATCGCAGGATCACTAATTCTTAAACGACCAAAACCTAAGTCAATTTTACCTTGCTTTAATGCTTCAATTTGGTCTTTGGTCCCACATTCAATTAATTCCACTTCAATATCAGGATGACGTTGACGAAACAAGTAAATGATTTGGGGCAACAGCGCATATAAAAGTGAGCTAACATAACCGATACGTACAATTTTATTGACTGCACTAATCCGTTTTGCCATAGATGCCGCTTGAGCAGTATGGGTTAAAATTTGTACCGCATGTTGATAAAAAAACTGCCCTGCTTCAGTTGTTCTTACAGGTCTTGAACCACGTTCAAATAATAGGATGCCCAGTTCTTGTTCAAGATTTTGAATCTGTCGGCTCAGGGGCGGTTGCGCAATACATAATTTTTCAGCCGCTTTGGTAATACTTTGCTCTTCAACCACAGTCACAAAGTAACGAAGATGTCTTAATTCCATTTTATCTATCTCGCACCAAAATATACCTTTTAAGTATCTAAAAATACCAAATCCAGCCTAGTTAAAGATATTACATTAATTTAGGGTATATAAATAGATTAATACTTAAGAAATTCGCAGCATGTATAAGTCCATAGAAACACTGTTAGTCGAGATCCCGACAATACGCCCTCATAAGATGGCTGTTGCGACGATGCAAACACAAACTTTGGTGCTGATTAAAATCACGACTGAAGATGGTTTTGTTGGCTGGGGTGAAGCAACCACAATAGGTGGTTTAGGTTATGGTGAAGAAAGCCCTGAAAGCGTTCAAACCAATATTGACACTTATTTTGCACCTTTGCTCAAGACTTTGTCTGGATTGAATATTGCACAAACCATGCAAGTGATTCAGCGTAATATCAATGGTAACCGTTTTGCAAAATGTGCCATTCAAACTGCTTTATTGGATATTCAATCTCAACGTTTGGGAATTCCTGTCAGTGAATTATTAGGTGGGCGTTTACGTGACAGTATTTCAGTATTGTGGGTATTGGCTTCTGGTGATACCGAAAAAGATATTGCTGAAGCCAAGAAAATGATTACCGCAAAACGTCATAACATTTTCAAATTAAAAATTGGGTCACGACCTTTAGAGCAAGATATTGAACATGTGTTGGCCATTAAACAAGCATTGGGCAGTGAGATTTCAATTCGAGTCGATGTCAACCGAGCATGGTCTGAATTAACCGCAATTAAAGGCATCAAAATGCTTCAAGATGGCGGGGTTGATTTGATCGAACAACCTTGTGCAATTCAAAATATTGATGCTATGCAACGCTTAACGCGAAAGTTTGATATTGCGATTATGGCAGATGAGTCCTTGATGGGACCACAAAGTGCTTATGAACTGGCGAAATGCAATGCAGCATCTGTTTTTGCAGTGAAAGTCGCTCAGTCAGGTGGCTTAATTGAAGCATGTGAAGTTGGAAAGTTAGCCAATCTAGCGGGAATCGATCTCTATGGCGGCACCATGCTGGAAGGACCTGTAGGTACGATCGCCTCAGCCCATGTTTTTTCAACATTCAGTAACTTGGCTTATGGCACTGAACTATTTGGTCCATTGCTGCTCACAGAACAAATTTTAAAAAAACCACTTCAATATGAAAATTTTGAGCTGAAAATTCCGACAGCTTCTGGGTTAGGTATTGAACTGGATGAAGACAAAATTGACAAGCTACGTCGTAAATAATTCAAGGAGTTCCCATGCTTTACCAAGTCAGAATGGATGTAAATATCCCACTGGATATGCCTGCTGAAAAAGCCAATGAAATTAAAGCTGTTGAAAAGGCATATTCACAAGATTTACAACGACAAGGCAAGTGGCGTCATATTTGGCGCATTACAGGACAGTATTCAAACATCAGTATTTTTGATGTTGAGAGCAATGAAGAACTGCATAGCATTTTACAAGGTCTTCCACTGTACCCTTACATGAATATTGAAGTAATGGCTTTAAATCGTCACCCATCATCTGTGCGTGAAGATGACAGTTAAACTGTATTGATCATTTTTTTATCACCGTAATTAACAAGGACTGTGGTGAGCAATGGAGCAAGCAAAGCTGTTGGTTTAAATATTTCATCAATCAACCATGAGTAAGCAAAGCAAGCCACGTAACACCTTTCATACTTCAGGAGAATCAGTATGAACCGCCAAGAAATAGATAAATTAGTTCAACAAATGAATGTAGACACTGCAACAGGTGAAGTGAATCCACGTGTTCAGCAAATTGTCGTTCGTCTACTCGGAGATTTATTCCAAGCTATTGAAGACTTGGATATATCTCAAACTGAACTTTGGAAAGGTTTAGAATACTTTACCGATGCTGGTCAAGCCAACGAGCTTGGTCTGTTGGCAGCAGGATTAGGTTTAGAACACTATTTAGATCTGCGTGCTGATGAAGCAGATGCGAAAGCTGGTATTACAGGCGGAACACCACGCACGATCGAAGGTCCATTATATGTTGCAGGTGCACCTGAATCTGTCGGCTTTGCACGTATGGATGATGGTTCTGAATCAGATCATGTTGATACCCTGTTTATCGAGGGGAAAGTCACAGATGCAGATGGCAACATTATTGAAGGTGCTAAAGTTGAAGTTTGGCATGCCAATAGTCTAGGCAACTATTCTTTCTTTGATAAATCTCAATCTGATTTTAATTTACGTCGCAGTATTTTAACTGATGCCAATGGTCAGTATGTTGCTCAAACCACCATGCCAGTGGGTTATGGCTGTCCACCTGAAGGAACAACACAAGCGCTACTCAATTTGCTGGGACGTCATGGAAATCGCCCATCGCATGTTCACTATTTTGTCTCTGCACCAGGTTATCGCAAACTCACCACTCAATTTAATATTGAAGGTGACAAGTACCTATGGGATGACTTTGCATTTGCTACACGTGAAGGTTTAGTTGCTACTGCTGAAGATGTCACTGATGAAGCTGAACTTGCTCGTCGTGGTGTTAACAAACCATTCAAACACATTACTTTCAATGTTGAATTAGTAAAAGAAAAAGTAGATGCACCAACGACTGAAGTAGATCGTCGCCGTGCAAGTGCTTAATTAGAAATTTTTTATGCGTTAGGTCGTGAGATAACAGCGTTTATCTCATGACCTGTTTTAGATCGCTATGCATAAATATGTTCTGACTCATTTATGCATAGCAATTTGGAAACATAGACAAAGGTTAAGTCTTATGATTGATAAAAGTTCTTTATCCATGGTGGAAGTCCTATCAAAAATCAAGGATGGTTCAACCATTATGATTGGCGGCTTTGGAACCGCAGGACAACCCGCAGAGCTGATTGATGGATTGATTGAGCTTGGCGTCAAAGACTTGGTCATTGTCAACAACAATGCAGGCAATGGCGATTATGGTTTGGCAAAACTCCTCAAATCAGGGGCTGTACGTAAGATCATCTGTTCATTCCCACGCCAGTCTGATTCATGGGTATTTGATGAACTCTATCATGCAGGCAAGATTGAACTAGAACTTGTTCCTCAAGGAAACTTGGCATGTCGTATTCAAGCAGCGGGAATGGGTTTAGGGGCAGTATTCACACCAACAGGTTTTGGTACATTGCTTGCCGAAGGAAAAGAAACCCGCCATATCGACGGAAAAGACTATGTGCTTGAGTATCCGATCAAAGCTGATTTTGCCTTGATCAAAGCCCACCAAGGCGATCGTTGGGGCAATCTGGTCTACCGCAAATCTGCACGAAACTTTGGACCGATTATGGCGATGGCGGCGGATGTCACCATTGCACAGGTTTCTGAAATCGCAGAACTCGGTCAACTTGATCCTGAACATATCATTACACCCGGGATTTTCGTACAGCATGTGGTTGCTGTCAATGCAGGACAGGGAGAAGCACAATGAGTTACCAAAAACTAAGCCGTGACCAAATTGCAGAACGTGTTGCACAAGACATTCCCGATGGCGCTTATGTGAATTTAGGTATTGGTTTACCGACCAAAATCTCGAAATATTTACCTTCAGACAAAGATGTATTCCTACATTCTGAAAATGGTTTGTTGGCGTTTGGTCCACCCCCTGCCAAAGGCGATGAAGACCCTGAACTGATTAATGCAGGCAAAGAATTTGTCACCATGCTCACAGGCGGAAGCTTTTTCCATCACGGCGATTCTTTTGCCATGATGCGTGGTGGGCACTTGGATATTGCAGTATTGGGTGCCTTCCAAATTGCTGAAAATGGTGATCTTGCCAACTGGCATACAGGCGCACCTGATGCAATCCCTGCGGTGGGTGGTGCGATGGATTTGGCAGTCGGTGCCAAAAAAGTCTTTATCACCACTGACCATGTCACCAAACAAGGCGAACCCAAAATCGTGGCTGAGCTGACCTATCCTGTGACTGGCAAAAAATGTGTCGACCGTATCTATACCGATCTATGTGTGATTGATGTTACTCCAGACGGTTTAAAAGTGATTGAAAAAGTAGCGGGTCTCAGCTTTGAAGAATTGCAGTCGATGACGGGTGCTGAATTGGTTGATGCAACACAGCAGAATTAATGGATGAAATCCCCCTAAATCCCCCTTTGTTAAAGGGGGACTTCACCTAAATAAATAATGGGCTGAAGTCTCTCTCCTTTTTAAAGGATGAGAAGCACTGCTTCTTAAGAGAGATTATTTAAGGAAAAACACATGAAAAATGCTTATATCATTGATGCCATTCGAACTCCATTTGGTCGTTATGCTGGTGGACTTGCAGCTGTAAGAGCGGATGATTTAGGTGCAGTGCCAATTCAAGCCTTGATGCAACGCAACCCGACTGTGGATTGGCAAAAAGTCGACGATGTGATTTATGGCTGTGCCAATCAGGCAGGTGAAGACAACCGAAATGTGGGTCGTATGTCAGCATTATTGGCAGGGCTGCCTGTTGAAGTGCCTGCAACTACAGTCAATCGTTTATGTGGTTCGTCACTGGATGCAATTGCGATGGCAGCACGAGCAATTAAAGCCAATGAAGCCGATCTGATCATTGCTGGTGGTGTGGAAAGTATGAGTCGAGCACCCTATGTGATGGGCAAATCCGATAGTGCTTTTGGGCGTAGCCAAAAGATTGAAGACACCACCATGGGTTGGCGCTTTATCAATCCCAAGCTAAAAGACATGTATGGTGTAGAAACCATGCCACAAACGGCTGAAAATGTGGCTGAGCAATTCAACATCAACCGTGCTGATCAAGATCAGTTTGCATTGAACAGCCAGCAACGTACAGCAGCAGCACAGGCACAGGGCTTTTTTAAACAAGAAATTGTTGCTTTGACCATTCCTCAGCGTAAAGGTGATGCTTTGCTAGTGGATCAAGATGAGCATCCACGGGCTTCAACCACATTGCAAGCCTTACAAAAATTAAAAGGTGTGGTGAAAGCAGAAGGTACGGTAACTGCGGGCAATGCTTCAGGAATTAATGATGGTGCAGCCGCTTTACTGATCGCATCAGATCAAGCCGTTACACAGTATCAATTAAAACCACGTGCCAAAATCATTGCAGCGACAACCGTGGGTATAGAACCTCGAATCATGGGATTTGCACCTGCACCAGCGATCAAGAAATTACTTCAACAGGCAAATCTGAGTTTGGCGCAGATGGATGTGATTGAGCTGAATGAAGCCTTTGCCGCCCAAGCTTTAGCGGTGACTCGTGATTTAGGCTTGGCAGATGATGATGCACGGGTCAATCCGAATGGTGGTGCAATTGCTTTGGGGCATCCATTGGGTGCATCAGGCGCTCGCTTGGTGACAACCGCCCTCAACCAACTCGAACAGATTCAAGGGCAATATGCTTTGTGTTCAATGTGCATCGGTGTGGGTCAAGGCATCGCCATGATTATTCAACGCGTTTAATTTTAATTTAAAACAAGATTTTGTAGCCAATCATCAAAGTTGTTGGTCTTGCAATATCATCAAACAGGTAAAAGGATCAGTTTCCATGCCAACATTCCAGTCAGATGATGCTGTGATTCATTATCAAACATGGGGTAAGCCGACTCTGCCTGCCCTTATATTTTCCAATTCGTTGGGTACTCAACTGAGTATGTGGCAAGCACAAATTGAATATTTTCAAAAAGATCATTTTGTCATAGCCTATGACACCCGTGGTCATGGGCAATCGACAGCACCTCAAGGACCCTATTCTATCGAACATTTGGGTCAAGATGTCATTCATTTATTGGATCAGCTCAATATTCAAAAAGCAGATTTTTGCGGAATTTCAATGGGTGGCTTAACAGGTCAATGGTTAGCCATTCATCATCCGCAACGATTTAACCATGTTGTGATCTGCAATACTGCTGCAAAAATTGGTCAGGAATCTGCTTGGTTAGCACGTGCCGAATTGGTGCGTGAGCAAGGCTTAACCCCGATTGCAGAAACAGCAGCACTTCGTTGGTTTACCGAGCCCTTTATCCAAAGTCAAACAGCGATTGTAAAATCCATGAGTAACGACCTCGCAGCTAGCAGCACAGAGGGTTATGCAAGTTGTTGTGAGGCTTTGGCTAAAGCGGATTTAACCACTCGAATCAATAGCATTACGGTACCTGTCTTGGTGATTGCTGGTGCACAAGATCCAGTGACGACTGTTGTAGATGGGCAATTTATGCAGGAGCAAATCCCTGAGTCTGAACTCTTTGTGATTGAAGCATCGCATATTTCCAATGTAGAAAAACCGCAACAATTTAATCAAGCCTTGGCAGATTTTCTAGTCTCTTGATGATTTTAAATCTTCTTTGAATCTGTAGTCTTAAGTAAAAACTCACACTGGTGAGTTTTTACTGTTCAATTCATTGGTTTTTAGAATATTAATTTGCCTCCGAAGCCTCATTCTTTCCACTCAACATCTTAGCTTCGCCATAAAGTAGACAAACTGCACCAAGATGTTTTAAATATGATTCAAACCTTTGATTTATTAAATAAATTCATATAGTGATATAGCTATGAATTGAATTGGTTGTCATCTTGATGCATGCTGATCTCTTTATGGTAGATCAATTTTCTTTAACCGATAATCCAAGGTCGCCCGACTAATTCCCAAAATTCGAGCCGCTTCTGAAACATTTTGGCGACTTTTGTCCATAGCAGTGCGAATAATGTCTTGTTCAAATTGTTCCAAGGAAAAATGTTCAGTCAATAATTCATCAATATTGATATTCATGTTTGTCGAATGAGAGATACTTTCCACATCTTTATGCTGTGGAAATAAACTGTCTAATTTTATTTCCTGTTGATGATCCGTCAATAACGTTGCACGTTCTAACAAATTTTCTAATTCACGAATATTGCCCGGCCAATCATATTTCATCACGAAACTTTTGGCTTTATCACTTAAGCCTTTTAAGGTTTTGTCGTACATATTTTCAAACCGTGCCAAAAAGTGATTGATCAATAAAGGAATATCTTCTTTACGCTCACGTAAAGGTGGAATCAAAACAGGAAAAATATTAAGGCGATAATATAAATCTGCTCGAAACTTGCCATCTTTCACAGCTTGTTCCAAATCCTCATTGGTTGCTGCAACAATTCTGACATCAACTTGACGTGTACGAGTATCTCCTACCCGTTCAAACTCACCCTCTTGTAACATTCTTAACAAGGCAGCTTGCGCACGTGGTGAAAGCTCAATGACTTCATCAAGAAAAATCGTTCCACCGTGAGCACGTTCAAATTTTCCCATTCGAGATTGAGTCGCCCCTGTAAATGCACCTTTTTCAACACCAAAAAGTTCTGACTCAATTAAATCTGGAGGAATACAAGCACAATTGACCGCAACAAAAGGTTGGCGTTTACGCTGACTGGCATTATGGATACCACGAGCAAATGCTTCCTTACCTACACCTGTTTCACCTTGCAATAAAACAGCCACTTTACTGCCTGCTGCTTTTTTCAGTAAATCACATACTTGACGGTAAGCCACTGATTCACCCACCGCATTGAACATGGTGTAATCACTTTCTGCGTCTGTGTAAATATTCTTTTTCAACGCATTGAGTTCAGCCTGTAAGGCAATGATTTCATCTGAAATAGGATCTGGTGACATAAAACGAATCAGCTCATCAGCATTTTCCCATTCACTTAAAGGTTTGCCAATAATTTGACAATGGTCATCCCCTTGAGCGACACAATGTGTTTCCTGATAGATAATGGTCTGTCCCATCACAAAACTACTGTAACCACAAGCATAACCCAAGAGCATCCAACAAGCTGGTTCATCGGAAGAACCAAACTCACTCAAATGAACTTCAGCTTCAAATGAGTTCAGCCAATTAAAATCCGCATAAAACTGCTTTAGATCATGACTGAGGTGCAACTCATTGACTTCTACCTGCACCATGCCACGAATACCGTGCATTTGTGGTCCCGCCATAAATGCTTCAGCTTCATTTAAATTGGGGCGAAGTTTAGAGGTCACTTCTGCGTCACGCATGCCAGCTTGATAACCACAACGAATAAAAAAACGTTTGGTTCTTTCAAGCCCTAACATCTGAAACAAATCTTTTCTTAAAAACCCCATGATACTGGTATGCATCAACAACATACGATTTTCATCAAACCAGATTTGACCATGTCGGGTATCAAAAACGATTTTATCCAATAGATCTTGAATATCTTTGTTTTGTTCAAGTATCTGCTTATATACCTTCACATTTTTGGCTTGGGGCATGATATCCATCCTTGGCTATATGTCTTTTGTGAATGCAACCTTGATATTACCTAATTCCGACTAAAAAGCCTTACTACCTTATTCTTATATTTTTATACCTTAGAGGTATATTATCTTAATTTTGAGCTATATCAGTCGCTTAAAAAAATCTTATTTCATAAATAAAAAAATAAACGAATGAATCAATCAATAAGGTGTTTATTGTTTTGATGAAATCCGATTCAAACATTGTTCATCATTTGATGAATATCTCAATCAATCTCCTCTCTTTCAATCAACACAAAATTCTTAAACACTTGTATTTAAATATAAAAATAAAGTTGGCACGACTTTTGGAATATCTACAGGGAATTATCCGAAGAGCATGACGCTCTGCATCAAAGCTGTTGTTGATGTTGACCACAAGGATTCCACTTATGGTAGATGCCACCCCCACTCACCCACTGGTGAAATACATTCGAATTACTGGTGACCGTAATGCCAAATTCGTTGAGTTTGATTTTGCGATTCATGATCCAACCCTATTTGTTGAATTGGTTTTACCCCAACAGGCATTTCAGCACTTTTGTGAAATTAACCATGTAATCGAAATGACCGCAGAACAACAGGCTTGGAATGACGCGCAGGAAGATAAATGGCGCTACGGCATTGAACCCACTGTTCTCAATAATACGCGCCAATATGCTGATCAAGAAGATCAGGCTTAAGTCGAAAAGGAGAATGAAATGACTTTAGAAATTAAAACATCCAATTTAGAGCCGATTCGCCAAAGCTATGCCTATATCGAACGTCGCTTTGGTAGCAAACCTGCCACCCGTTATCAGGAAGTCAGTTTTGATGTACAGGCATCCACCAACTTTCACTATCGTCCATTGTGGAAGCCTGAAAAAACGTTAAATGATCAAACCCATACAGCTTTGAAAATGCAAGACTGGTATGCATTTAAGGATCCTCGTCAGTTCTACTATGGTGCTTATGTGCAACATCGCGCACGTATGCAAGATACAGCTGAAAGTAATTATTCATTTTTTGAAAAACGTCAATTGGTTGACAACCTCAGTGATGCAGTCAAACAAAAAATCATCACTTGTTTATTGCCATTTCGCTATGTCGAACAGACTGCCAACTTACACATGATGTCAGGGAGTGCTTATGGCTATGGAACCGTGATCACCCAAGCCTGTATTTTTGCAGCAATGGATCGTTTAGGGATGGCGCAATATATTTCCCGTATCGGTCTGATGCTCGACGGTCATACAGGTGAATCCTTAGCACAGGCGAAACAAGCTTGGATGAATGATGAGATGTGGCAACCTCTACGCAAACTTTGCGAGCACAGCCTGACAGAGCAAGATTGGTTCAAACTCTACATCCTGCAAAATCTGCTGATCGACACCTTCTTACAAGAACTGGTCTTTGGACAACTCGATCAATGGCTTGTTGAACATGGTGGACGTGATATCGCCATCCTCACCGAATTTGTTAAAGACTGCTTAACTGATTTACGTAAGTGGTCTGACAGTGTTTTAAAAACTGCGATTTCAGAATCAGAAGAAAATAAAACTTTAATTCAATCATGGATAACCGAAATGCTTCCAAACGTTCAACTGGCATTTCAAAGTTGGGCACAAAACGCACTACCTGACAGCAATATTGATACTGCACTGAATGCTCTTTCAGAACGCAGTAAAAAGGTAGGTTTGGTTTTACTTGATTCAGCAGCATAAGGAATTGCCATCATGAGTTCTAAAGTTTATTTAGCCTTACAAGACAATGACACCTCACGTTACATCATTGAAGCCATTGAACAGGACAATCCTGAGGCCAACATTCAATATCTCCCAGCCATGATACGTGTAGAAAGTACAGGTATTTTGGTGATTCGAGCTGAAACAGTATCAGAAAAACTCGGACAGGATTGGGACATTCAAGAACTGCAACTCAACATGATCACACTGGGTGGCAATGTAGAGGAAGATGATGACAGTTTTACCCTGAAGTGGAATTAAACCCGTCGCCCTACATCAAAGCAAAACATCAGAAGCAGGCAGCTTCAAGCCATTGAAAGGATAATCAAAATGAATAGCCAAGCAAAAATCAGCAATAAAAAACTCAATGCCAAAGAGCGTTATCGAATATTGACCCGTGATCTGGACTGGGAGTTTTCCTATGCAGATCGAAAAGATGCCTTTCCTTATGAAGAATTCGAAGGCATAAAAATCACTGACTGGTCAAAATGGGAAGACCCGTTCCGTTTAACCATGGATGCCTATTGGAAATACCAAGCTGAAAAAGAAAAGAAACTGTATGCCATTTTTGATGCATTTGCGCAAAACAATGGACAAATGAATGTTTCGAATGAACGTTATGTCAATGCCATCAAACTGTTTTTAACCGCAGTGACCCCGTTGGAATATCAAGCTTATCAGGGTTATGCACATGTTGGACGCCAATTTGGTGGAATCGGCGCTCGAATTGCTTCACAGATGCAATCTATCGATGAATTACGTCATGTACAAACTCAGATTCATGCGATGAGTCATTACAACAAGTTCTTTGACGGTTTCCAAGATTGGGCACATATGCATGATCGTGTTTGGTATTTATCCGTTCCGAAATCATTCTTTGAAGATGCCCGTTCAGCTGGACCGTTTGAGTTTTTATTGGCGATCAGTTTTGCTTTTGAATATGTATTGACCAATCTGTTATTCGTACCATTTATGTCAGGCGCAGCCTATAACGGTGATATGGCAACTGTCACCTTTGGCTTTAGTGCCCAATCAGATGAAGCACGCCACATGACACTCGGTTTAGAAATTGTCAAATTCTTACTTGAACAGCATGAAGATAATGTACCAATCGTTCAAGAATGGATTGATAAATGGTTCTGGCGTGGCACCCGTTTGCTCTCCATCGTCGGCATGATGATGGACTATATGTTGCCAAATAAAGTCATGTCATGGAAAGAAGCTTGGGAAACCTACTTTGAAGAAGCAGGTGGTGCATTATTCAAAGACCTTAGTCGCTATGGCATTCGTATGCCGAAATACAGTGAAGTCATCACCAAAGAAAAAGAGCATGTATCACACCAAGCATGGTGGATTTTCTATAACTTTGGTCATGCGGCTGGCTTCCATACTTGGATTCCAACAGATGAAGAAATGGATTGGTTATCTGCAAAATACCCTGACACTTTTGACCAATACTATCGCCCACGCTGGGAACTGGCACGCAAAATGGAAGCCGAAGGTAAACGCTTCTATAGCGCAGGCTTACCACAACTTTGCCAAGTCTGCCAAATTCCAATGACATTTACAGAGATGGATGGCGACCAAACCATGTTCAGTTATCGTGAGTCAATTTACCAAGACGAACGCTACCATACCTGTTCAGATGGCTGCCATGACATTTTTGAAAGAGAGCCTGAAAAATACATCCAAGCTTGGTTGCCTGTTCATCAGATTTTACAAGGCAATTGCGGTGGTCCTGACTTAGAAAGCATTTTAAGGGACTACTACAATTTCAATGTGGGTGCAGACAATCTTGACATAGAAGGTTCCCCAGACCAAAAACGCTGGAAAAAATGGAAAGGTAACGCGGCTTAATCCACCACTCAAAACAACAGCACCAAGGAACGGATGTCGTCGCTAACGACTACATCCTCTCAAGGATTTATTCAAAAAATTTGAGGAATTACCCCATGACCGTAAAAGCGATTGTAGAAAATTATCAATTTGAACCTTTAGATCTCCAGCAAAAATACGGCGACAATATGCTGCTATTTATTGGCTGGGATCATCATACACTTTTTTGTTCTGCCCATACTTTTGTCGTTTCAGCGCATCAAACTTTTCAAGAGTTGCTTGATGGACAGATTCAAGTAGGTTTCGAACAACACCCTGACTTTGCAAATATTGATTGGTCAAAAGTTGAGTTTTACCTTAATCGGCAACGGTTAAACGTGGACTTTTCTAAATCTTTAGCGGATTTGGGTTTTGATCACAAATCACTCCTACGCTTTGTTACGCCTGAATTACAAGGTTACAACGGCACACACGTTTAAGGAGAATGAAGATGAGCTATCAAGTTACCATCGAACCCATCGGTACCACGATTGAAGTAGAGCAAGATCAAACTATTTTGGATGCTGCATTACGCCAAGGGGTTTGGCTACCCTTTGCATGTGGGCATGGCACATGCGGGACTTGCAAAGTCCAAGTCACAGACGGCTTCTACGATGTTGGCGAGGCTTCACCGTTTGCATTGATGGATATTGAACGAGAAGAAAATAAAGTTTTGGCCTGCTGTTGTAAACCTGAATCTGACATGATCATCGAAGCAGATGTGGATGAAGATGAGGATTTCTTAGGCTACTTGGTTCAAGACTACCAAGCAAAAGTGGTCGAAATAACCGACTTATCACCAACGATTAAGGGCATCCGTTTTGAAATTGATCGTGAGATGGCATTTCAAGCTGGACAATATATCAATCTCCATATCCCCAATGTCGAAGGGACTCGTGCATTTTCAATTGCAAACTCACCCAGTGAAACCAATATCATCGAAGTGCACATTCGTAAAGTCGAGGGCGGTCAGGGAACACAGTATATCCATGAACAGTTAAAGCTGGGAGATAAACTCGCTCTTTCAGGTCCATATGGGCAATTCTTTGTGCGTAAGTCTGACCAACAAAATGTCATCTTTATCGCAGGCGGTTCGGGGTTGTCTAGTCCGCAATCCATGATCATGGATCTGCTTGAACAAGGTGATCAACGCATCATATATCTTTTCCAAGGCGCACGTGATCTGGCTGAATTGTATAACCGAGAAAAATTTGAACAGCTTGTCAAAGAATATCCAAATTTCAGATACATCCCAGCGCTGAATGCACCCAAATCAGCAGACGATTGGACAGGTTTTACAGGCTTTGTGCATGAAGCTGTGGCAAATTATTTCGAGCACAAATGTGGTGGACACAAAGCCTATTTATGTGGACCGCCTCCGATGATTGATGCTGCTATTTCTACATTGATGCAAAGCCGTTTGTTTGAAAAAGATATCCATACTGAACGTTTCTTGAGTGCTGCGGATGGTGCAAAGGAACAATCACGTTCAGCACTTTTCAGACACATCTAGACCTAACGCATGTCTTTATACAATTTTAGTCAAAGATACAGTTGAGTGATCTCGACAAAACAAGATCACTCCCAACATTCATATCAATCAAAGGAAGATGATGATGAACCGTCAAGAAATAGATAAATTAGTTCAACAAATGAATGTAGACACTGCAACAGGTGAAGTGAATCCACGTGTTCAGCAAATTGTCGTTCGTCTACTCGGAGACTTGTTCAAAGCTATTGAAGACTTGGATATATCTCAAACTGAACTTTGGAAAGGTTTAGAATACTTTACCGATGCAGGTCAAGCCAACGAGCTTGGTCTGTTGGCAGCAGGATTAGGCTTAGAACACTATTTAGATCTGCGTGCTGATGAAGCCGATGCGAAAGCTGGTATTACAGGCGGAACACCACGCACGATCGAAGGTCCATTATATGTTGCAGGTGCACCTGAATCTGTCGGCTTTGCCCGTATGGATGATGGTTCTGAATCGGATCATGTTGATACGTTGATCATTGAAGGTATTGTCACAGATACGGCTGGAAATAAAATTCCCAATGCCAAAGTAGAAATTTGGCATGCCAATAGTCTAGGCAATTATTCTTTCTTTGATAAATCTCAGTCTGAGTTTAATTTGCGCCGTAGTATTTTCACAGATGCCAATGGTCAATATGTCGCACAAACCACCATGCCTGTAGGTTATGGCTGTCCACCCGAAGGTACGACACAAGCGCTACTCAATTTGCTGGGACGTCACGGCAATCGACCATCTCATGTTCACTACTTTGTCTCTGCACCGGGTTATCGCAAACTCACCACCCAATTCAATATTGAGGGTGACCAATATCTGTGGGATGACTTTGCCTTTGCCACACGTGAAGGCTTAATTGCCACGGCAAGTGAAGTTACAGCTATTGACGAGATTAAAAAATATAATTTAGATCAGCCTTTTAAGCACATTAACTTTCATTTTGAATTGGTCAAAGACACTCAACAAATTCCCTCAACAGAAGTTAATCGCCGTCGAGCAGCAGCTTAACCTCAAACATCACGATTTCATCTAACACAATGTACCTATACAGAAGCTTATAGGTACAGCTCGATGTCATAAAAATATCATTGAAAAGGATTTTCTATGAAACAACTCATCTTAAAACTTTCACTTACATTAATGCTCGGTTTAAGCACGCACATCGTTCATGCTACGGAAAATGGTGCAGACTCATTTGCCTTAGGTGCAGAAGGTATGATGGCAGGTGCCTTACCTCCACCGGGTGTTTACTTATTAACTTATTATCAAAATTATCATGCAGGACATTTTGATCAAGGTCCTCCCAATTTTCATTTAGACGTCAATGCTTTTATTCCTCGACTGGTTTGGATGACAGAGCAAAACTATTGGGGAGGTCAACTTGGATTCTATGCGATTCAACCGATGGTCGATTTGCGCCTCTCAGCAGCAGGTATGTCAGACCATAACACCGCCTTGGGTGATCTAATGCTCGGTTCAATGCTTGGTTGGCACCGTGGTAATCATCACTGGATTGGCGCGATTGAAACAGTGCTTGCTACTGGAAAATATGACAAAGTAAGCATCACTCAACCTTTGGTTGCCAATATAGGAAAAAACTACAATACCGTACGACCAATTTTTGCCTATAGCTATGCACCTGAAAATGGTTTAGACCTTTCTACGAAAATCTCTTATAGCTTTAATACAGAAAACGATGATACACATTATCGATCTGGAGATTATTTTGCAGGAGATTACAGTATAGGCTATAAGCTTTCAGATCATGTTAAAGTTGCTATTGAAGGTTATGCGTTTAAGCAAACCAAATCAGATCGCCAACATGGTGACAATATTGGTATGCGTGGACAGGTTTTGGCTGTTGGTCCTGCCGTACAATATCAAGATAAAAACTGGTCGGTCGAAGCGAAATATTTAACTGAGACTCAAGTTGAAAATCGCCCAAAAGGTCATACCGGACTATTAAAATTTGTTTGGGCATTCTAATTTTAAACGGGTCTGTTTTGATCATAGGGTATTCACCAATCTTGTATTTTCATGGCGCTACTACTGAAAATACAAGATCCTTTCCCTGCTCCACTGTTCTTGCCCTTACACTCAATTAAATTCAGATTGATCTTTTCATCTTGCTTTTGACTATACAAAAGCCTAAAGTAAACTTTACTGTTAAAAAGAAATTAGTAAAATGAATATCAGTCAATTATCTAAACAAAGCGGTCTAAGTACGCCGACGATTCGTTACTACGAACAAATCAAACTACTCCCCAAAGCCAAAAGAAAATCTAATGGTTATAGAGAATACAGTGAAGATGATCTTAAGCAGCTTTTTTTGATTCAACAGGCACAACAAGTCGGTTTTTCATTGAATGAAATCAAGTCTTTCTTACCCTCTCAAGTTGGTCAATGGAATCACGATATATTGATCGGTATTTTAGAAAGTAAAATTAAAGATATTGAAGAATTAGAGCAAAAGTTAAGTCTTAGCAAACTGAATCTACGCACCATGATTCACGCAATCAATAACAAACCTGATGAAATTACTTGTGCGGAAAATGCACAACGCTTACTGAATCTTTATTATGCAAAGGAACAAATGTAGCCCAGTTATCCATAAATCATAAAAGTGCTTGACCTTAAACCTCACTTTAAGCATAGCATTGAATACAGGTGGACGATTAGGAACCTGTTATGTTTAAACGTTGGAATCTTCTTTATCGGTGGATGGGCATTTTTATGGTGATATTCGCAAGTGGTCAAAGCACAGCATCTGAATCTACTCAAAAAACAAACCCCGTAAAATCAAGCGGAAAAATTTTGGTCGTTATGACGAATCATGCAAAGTATCCCTCACGTTCAGACACGACAGGATTGTGGCTGACTGAGCTTACTCATTTTTATGATGTTGCTCAAGCAGCAGGATACGACATGGATTTTGTCAGCCCTCAAGGTGGTACTGTTCCACTGGATGAACGGAGTTTAAAATCTATCTACATGGATGCATCAGCTAAAGCACATCTAGCAGACCCAAATTTTGTACAACGGCTGAACACCACACTGGCACCTAATGCAATTGATTCAGCACATTATCAAGCCGTTTACTATACTGGTGGGCATGGGACGATGTGGGATTTCCCCAACAATCAAGCCCTACAAAAGATCAGTGAAAAAATTTATCAACAAGGTGGGATTGTTTCAGCAGTATGTCATGGTGTCGGTGGATTATTGCCTTTAAAAAAACAAAATGGACAACCGCTGATTGCAGGAAGAACTGTGACCGGTTTTGCCAATATTGAGGAAACGCTGTCTGGAATTAAATCTCAAGTTCCCTTTTCTCTACAAAACAATTTAATACAACGCGGTGCTCAATATAAACGAGGTTTTCTCCCTTTTACCTCTTATGTGATCTCTGATGACAGGATCATCACTGGACAAAATCCTCAATCCAGTAAAGAAGTTGCTGAGGCTGTGATAAAACGATTAAAAAGTCTAAAGTAATGTGAGTTCGAAGTAACCACATCCTTAACTAGAAGAAAAAAATAAATCTCTGCGGAGTCTTACTGAGTTTTCATTCAATTTTAGGATGAGGAGCGGTGCTCCGCAAGCGCAACCATCAATAGCGTTTCATTTCTCTTGATCAATAAAATGAAAGCGATCAATAGATTGTTTGATGATCTAAGGCTTGCACAGCCACGCTTTATTTCTAAAGTTTAAATTGTTTTGCGTAGGCGATGGCTCACTTTTCAGAGATGAAAAGTGACAAAAATCTTTCGTTGAGCGAGGGGTACATCCTATATACCCCCGCTCAACATGGCGACATCCATGTCGCTTCACGATAGCAAGACCATCTATAGATTCAAAAGGGCGAAATAAATGAATCATCCAAATCACTTGTATGAATA
>NZ_LBNA01000047.1:0-125008 GCF_001005515.1 Acinetobacter sp. Ag2
AATCAATGATAATATTTCGATTAATCAATCAGTAAAAATCCACACAAGTTGTTCTTCATATTCTCTTAATGATCTTCTTCACGCTTCGTCAGCATCAAGCTAGGTCGGCTATATTACTCTCTATCTCTAGAAAGTCAACTGTGATTTCAAATTATTTTTTAAACTTCCTTTCTAAAACCCAACTTAATCAATTTAACCAAGTCATTGTTTTATAAGAAGTTTTAATCTTCATCACCGCCGATGGATGTGCATTCTACAGCATTCCTAACCTAACACAACCCCTTTTTTTAATCTTTCTGTTCGGATGGATGTTTTTTCCTCAAATTCACCCTTTTTTTTGCTTCTTTATCTATTTTTTAAGCATTATGAGCGCAGGTTGGCTCGATTTACTGGATAATTTATTTTCTTTATCGATTTCTTGCCACTTTAAAGGGCGACAATCAATATATTCACAATAACCACTTTCGCCTTGGTAGCGTTGTTCATTGATTTGCAGTTGATAACTAAAACTACCGACATAACCTGCCGCTAAACCAAATTTATAATCACCCCGACTTTGAGCTTGGATACTGATAGAAATTTTTTCATCTTGGTATTGCCACTCAAACTCTCTGGGCAAATACATTTCTTGTTGGTTAATCGTTTTTACTTTAGGGAAAACACGCTGAATATTAAATACAACTTGTCGATCAAACATTTTGGCTTCAAGTGTTTGAATATTTCGCATATAGATACGAGAATGCAAGGTGTTATTCATTTGGTCACAACTATAAACACAAATGATTTGTAACTCATCATTCAATTGAATGAGTTGATAAGTGTAGAGCGCATAAGGAAGATATGGAAAATTCACCATACGCATATATTCAAAAGCCGCGTATTGTTGAATATCATATTTTTGATCTTTGTATTGGATACAACCTTCACAGTGCGCAACCAAAGACCAATTCTCAGCAAAACCAAATTTCAAATGAATAAAATGCGAAACCAAAGGCAAAGTCGTGATCTTTAAATCAAAACTTAATTCGCTATCCCACCTTCGCATTACAAAATTTGGAATTTTTCCAAAAACCTGTTCTTTTTGACCAAACTCAAATTTTACTTTGGATTGATCATCAACCTGAAACTGACAATCATGCTGAATCGAATAGCCATTGAGTTGTCCCACCATATGGGCACTTGTACTGCCCAATACAGTGGCAGTATCTAAAGCAGTGGTCGAGATTTCATTTTGATTGCAGAAAACAGCGTTATTCGGTTGCCCGATCAAACTATAGAAATTGAGATAATGTAATGGAGCCGGTAAGTTAGCCAAAACCAACTTTTGATGCGCAATTTTGTATTTATCTTTGGGAGGGTGATAGCAAAGTTCAGTGGGCGTTTGAGCTTGATTCAGTTGTTTAGACTGATCTAAGAATTCTTGAAACAACCGCATATCAAGCTCCTTACCATAGGTTTTATTTTATATCTTATTCAACCGTATTCTTTCTTGCCAAGAATGTTGTTACAAAACCAGAAATAGCATAGATAATTGAAATCACCAATATTCCTACAGGAATATTATAAGTCATTGCTGCAAGGATAAATACAGCGATTGGCAATACAAAGAATGGTACTCGCTTACGATCCACTGTTTTAAATGAATAGTATTTAATATTGGAAATCATCAACAAACCAACGGCAATAATGACAAACGCATTGGTTGCCTGAATAGCACCATCTTTAAGATTAAAAATATAACTGAAATCTTGTCCAACCCAAACCCATGCGATAATAATGATTGCAGCCAAAGGACTCGCAACACCGATAAAATAACGTTTATCGACCACACCAATTTGTACGTTAAAACGTGCTAAACGGAATGCAGCACAAGCCGTATAAACAAAACAGGCAGCCAAACCAATTCTACCTAAATCATGCATACTCCAGCTATACATTAAGATAGCAGGTGCAACACCAAACGCCAGCAAGTCTGAAAGTGAATCGAATTGCTCACCAAAGGCACTCTGTGCACCAATTGCACGTGCCACTCGACCATCCAAACCATCAAATAATGCTGCCAGGAAAATGGCATAAATCGCTTGAGTAAAATCACCATTCATACTGGCAATAATGGAATAAAAGCCTGATAACAACGCTGAAGTTGTAATCAGGTTCGGCCACAAATAGATCCCGCGACGTTTTACTTTTTGCCCTTCATGCGTATGCTCTTCCTCTTCAACCTCAAAAGTAATGCCATCAAATCCAAGGTCTTGGTTTGAAGAGTTTGGGCTTTCTGGTTTATTTATATTTGTCATTTTCGAATCCTATCTATGGCTCTTATTTTGGAGCTGTTGATATCTCACCTAAGATTTTATCACATTCATTTCTAAGTGAAATTGATACGAATTACTCAAATTATTTGGTCATAATTTGTAATTCGCATCATTATTCACCTTTCTAGCTATTGCCAGAAATGAATTATTCGCCCACCAACCAACGCACAGCAGCATGCCCACCATTTTCACTCATGCGCAAATGTGGGAATAACCATTGCAATGCTTCATCCGCATCTTCAGAAAATTTCCATGGTGGATTGATGACCAACAAACCACAACCATTTAATCCAACTGGCGTATCGTCGGGCCATACACAAACTTCACAAATCAACTGACGGCGAATCCCTGTTTTAATCATTTTCTTTTCAAAACGTTCAATCATGGCACGGTCTTTGATCGGATACCAAATTGCGAATACACCTGTAGACCATTTTTTATATGCAGCAGCGATTAATTCAACCAGTTGCGGAAAGTCTTTACGTTCTAACTCATAAGGTGGATCAATCATCACCAAACCACGTTTTTCTTTTGGTGGAATTACCCCTAAAAGCCCTTCGTATGCATCACGTTCATGCAAGCCTGCACGTTTGTCGCGGATATTAAAATACAATTGCTGAAACACATCACGCTGCATTTCAAAGATTGTTGCCTTGTCTATATCTCGCATTGCTTCAAGTGCAAACCAAGGTGAGCCTGGATAAGCACCTTTTCCAGAACCTGCACGCATATCTTCAACCACTTTGAGGTATTGTTTTACCCCTTCTGGTGCATTGCGTTTAATTGAATCATCAAGCTTAACGAGACGATGAATGCCCGTTAAGAATTCACCTGATTTTTGCGCTTCAGATGTAGATAAATCGTATTTGCCCGCACCACCATGTGTATCTATATAACGATAGGGTTTGTCTTTAGCATTGAGACGTGTCAATAGTTGGAGCAATAACACATGTTTCATGACATCGGCAAAGTTGCCTGCATGGAAATGGTGACGGTAATTCATGTTTCGATTAATTCCTGAGTTCAATGGTTATTTTAACACGAAAAAATATTTCTTCACTGTCCATCGTTTGTTCTAATATAGCAACAGCCCCTCAAACACTAATTTTTGGTTATTTATGGAAGCACTTTCCCTCCCAAAGTCATGGAATGTTGATCAAATTCTTGATGATTTAGATCAACATGGATTTACTGTTATTGACCATGCCTACCCGGCTGAATATGTACAACAATTGATGCAAGAGTGTACCGAAAATTTAAACCGTTTCCGTGATGCGGCAATTCAAAATGGTGTAATCAGCAAGATTCGCAGTGATCATATTTTATGGATCAATGAAGATTTAGAAATTGCTCAACAGCATATCCAAGCGTTGCAACAGCTCGTTCAAATTTTCAATGCAACATTTTACTTGGGAATCAAAGAAATCGAAGCTCATTTTGCTTGCTATAACGCAGGTGAGTTTTATGCCTTGCATCGAGATAATCCTCAAGGCAAAAATGGTCGTATGATTTCTACAGTGTATTATTTACATAATGAATGGCAGGATAACTGGGGAGGTAAATTGCATTTACAAGACAAAAATAATGTATGGCATACTTTAGAACCCAAACCCAATCGAATCGCCTTATTCCAAAGCGACTTATTGCATGAAGTTCTTGAAGCTAAACATCAACGGCTTTCAATTACAGCATGGCTCAGAAGCGATACCCCTATCCTATAAGTGCTTTAACGAAAAGATCAGCCATATTGCAAATTCTTGTAGTTATAAAACTTTTAGGATTATTGAATAGCTTTGACCATTTTGGTCTTGAGTATTTAAATATGCAACGCTCCATCTCAAAGTAATCGGCTTTAAATTATTGAAATAAACCTCATAATAGAGTGTAGAAATTAAGAGGATTCAGCATATGTTTGATAATACAAAACAAATCATCTCGCGTATTGGTGAAACTGATCAATTGTATTTGTCAGGCAATACACCTGAACTTGCACTTGAACGTGGTGATCTACGTTTACAGTTAGTCACGCAAAGTCATTCAAAACAGGAACAGATACATTTTTTACAAGAAGCGATTGTATTACTTGAAACTGCGCGTCTGGAATACGAAGAAATGCCGATGTCATTGTATATACAGCTTTCTTTGCATTTAGCCAAAGCCTATATGATTTACTTTGAACTGACTAAAGAATCGCGTTATGCCCTGATCACACAGCAAATCTTGAAACCGATGACTCAACATGAGCATGCAGATATTTACTTTATGTTGGCTTATGCTTCTGTAAGCAAGCATGATTTTGCTTTGACTCGTCATTGGTTAAATAAATATATCAAAACTGCAGATTTTGATTTAACACTACTTCGACAACATCATGCTTTTCAACCTGTTCGAAGTGAACCTTGGTTCAGCCAAATGATCCAAAGTAAATTACATTAAGCATTTGGTGTAAAGTCACCATGACATGAACTGGCGACCCTTAAAAAAAGAAAAGATGGCTAGTGTAGCCATCTTTTTTGTTGCGCTTGGGAAAAGTGAAAGCGTTAAGCTGTTTGTAATTTATAAGCATCTAAATGGAGTTGTTGGTTTAACTCGTCAATCCAAATTGCCCAATCATCATCTTGTACCAAATGACTGATTAATAAATCACGCTGAGATCTATTCCAAAATGGTGCTTCATGTAGAGACACATTTGCGGGTAGCTGGTGGGTTCGTACATAAAGTTCAATCGCTGCTGAACTATTGGCTAAACCCAGTTGGGAAAACAGTAACTCTAAGGATGGTTTGTTCGTCCTGAGCATATCGCCCTCCTTATATAAGTTTATTTGTCATTAGATATACAATTAACTTATAAGAAAGGTCATACAAAAGATAGTTGTATTTTTGGTTTTCTTGTTTCAATTTGTGATTAAAATTCAAACAAAGCTTGCTTCAACAGACAGTGTTTCATTGTATTGTGTTCAATTTCACCAATAAAAAAGCACTCTATGTAGAGTGCTTTTTCAAAATTAATCTTAAATAGATTAAATTTTTTAATTATTTAAGCATATCTGCAATTGCAGCACGCTCTTCTTCAAGTTCTTGAAGTGTTTTATCCATACGTTCACGGCTGAATGCGTCAATTTCTAAGCCTTCAACACGTTTGTATTCGCCATTTTCACAAGTTACTGGAACACCGTAGATTACGCCTTCAGGAATACCATAAGAACCGTCTGAAGGAATTCCCATCGTTACCCATTCGCCATTTGTGCCGAGTGCCCAATCACGCATATGGTCGATTGCAGCATTTGCAGCAGAAGCAGCAGAAGAAAGACCACGTGCTTCGATGATCGCAGCACCACGTTTACCAACAGTTGGAAGGAATACGTTTGCGTTCCAATCAGCATCGTTGATTTTGTCTTTTAGGTTTTCGCCATTTGCAGTTGCAAAACGGTAGTCAGCATACATTGTTGGAGAGTGGTTACCCCAAACTGTAAGGTTTTTGATGTCAGCTACAGCAACACCAGCTTTTTGAGCAATTTGAGTTAACGCACGGTTGTGGTCAAGACGTAACATTGCAGTAAAGTTTTTCGCTGGAAGGTCTGGAGCAGATTTCATTGCGATATAAGCATTTGTATTTGCAGGGTTACCTACAACAAGTACTTTTACGTCACGGCTTGCTACTTCGTTAAGCGCTTGACCTTGACCAATGAAGATTTCACCGTTCACTTTCAACAAGTCAGCACGTTCCATACCAGGACCGCGTGGACGTGAACCAACCAATAACGCGTAGTCAGCATCTTTAAATGCAACTTTTGGATCATCAGTACCGATCATGCCAGCCAATAATGGGAAAGCACAGTCATCTAATTCCATCATTACGCCTTTAAGCGCAGCTTGAGCTTTCTCAAATGGAACTTCTAACAATTGCAAAATAACGGGTTGGTCTTTACCAAGCATTTCACCGCTAGCGATACGGAATAATAAGCTGTAACCGATTTGACCAGCTGCGCCAGTAACGGCAACGCGAACAGGTTGCTTCATGTAATTATCTCCAATGAGGATCGTTAATGTGATTAAACGGTTAAATCCGTTTTAATCGAATTATCATAAACGGCAAAGATTGTACTCCAATCCTTTGACACTTGCATGTAAAAGAGAATGAATTTCAACAAAAGTATGATAGGAAATATAAATAAAATAGCTCAAAAAGAATGGGTTCTAACGACAATTCAGCTTTATTTGTGAATATATCTGCTTTTCAGGGATGACCAGACACAAAATCTAAAATACCAACAGCGGCTAATATGTACCCTTGATTGAGAATGTATTTGGACAATTTGAAACAATATGATTCGAGCATTGTTTATACTGCCCATTGACCCGATAACATACTTGAACTTCAGTTAATACTGGATTTGATGATGAACTTTGACAAGTGAAGCGAATACTATCATTGTTCATTCCCGGATTTAATCTTACAAATTGTGTTTTTAAAGCATTGTGCTGTACGTTTTTATTTTCTGAACTGGTCAAATCTGCTGGAATTTTAAGTCGATCAGCCAAATTGATAACTGTTCTAAAATACTGACTGGCATTCATCGGGACACATCCCCCCACACTCCGCCAAAGTTGAATGCGGGCATTTTCCTCTGGCATCACTCGAGCTACAACCTTTGCCTGCAAAGGCGTTAAGCTTGCAGATGAATTGGTGGTGCAATTTCTCTCAGTTGTTTCGGGCAATAAACCTGAAATCGTTAATGAATATCCTTCTAAACATTTGCGTTGTTTTTGTTTAGATGAATCCAAGGCACAAACCGCTGGCGTCAATTGCACCTGCATCACATAACCTTGTAATTGCGGTGCTGCATGTAACGGCACATTGACCAAAAAAAATCCCGCACAGCATACAGTCAATGCCGTGCAAAACTTCTTTAATTTACGCAAAATATTGAAAATCATTGATTTACCAACAAAGTTTCATCCAAGTTTAAAGCGATTATTGTGATACACGAGTTGGAATCACAGGCATACGACTTTCAATGGCTTGAGGTCCTTGTCCTAATAAAATTCCATAATGCGCAGCATTGGTCATCACATTTTTTACATAGTCACGAGTCTCATTCAAAGGAATGGACTCTGTATACTGATCTGCTGAAAGATTTTGATAATCAGGTTGCCAACGTTTAGCACGGTTTGGTCCTGCGTTATAACCTGCTGTTGCCAAAACTGGATTACTGCTTAATTGCCCATGTATCATTGACAAATAGAAAGTACCATAACGAATATTGGTATTGGCATCACTGAGTGCAGCAGGATTATATGTTTCACCCATCTGTCTTGCCACCAATTTTGCCGTGCCTGGCATGATTTGCATCAAACCGCCCGCCCCCACATGTGAACGAGCAGCGGTGACAAAACGACTTTCTTGGCGCATTAAACCATATGCCCAAGCAGGGTCAATCCCAGCATTTCGGCTATGGCTAACAACTAAAGATTGATGTGGTGTCGCATAACGATAGGTATAGTTGTGTTTTTTCTCTGTACGCTCTGCCGCATAGATTGCCCGATCATACCAGCCCATATCAGTGGCACGTTTTGCAGCAGCAAGCAGTAATCCATCATCATGCTTCAAGTATGCCTGACGTACAGCCCAATTCCATTCTCTATTGGTATAGGTTGCTGGGGCATTGATATTACGTAAAGTAAACGCACGACGAAAATGAATATCACTATTTAACCGTTGTTGATCGTCTGTCGAGGGTTGCTCTCTTGCTGGGCTATCATTATATTTTTGCCCCAAATGATCTTTGGCAAGCAAATTATGATAATCATCGCCTGACATAGCCAAACGCTGATAAATCTCACGTGCTGTTCTTTTCGATAGCGCATCACTACGTTGTTCAGACGCACGTGCTAACCAATATTGCCAACGATCTTCTTGTTTTTGCGTGACGCTCATACTGTCAATTGCACGAATCACACTTTCCCATGCACCAAATCGTATCGCTTGGCGTGCATACACCTCAGCTTCTTCAGCGCTAAAAGGCACACCATAACTGGCATCAAAGTTTTGCAGCACTTCGCGATTAAAATTATTTTTCATGACTGTTGTGCCACCTATATAGCCCACAGTACGATAAATATATTTTTGCACATCTTCTGGCACACCCTGAACCAACTTAGGTACAGACTGCAAAGCACTGGTTAAATCTGTATCCGCTGCACGACCCAAGGCATACACTAAATAAGCATAATCTTGCACATTCGTTTTCGGTGCTGACCATAAGTAATTGAGTGGATTCGCTTGAATTTGGTTTAACTGGGTCAAAGATAAATTAATACCAATTGATTGTGCTGTCGCTATAGCCAAACCAGATTGTCCTGCTCTTAATTGTGCATAAAGACGTTGTTGACGATCTTGTGTCGTCATCAGTGGACTAGACAACATCATCCGCCCCAAACCATTACAGGATTCAGGCTGAGTGTTGGTCGTCAGCCAAACATCTTTGAATTCAGCAAAAACCAAGGCATCACCTGTTTTGGCACGAACTTGTGCAACGGCACAGCGTTCTGCTTGGTCTGGATTGGTGACATATTGCAATACAGGTTGGGCACTTGAAAAATCTGCTTGTTTGACTTTTTCTTCCACATAGTCTGCCGCTAACTTTTCAGCCATTGCCGATTGTGGGTAACGTTGCGCAAAGCTAATAATGTTGCCAGCAGGTTGAAAAGCAAGATTAGCATTCAACATCCAATATTCAGGATAGTAGCCTAAAGTATCATTTTGCATTGAGACACGGTATTGTTCTAAAGCACTTGGATTATTGGCATTACGCAGCGCATCGTTAAACTGCTCTTCAGCCGCATAAGTCACTTGCAGGCTTGTACATGCAACTGTGCCTAAAAGGTAAAGTTTTAATTTATTTTGCTTAAGTTGCTGCTTTAACACCGTTTTTCTCTCAACTTGCATGACGTGCCTTGACTTGCTGATGCACTTATTTGTGCCTAGTTTAATTATTCTAATCCATTTCTACTGTTGTGTTATGTAACCTCATGATTCATCATTAATAATCTATTCTGTTTTTCTTGATTTTTTTCATTTGTGTTCCTCACTGTTCTTAAGCTAGCAGTGATATTTAAATATTTCCCTGAATTCCATTTAAATGCTGTAAAATAGCGCGCCTTTTGCGAGTCTGTTAAAATAACAAACTCAATGCGAATTTAAAATTCCCTTTATTCATAGGATAGACCCCTCCATGACGGTTCAAACCTTCATTCCAAATGGTGCCAAAGCTGCCTCAGAAAACACTGTAACCCAGCCACAGCACACCCCAGCCGACGGTACGGTTAAAAAACTGTATATCGAAACGCAAGGGTGTCAGATGAATGAGTATGACAGTCATCGTATGGCAGATCTTTTAGGCGACTCACACGGTTATGTGCTCACAAGCGATCCAAGTGATGCAGATATTCTACTGATGAATACTTGTTCAATCCGCGAAAAAGCCCAAGAAAAAGTATTTTCGGAATTAGGACGCTGGCGCAAACTTAAAGAAAAAAATCCTGATCTTGTTATTGGTGTCGGCGGTTGTGTTGCTTCACAAGAAGGTGACAACATCCAAAAGCGTGCGCCTTATGTTGATATGGTTTTTGGTCCACAAACTTTGCATCGTTTACCGCAAATGTTAGATCAACATGTTGATCAAATTGAAAAACCTAAAAAAGATAAAATTAAGCTGGTGGATATCTCATTCCCTGACATTGAAAAGTTCGACTTTTTGCCTGAACCACGCGTAGAAGGCTACAAAGCATTCGTTTCTATCATGGAAGGCTGTTCAAAATATTGTTCATTTTGCGTAGTTCCCTACACACGTGGTGAAGAAGTATCTCGTCCTTTGGATGATGTCTTGGCAGAAATTGCAGGTTTGGCTGAAAAAGGTGTGCGTGAGATCAGTCTATTGGGTCAAAATGTGAATGGTTATCGTGGTGAGACCTTTGAAGGCGAAATTTGCACATTCGCAGATTTATTGCGTCTTGTTGCAGAAATTCCAGGTATTGGTCGCTTACGTTATACCACCTCACATCCACTCGAATTTAATGACGATTTGATCCAATGCTATCGCGACTTACCACAAATGGTTTCACATTTGCACTTACCTGTGCAAAGTGGCTCAAATGATGTTTTACAAGCGATGAAACGTAATCACACCATTGATGTTTATATCGAAAAAATTGCCAAATTGCGCAAAGTTCGCCCAGATATGCATTTATCTTCAGATTTCATCATCGGTTTTCCGGGAGAAACAGATGCGCATTTTGAAGAGACTTACCAGTTTATCCAAGATTTAGACTTTGACCATTCTTATAGTTTTGTATATTCAAAGCGTCCAGGCACACCTGCATCTGAATTACCAGATGACACACCTGATGAAGTGAAAAAGGAACGTTTAGCCAAAGTTCAGCATTGGATTAAGCAATCCAGTATCCGTAAAACAGATGCTATGTTGGGTACTATTCAACGCGTTTTGGTTGAGAATGTTTCGAACAAAGATCCAAATTTATTGGTGGGTACAGCCGACAATACACGTTTAGTAACATTTGTAGGTGATGCCTCTTGGGTCGGACGCTTTGCAGAGATTGAGATTACGGAGATTAAGACCTTAAATTTAGTTTACGGAGAACTCTTGAATCTTGAGCCTGACGTGGCGTAATGTAAGGGTATAGACTTTACTTTTAAAAAGGATATCTCTTGACTGCAGCGATTCGACGTACAGTAGCTTTTCCAGGTATTTCAGTTGAACGTTTAAAAAGCATGCTTGGTGCTTATAACGGTCATCTGAAACAAATCGAACAACGTTTAAATGTCAGTATTTCACACCGTGGCGACAGCTTTTATATTGATGGTGAATTAGAAGCAGTGGAGCGAGTTGAAGCCTTATTGCAGCGTTTGCATGCTGAAGCTGAACTCTCTCAAGAAATCAGTGCTGATACGATCCATTTAATGATTCAAGGCAGTCAAACTGACCGCGAGTTACAAGAAGACCTTTCGGACAATGAGCACACAGGCTTAGATGAAGTCTGGTTGCAAACCCGCAAAGGTCGAATTAATCCTCGTGGTGCCAATCAAAAGCGTTATGTACAACGCATTTTACAGAGTGATATTTCTTTCGGGATCGGTCCTGCGGGTACAGGGAAAACCTATCTTGCCGTTGCTGCCGCTGTCGACATGCTCGAACGTAACGAAATTCAACGTATTCTTTTGGTTCGCCCTGCTGTTGAAGCTGGTGAAAAATTGGGCTTTTTACCGGGTGACTTGAGTCAAAAGATCGACCCTTATTTACGCCCACTCTATGATGCACTCTATGAGATGCTTGGCTTTGAAAAAGTTGCAAAACTTATCGAACGCCAAGTCATTGAAGTCGCACCACTTGCCTATATGCGTGGTCGAACATTAAACCACTCATTCGTGATTTTAGATGAAGCTCAGAACACCACGCCAGAACAGATGAAAATGTTCTTAACACGACTAGGTTTTGGTTCTCGTGCAGTCATCACAGGTGATATTACACAGGTCGATTTACCACGAGGACAACAGTCTGGTCTGGCACACGCCTTACGAATCATCGAAAAAATCAAGGAAATTCATATCACACGTTTCCATTCTCGGGATGTGGTTCGTCATCAGCTGGTACAGAAAATCGTCGAAGCTTATGAAGGATGGGACAGTGAACAATATCGTTTAAGTGCTGAAGCACGTGCTGAACGTAAAGCACGTCAGGAAGCCTTAATTGCTGAAAATGATTCTGCGGCAGATGCTCAACACCTTGATGCAACTGCTTCAAATCAGGAAAATGTTTAAGGACTGTTTTTGAAACTTAGCTTATCGTTACAACAATCGTTTGAAGCACCAACTCTGGTGCTCAAACGTGCCTATTTAAAGAAAGTCATTGAAACCACTTTACGTTATATCGAAGTTGATCAAGATTGTGAAATTGGAATCGCTTGCGTAGATAATGAAGAAAGCCATCAATTAAACTTTGAATATCGTGAAAAAGACAAACCCACCAATGTGTTGTCTTTTCCAAGTGACATTCCTGAAGAAGTGCTACCACTTTTGGATGCGTTACCTTTAGGTGATTTAGTCATTTGTATCCCGGTGGTGTTGCAAGAAGCCATTGAACAGCAAAAAACGCCGATTGAACATTTTACCCATATGTTGGTTCATGGAACACTGCACTTGATGGGTTATGATCATGAAACTTCAGATCAAGATGCCGAAGAAATGGAAGCATTAGAAATCGAGATCTTAAAAAAACTTGGCTTCGAAAACCCTTATACTGTAAAAGAAGATTGATCTTCCGATCAAAATTAAATCCTTCTAAAAAGAAGGATTTTTTATTTCATCAAAACAGTACCTATGCACATCATTACCACGCACCACTCGCACGCATAGCGATACTTTGGAATCACCAAATATAAATCAACCTAAGCATATAGTTTGGTATTTTTCATCATAGATGGTCGTACTTACATATGACATGTGGATGCCTTCCAATGCATGGAAGACTCAAAAGATATGAATTGTAGCGCTCACACAGCATCAGTAAATCCCAAGCACCAGCGACACAAAATATTTTAGACTGCACGTTTAAGACTTCAAAAAATATTATCGAAAACTTTCCCAAATTCCAATTTGCCCTTCTTTCACGTGTGGAATATTGCCCAGTTTAATCCAGGGCATATTATCTCCATGAAAATCACTGCCTACTGAAACCTTTAATGCATGTTCAGCAATCATTCGATCAACCATTTGGCGTGTTGAAGCGGTTTCAATCGCAGGAGGTAACTCAATAGCATCGCCCCCGTGTTGAGCAAATAATTCAATCAAATAACGAATATTGGTTGCTGATAAATCATAGCGTGTAGGATGTGCCAATACCGCAAAGCCCTGACTTTCATGAATTACTTGTATTGTTTCTGCCAAGCCTAAACCATCAAACTTCACATAAGCTTTTTTGCCCTCTTTGATGTATTTATCAAATGCTTGCTGTGCGCGCTGCACAATGCCCTTTTCAACCAATGTTTTCGCAATATGCGTTCGTGTAATTCGATCAGGCTCACCATCTACCTTTGCCACAACATCGGCATAAATATCTTGGTGAATCAAAGGAATCAACAACTCACAAATTTCCTTTGCTCGTTCCGCACGAATTTTTTTCTGTGCTGTTAAAAGCCGTTGTAAAGGTTCAGGATTTTGCATATTGAGTGCAACGATATGTACGCCATAACTCTTTTTTGTGGCGGGTCTAGACCACTGACTCGATATTTCTACACCTGAAATGATTTGAATTGGTTGATTTTTTGCAAATTGTTCAGCTTGTATTAAGCCATCCATGCTATCGTGGTCCGTCAATGCAAGCGTATGTATGCCTTTTTCGATGGCAGCTTCAACCAGTAATGCTGGTGTTAAAGTTCCATCAGAAATATTACTGTGAGTATGTAAATCTATGCCTTGCATCTTTTATACTATCCCATCAACCTGAACAGACTAGATACTTTAACATGAAAGCACTTTTAGACTTTGTGCCCCTCATAATTTTCTTTTATTTATACAAAACGGTTGATCCCAAAGATGTTGATCATCCCTTACTACAGTTGATCGGCTCAGCAGGTGGTGTAAATAACAATAACATTCTTGTTGCAACAACAGGTTTGATTATTTCAATGCTTGTTGTCTATGGTGCTTTATTCATTTCACAAAAATTCCGTCTGGATAAACAACAATGGTTTGTTTTATTTATGACTGTGATTTTTGGTGGAATCACTTTAATGTTAAGTGATGACTTCTATATTCGCTTAAAAGCTGCAATTCTGAATTTAGTTTTTGCAGGCGCTTTCTTGCTTTCTCCTTATTTTGGTAAAGATAAAAAACCACTCATTCAACGACTATTTGGTCCGGTTTTAGACCTGACTGAAAAAGGTTGGAAAAATTTAAACTTTGCTTGGGCAGCGATGTTCATTGTGATGTCAGGTTTACATGTTTTCTTTGCTTTTTTATTTGCAGGCGGCAAATATTGGGGAGAATTTACAGCATTTGGTGACATGATTGTGATGTTTTCCTTTATCATTATCCAGTTTGTTATATTACGAAAACACTTCAAGTCAGGCGACGAATAAAGTGTTTTAGAAAAATCGAGAAATATCATGCCATTATTTGTAATTACCTGTACTGATCAAGAAGGTACAGTAGAAAAACGTCTTGCTGTACGTCCACAGCATTTGGCTCGACTAGAAAAATTAGATGCTGAAGGTCGTGTTATTGTGGCTGGAGCAATGCCCGTTGATCGTGAAAATCCCCAAGCAGGTTTTTATGGCAGTACGATGATTCTTGATTTTGAAAGTCGTGAGGCATTAGATGAATGGCTGAAAGACGAACCTTTCCTTAAAGAAGGAATTTATCGTCATATCGATGTTAAGCCATTCAATAAAGCATTACCTAAGGGATAACAAAATGCGCGTTGTCGTTCAAAGCTTACTTCGTCTGACTTTAAGTTCTACGATACTTCTATCTCCTATGTTATGGGCAGAGCCAACACAGGCACTCACAGCTCAAACAACGACAGCAGCGCCTTCCGCTCAGGCGAACCCAACTGTCGCGCCACCAAAACCCAATATCATTCCTGCAGTTGCTGGTGCAAATGCGACAGTTCAAACTCAGGCACAGGCACAAGAAAATAAACCTTTGACTGCTGAACAAATTGTCAAGGAAAAAGCGTCTCAAGATGCCAAAGTCAAGGCTTTAGTTAAAGACCAAGCAACTCGGTTGCAACAGCTTGAAAAAGCCAATTTAGAAGCCTTGGCGCAGAACCAAGAATTACAATTGAAAAATGATAATCTTGGAGTGCAGGTTCAAGTCCTACAAAGTGAACAAAGCGCACAAATGTTTTTATATGGTGCAGCTACCATTGCCGTGGGTGTATTACTTGGCTTTTTAATCGCAAGCTATATCTATACCAAACGCCGTCGTCAGTGGTAAACCACGATCAAGACCGCATTCATCCAGATACTCTAATGCCCTTCACGTATAAAAGTTGTTTTCGACATTTTTATGCCTGCTGGGCATTCTTATTGAAATATGTTTTAGAACAGCTAGACTACATTTAAATGCGATTTACCTACTGGAAAAAGTTGTAAATAGTATCTAGCGTCAAATCAAGTGTTGTAAATCTTCATGATCTGTTGGCATCATAATGCTCTATCGTTTTGAATATGAATAATTTCAAGCGTTCTCCACATCTCAATCATTAAAAGGTAATTCACGTTGTCAAATGCCATTCAAACTGCCGACTTAGACTGGCAATGTGTTGATGGAATTGAAGTTCCAATTTCAAAACAATTTGGTGATGTCTATTTTTCAAAAGACAATGGACTACTAGAAACACGACATGTTTTTTTGAATGGCAATGACCTTGAAACCAGACTGGGGGCTTTGCGTGATTTTGAGTATTTTTGTGTAGGTGAGACAGGTTTTGGTACAGGACTCAATATTCTCGCCTTATGGCAACTTTGGCAACAGGTTCGTCCCGATAATCATAGTCACTTGCACGTCATCAGCGTCGAAAAGTTCCCACTGTCTAAGCAAGATTTAATCCGTGCTTTAGCAGTCTGGTCTGAGCTAAAAGGTTTTTCACAACAACTGATTGAACAGTACCCCTTACCAATTGCAGGATGCCATCGTTTAAACTTTCCTGAAGCCCGATTTTCAATTGATCTTTGGTTAGGTGATGCACATGATGTCTTTCCCCTTATTGCAAAAACCCATCCCGTCAATGCATGGTTTTTAGATGGTTTTGCGCCTTCATGCAATCCTGACATGTGGGAAGCCAATGTTTTAAACAATCTCATCAGACTTTCTGACATAGGAACAACATTTGCCTCATTCAGTGTAGCAGGCGTGCTTAAGCGCGGTTTAACACAACACGGTATCACCATTTCACGTCCACGTGGTTTTGGACATAAACGCGAGATGTTAAAAGCGATGTGGAATGCGCCTGAGACCATTGCAGAACAAAGCCAAGAACAACAACTACACATTCATCCCACCTCAACAGATCATTTTGATCAACGTCAAATTGCGATTATTGGCGCAGGAATTGCGGGTTTAAGTTGTGCATGGGGTTTGGCTCAACGTGGACATCAAGTTACGATTTACGAGCAATCTGCCCCATTATCAGGTGCATCTGGTAATCCCTTGGCATTGCTCAATCCAAAACTCAGCCCGATTGAGCAGAGTTCAGAACATTTAATGACTTTAGCTTGGCAATATGCGCTTAATCATTATCAAAATTTTAGTGCCTTTCGTCCGATTGCCGTTCAGCAACTGGCACAAAAAAATCCGGATGAATTGCTTCACTTAGCGAGTGAATATCCTCAAGATTTACTTAAAGCACAAACAGCGGAACAACTCGATCTGCACACTCAATACAAAAGTTTGCAGTTGACTCAAGCAGGTTCAGTCTATCCGCAACAACTCAAAGATCAAATTCTTGAACATCCGTTGATTCAATTAAAACATGCCAAAATCGAAAATATTACTCAAACAAATGTTCAGCGACTGACCTTATTCGATCATCAGCATAGCCCTCTGGGCGACTTTGATCATGTGATTGTTTGCTGTGCCAAAGACAGCCAACATTTTTTTGAAAACTTTCCCATACTTAAACCCATCCGTGGGCAAGTGAGTTGGCTCAACAACAGTCAACACAAACTCAATCCCAAACATGCTTATAGCTACGGCGGTTATTGCATGCAACTTGATGATCAACAGTTGATCTTAGGCGCTTCTTTTTATCCTAATCGAGATGATAGTGAAGTATTAGCGGAAGACCATGTGCATAACTATGATCTTATCCACAGTGTATTTCCACAATATGCAGAAAGGCTCGCACCTGTTGCAGAATGGCATGGTCGTGCATCCGTACGTGCGCAGAGTTTGGATTATTTCCCATTGCTCGGAAAAGTTGAGAAAGACAAAGAAATTTATACTTTTTCAGGACTGGGTTCTAAAGGTTTTTTATTTGCACCATTGTGTAGTGAAGTTTTGATTGCAATGATTTTAAATGAAGCTTGCCCTGTGCCAGAAACGCTTTTGAGAAAATTGGATATCAAACGTTTCAATAAAAAACTAAAACCAAAGAAACCATACTTCAAGCCAAATCATGTTGATCGTTAATCACATCTACTGACAATAAAAAAGCGCCTTTCGGCGCTTTTTTACGAACCTTGTTCTAATGGTAAGCCTGCATCACGTGCAGCACGAGTACCGCCCATAAGCACGACATAATCGCGAGAACCATCTAAACTTTCTAATTTTTCAGCAGCACGAGGTGCCTTACTTCCACCGCCACATAAGATGTAGATGGACTGATCCGAATTCACTTGAGTCAAGCTCTCTGCACTTAGGCTATCGATGGGCTGATTTACAGCACCTTTCACATGACCTTCAGCAAAGGCTTTTGCGTCACGAACATCCCAGATAATGGCATCTTCTGGGAACTCAAATGTTGTAATTTCTAATTTACGGATCATTGTGCACTCCTTTGATGTAAACAACACTTGGCAAATGAAGAAAACATCCCTAGCATCTCAGATATTCTTTCTATTTGTAAAGGTCTAAACTATGCCATCTTTCGATATTGTTTCAGAATTAGAGATTTTTGAAGTCAATCATGCGGTTCAAAACACCCAAAAAGAAATTGCTACACGCTTCGACTTCCGTGGTCAGGATGTTTCTATCGAGATCAACGAAAAAGCCAAAGAGATTAAAATCTCAACTGAAAGCGATTTCCAATGTGAACAGGTTTATAGCATGCTTGAAAATCATTTCTTTAAACGTAAAGTTGATATCCAAGCACTTGATCCTCAAAAAATGACGGCTTCAGGTAAGAATGTTATTCAAGTGATCAAACTCAAAGATGGACTTGACTCAGATACCGCAAAAAAAATTAATAAAGCCATTAAAGAAAGCGGCGTCAAAGTGCAATCTTCTATCCAAGGTGACAAGATTCGTGTAACGGATAAAAAGCGCGATACATTACAGCAAGTTATGGCGTTTTTAAAAGAACAACAGTTCGGTGTACCTTTACAATTTAACAACTTCAAAGACTAAAGTCTTTAATAGCCCTATAGGTTAAGACATGACTCAGACCAATCGTTTATCTAAACTTGTAAAAGCGACTTCTAAATTCCCTAAAGGCATTCGTAGTACGCTCTGGAGTAAAGCCTTTGGTCGAGTTGTCCCTATGGTGGGTACAGCCAATATTAAATATCTCGAGGTCAGCTCTTCAAAAGTGGTGGTGGAGATTAAAAACCATCGCGCTATGCAAAATCATATTGGTCAATTACACGCTGTTGCAATGGCATTAATTGCAGAAACAGCCACAGGTTTTGTGACAGGAATGAATGTTCCTGATAGCTCAATTGTATTGATCAAAAGTATGCATATTGACTACAAACGCCCATCTAAGGGTGACATGACAGCAACAGCTACCCTTAGCCCTGAACAAATTTTAGAAATGCAGACGTCTGAAAAGGGTGAAACCCTAGTTCCAGTTACGATTATGGATGAATCAGGCAAAGAACCTGTAGAGTGCCAAATGGTTTGGGCATGGGTATCTAAAGATCGCCTAAAAAATAAATAAATGTAAATAAAACTTACTTTTAAGTAAGTATAAAAATTACTAAAGTCCCCATAATGAATGACGATTGGTCACTATATTCATCAATATTTATTCATCAAGATGATGTTAAAACATCATCTTGAAATATTGAGAATAATCATGAAATCCAATATCCCACGTAAATTAATTGTATTGATGCTCATGTTGAGTCCTGTTTTATTTTTAACAGCATGTGCCCAAAATCAAATCAACTCTAACCGCACTAACAACAGCACAAAAGTCGTGGCGGTAAACCAGCTTGCACAACAGAACAAAGCACTTGTGACTGATTTTTATGAGGGTGTATTTCAGAAACACCAAGTCAAAACTTATGCTGATCGCTATATTGGTGAACAGTATATTCAACACAATCCACGTGTTCCTGATGGCAAAGCACCATTTGTGAACTACTTTACCCAATATTTTCAAGACAATCCGGAAGCAAAAAGTGTGATTAAACGTGCGGTCGCTGAAGGAAATTTAGTATTTCTACATGTTCATTCCACAATGAATCCACAAGATCGAGGTGTTGCGATCATCGACATTTTTAGAGTTGAAAATGGCAAGATTGTTGAGCACTGGGATGTACGACAACCCGTTCCTGAGGCTAGTGCCAATCAAAACACCATGTTCTGAAACAGCAAATCTGTACTGTTCGAACCCATAAAAAAATCCCAAACAATGTTGGGATTTTTTAATTTGAAGCCATCACACTGTTTGTGATGCAAGGTGCTTTTGTTTGACATCCTCAGGAATTTGTCGTTTATTCCCTGTAACGTCTACAGCAACAAAAGTGAATACACCTGCTGTTACACGCTTGGCAGCACGTGAACTGTCGTGACTGTCCCACACTTCAATCTGCATTTGAATGGAGGTATTCCCCACTTTTAAAATTTTGGTATAACAACTAATCACATCACCCACTTTCACTGGAACAAGGAAAGTCATTTGATTAATCGAAATAGTTGCACAACGCCCTTTACTAAAACGTTCTGCATGAATAGCGCCAGCCAAGTCCATTTGTGAAACAATCCAACCACCAAAAACATCACCACTCCAGTTTGTATCCGCTGGCATTGCGATGGTTTGTAAAGACAGTGTACCTTCAGGTTTTACATGAGAATCTGACACAATAACTCCGAGCCCGTGAATTACTTAAGGGCATTCAATTGTTGATCTAACCATTCTTGTAATTGGTTAGCCCGTAACGCACCGCTAATTCTAGCAACTTCTGTGGTTTTATTCATTAAAACCAAGGTTGGTATGCTACGAATATTAAATGCACTACTCAAACGAGGGTTGGCTTCTGTATCAATTTTGGCAAAAACCACATTGGGATTACTGCCCGCCACTTGGGCAAAATGAGGTGCCATCATTTTGCATGGACCGCACCACTCTGCCCATAAATCTATCAGGATAGGTAAGTCACTGTGACTCACAAAATTACTAAAATTCTGTTCATTTAATTCAATTGGAGCAAGTGGTATAAGATTTTGATGGCATTGCCCACAACTCGGCTGCGCATTCAGCTTGTCTTCAGGAACACGGTTTTTTGCGCCACATGATGGACATACGATAATCATCTAGCTCACTCCTATATGTTGGTGTAAAAAGTCTAATTGGGTCAAAATTGCTTTTTCCAACCATTTCCCGTGATAAATATCAAAATGCGCCATATCCCACTCATGATATTGCACAAAAGGTGCTATGTTCGTCGCCGTTTCTCGACTAGATTCTATTGGGATAAAACTGTCTTTTTTAGAAGCAATAAATAACACTGGAATATTTATACTTCTTACTGTCTGAATCGGTCTAAAACGAATTAAGTTAAAGAAAACACGTGCAGGAACTTCACCACTCCAAAAATAATCGGGATGTACAATCGACATATAACCGCTGTAGCTATCTTTGGTTGGAATGAAGCAAAGATCATAGGGATGCACGACAGGTAAGGTACGTGGCAGCATCCCAACTTTTGCCCCCATATAATCTTGACTGGATATTTTTAAAGCTTTAGGAAGCTGCTGAATCGGGAATGATTTTGCCGTTTCTGCCCCATCGACATAAGGTACCTGTACCATGATCCCTTGAACATTTTTAAGTTCACTGGCAAGGCTCAATACATAACCACCACTCAGCGATGTCCCCCATAACACCATTTTCTTAGAATTTATTTTCTTTTGTGTTGCCACATAATTAACGACCGTTTTCCAATCTTCCATCTGATTTTGTAAAGAAATCAGTTCACGGGGAAAGCCAGTACTCCCTCCCCAGAAACGATAGTCAAAGAGCACAACCGCATAACCAGCTTGCGCAAATTTTTGTGCATATGCAATCAGTCTAAATTGTCTGAGACAAGCAAAGCCATGTGCCATAATGATTACAGCTGGTTTCTTTAAGTTTTTAGGACGATAAAAATCTGCGGCTATAACTTCTTGCCCGATCGGGACATACAGTGGTTCAACTGTATATGCGTACATACACACTCCATTGCGTTATCTTTTATAGATATTTCTTTTATAAATCTTTTGTAGTCCAAACTCAGTTCTGAGCTTAATGCTATTATATATAGCATATTTGATTTTAAATAATATAGGAGTGACGAAATGAGTGAAAATGTTGGTTTCGCAGGTCAAATAGGTCCAGAACATATTGCTCAAGTTGCAGAGAAAGGGTTTAAGTCTGTGATCAATAACCGCCCTGATTTAGAGGGTGGTTCAGAACAGCCTACCAGCGCACAGATCGAAGAAGCAGCACGTGCTGCTGGGTTAGATTATGTATTTTTACCTGTTGTTGCAGGACAAATTACAGAAGTCGATGTCAGAACGTTTGCGAATCGTTTTAATGAACTTCCAAAGCCGGTCCTTATGTTCTGTCGCACAGGCAATCGTTCAAATAATCTTTACCAAATTGCCAAGCAAATGGACTTATTAGACGACGAATAAAGATTGTTTCATTGAAACAAATATCATTGAGAAGCATTATTTCTTGATTAATTTTGGAATATGAAAATCATTAAAGCCATTTCAGTATACTGGAATGGCTTAAGTTAAAATATTGATGAAAAATAAAATTTAAGAATTTCACATAAAATGACGTATGTTAGTTATATAGAAAATAAATAGTTGGTGAACAAAATGTCATTCGTCATACCAGTGTGGGTTGATTATGGGGCGATTGAAGTGCTCTGGTATAGCCCTTTTGACAATATGGAAATTATTATTTCATGGTGGGAAGATCAAGAAAGTATTGATATATATAAATATAAAACAGATATCCAAGCTGCTAAAGCGATCCTACCCAATGGAATAATAATAAAAGTTACAACGCATAAAGAATCTGATTTCTTCTACAAAATACATGCAGAAAAAAAAGTCATTCTTATGCTTGATAACGATTACACATCGTATTTATCCTTTGAAGGAAAGAAATATTTTCATAAAGGAAAGCTTAATTTTTCTCCTACTCCACCCAGCATTTAAGCGAATACAAAAAACTTAACAACCTCGTTGGTATAAAATCAATTTTTTATGAGCGCATTTTTTCAAATGTCTTTTACTCACACGAATACAATAAGCTTTGACAATTTATTTATATTTTTTTGATGTTAAATCTAGCTACAATTTCCACTGACTGATCAACTTAATCAGGTTGTAATACTATCTATTCTGAAATAGTGATATGACACTATCACATCATTCACGCTATGATCATTTAGATCATATTTTTTCCTATTCAATAAGAAAAGGATTTCTCAATGCAACAAGCTTTATTCGGTGGTGGCTGTTTTTGGTGTACAGAAGCCGTTTTTTTACAGCTTAAAGGTGTTCAAAAGGTGGTAAGTGGTTATGCTGGTGGGCATACAACCAATCCTACCTATGAGGCGATTTGCAATGGAGATACCAATCATGCTGAAGTGATTTTGATTGATTTCGATCAACAACAGATCAACTATCAACAATTGCTCACTGTATTTTTTGCAATACATGATCCAACCACATTAAACCGTCAAGGCAATGATATTGGCACACAGTACCGTTCTGTCATTTATTATTTCAATGAACAGCAAAAGGTCGAGTCTGAAAGCTTTATTGAGCAACTCAAAGCAGATGGGCTAAATATTGTCACTGAACTCAGTCCAGCCCCAATCTTCCATCCTGCGGAAGAATATCATCAAAACTTCTTTGCTCGAAACCCTGCGCAGGGATACTGTAATTTTGCCATTCCTCCTAAACTGCTCAAATTACATAGCCAATTCCAAGACTTACTCAAAGATTAAGTCTTTTTAAAATTTAAAGCGTTTAAAATCCGTATAAAAAAACCTCCCATCTGGGAGGTTTTAAAAAATATTATCATTTTCTTGTTATTTATTAATTATCACTCATAAACGCAAGATCATTTAATCCTGCCTCACTTGCACGTGACATCACTTGTGCAACAGTATCATAACGCGACTCTTTATCGGCTCTTAGCTGAACAGCTGGTTTAACAGCTTTTTGTCCTGCTTCATCAAATCGTTTTGATAATTCATCTAAAGTAATGATTTGATCATTCCAAGCCACTTCGCCTTGCTGATTAATACTAATCGTAATGGCTTCAGGAGGTGGAGCATTCACTTCAGCGGTAGTTTTCGGTAAGGTTAACGGTATCGATGGGTTAGCAACGGTTGCTGTCACCAAGAAGATGATCATCAATACCAACATAATATCGATCAGCGGAATAAGATTCATCTCATTCATGCCAGAATCGTTGTCTTCTCCCAATTGAAAAGCCATTAAGCTTGACCTCCAACTAAACCTTTATTTGTTGCTTCAGCTTCAACTTTTTTTGTTGAAGATTCTTGCTGCAACATCGTATCAATCAATAAACCATGTGCTTGATCTTGTAATTCATTTGACAAAGTGCGATTGAAACGTACACAGATGTTATACGCCAATACAGCAGGAATTGCGACTGCAAGACCAAGCCCTGTCATGATCAACGCCTCACCAACAGGTGTTGCAACTTGCGCTAAACCTGCTTGACCGCTTTTACCGACAGCAACCAATGCATGGAAAATTCCCCATACTGTACCAAATAAACCCACAAATGGTGCCAGTGAAGCAATCGTACCTAATACAGAAACACCCTTTTCAGCATTGGCTTTCTCTACTGAAATCTGACGCAATAAAGCTTGTTCTGCAACTGCTTTACGTTGATCAAATCCAAGTGGTGCAAGTTTTGCCTTTAATGCACTCAACGCTTGAGCGAGATGGTCTTGAGCAACCTGCTTGAGTTGACGCGTGCCCAAAATACGCAAAATGAACACAGTCCACGTTGCAATAGACATTGCCAATAACACGAAATACAGTGTTTTACTGACCGCATCAGCATGTTGCCAATAAACTGAAAAGTTCATATGCACATTTCCTAATTCTTAAAAAAAATCATTTTTTAGAGACTGACAACGCAAAATCCTGCCTAATTTTAAATGGTACACCAGTGCCATTTTCTTTGTAGGCTTTAAATTTTGCAGATTGTGTCTGTTTAACAACGTAACTGTCTAAACTTGAGTTACCACTCGATTGGATCACACGTACATTGGTAATATTTCCATTCGCATCTGCGGTAATTTCAAGATTTACAACCTTTGTACCATCTTCAGGTGACATCAGTTTAAGTAACTGGTCTTTTGCAATTCGAGGACTGCGATTCCAAGACACTTGTCCGTCACTGACATTACGTGGCGTATTTCTTTGTTCTTGCTCACGACGCTGACGGTCACGTTCCTCTTGTTCACGCTTCTGTTGATCCAAACGTTTTTGATCTTCTAAACGCTTTTGCTCATCTAGACGTTTTTGCTCATCCATACGCTTCTGATCTTCTAAACGTTTTTGATCATCTAAACGTTTCTGCTCTTCAAGCTTTCTTGCACGATCATCATTTACAACAGGTTTTTTCTGTTCAATGATTTTCGGTTTAACCACCGGTTTCGGTTCGATTTTCTTCTCTACCGGCTTAGGTTTAACTTTAGGCTTGATCTGTTCAACAGGAGGTGGAGGCGGTGGTGGAGCATCTTCTTTGAGCTTTAAAAATTTGATTTTTAAAGGTTCTTTCTTGATTTGAGGTAATTCAAAAGCCTTCATATTACTGATTCCCCACAATACACCTACATGCCCAACAATAACTGCTAAGACTGCAGCAAGGACTTTTTTCTTCATCGGTGGAGGCGTTTGAAGTGGTGCAGAGGAAGACTGACTCATAAGAATCTAAATACCTAAAATTGAGTAAACTGTAAAATAATCAATTTACAGATTAAGCTCATCGGATAGAACAATTAAAGTGCAACAATGATAAATGAGAAGTGTTTTCATTTGCAACAGCTTTTTTTGCGTTTTTTATCATTTTTACAAATAAAAAAATAAAAAGGGATGCTTAAAGCATCCCTTTTTCATCTTAAAAATTTAACCAACATTCACATATTATTGAAATACAACAGTCTTGTTGCCATCGACAATAATACGATCTTCAAGATGCCATTTGACTGCTCTTGCCAAAACATTACGCTCAACATCCTGACCTAATTCACGTAATTGCTCAACAGTAAAATCGTGATTTACACGTTCTACATCTTGCTCAATAATTGGTCCTTGGTCCAAATCAGCTGTGACATAATGGGCTGTTGCACCAATCAACTTCACACCCTTTTCATAGGCTTGTTTATAAGGATTAGCGCCGACAAATGCAGGTAAGAATGAATGATGAATATTAATCACCTTCATTTCCCATTTTTGTACAAACTCTTCATCAAGAATCTGCATATAGCGTGCAAGCACCAGCAAGTCATTGCCTTGCATGAGTTCATCAATTTGCGCATACGCTTCACGCTTATTTTCTTTATTGACTGGAACCACATGGAAAGGAATACCAAAGTTCTCTACTGACTCACGCAAATCTTCATGATTTGAAACCACTTGTGTGATTTCACAATGTAAACCGCCACGTGAATGACGCCAAAGTAACTCAAGTAAAGCATGGTCGACTTTAGAGACCAAGATACCTACTTTTTTAATATCGCTCACCAAGCTTAAACGCCAATGCATGCTATAGCGTTCAGCAACATTACTTGCAAAAGTTTGGATCAGACTTTCACGACGAGATTGCAAATGGTCAAGTTCAAATTCAACACGCATGAAATAACGTCCGCCCTGAGCTTCAGTTGCGTATTGATCAAGCGCGGTAATATTTGCGCCCTGATGATACAAAAAGCTCGATACAGCTTGCACGATTCCTGGCTTGTCTTCACAAGTAATCAGTAGACGTGCTGTGTTGGCAGTAGTCATGTTCATGTTGAAGGATATCACTTATAAATTAGTTTAAAACAGCCGAGTATTCTAACGCTTTTTTAGCAGCTTTCAATCTTGATTCGGCATCAATCGTGTTTTACTGCCGATAAACTTGCAAATAATTCTGAAGAACCAAAACTTTCCAACAAGCGCTCATAGGTTTCACGGCTTTCACCACGCAAATACGGACCTTCCAAAAACACCATTTGACGTAACGCCTGCCAAATCCATTTTTCATCCAAATGATTGGAATCACTCAAATGCCCAGACATATAAAGGAAGTTTGTCCAGTTGGTCAGTACAATCCAAATATTGATAATCAACGCTTCAATTTCAGAAGCTGTCATCTGCATCAAGCCCGCTTGAACAAAGGCATGATAAATTTTTTGTCCCTGCTGCATCACTTTTCCAGCGAAACGAGGATATATTTTTCTAAAATCATCATTATTTTCTATTAAGTGATAAACATCACGATGTAAGAAACGATATTCCCAAAGTTGGCTACTCAAAACTTGAAAATAACGAATCTTATCATTTGCATTGACTTTACGGTCATCGGGTAATGAAAGCATATCTAATGTTTCTTTTTGATATTGCTCCATCAACTCTTTAATGATTTCTTGCTTGTTTCGAAAATGATAATACAAATTTCCAGGACTAATCCCAAGCTCAGCAGCAATATGATTTGTCGTAACTGCACGCTCTCCGCGTTCATTAAAAAGTTGCAGACTAATCTGCAAAATTCGATCTTTCGTTTTCAAAGTTTTGGAGCTTGACATCCTATTACCATTTTTAACCGTTAGCACAAGCTAACATAAAGTGACTTGACTATTTAGAGTATTTACTCTAAAAAATATATTATATTAACCTATTCGTAAATGGTGTTTGTCATGAACAGTCATACAAAAACAAATTCAATGACTTCCTATTCACCTGAAGTTCAACATATGCACGATCTGCTTGAACAACAGAAAGCTGCTTATCAGCGTTATCCTGTTCCTACAGCTAAAGAGCGTATTGAACGTTTAGCTCGCTTGAAAAAAGTTTTGGTAAAATATCAAGATCAATTTGCAGATGCAATCAATCAAGACTACGGCAATCGTTCAATCAGCGAAACTAAAATCGGTGAACTACTTACCTGTTTAGAGCAAATTAAATATTATAGCAAGCATTTAACAGCATGGATGAAACCATCTAAGCGCCATGTCTCTATGTTACACCAACCAGGCAAAGCCTGGGTGCAATATCAACCTCTAGGTGTAATTGGAATTATCGCACCTTGGAATTACCCATTGTTACTGTCAGTTGGACCGCTGATTTGCGCCTTGGCTGCTGGTAATCATGCCATGTTAAAGATTTCCAGTTCATCTTCTCAATTTGGTTATGTGCTTGAAAATGCATTATCAGAAGCATTCCCACAAGAGTTGGTTGCAGTCGTGAATGGTGGTGGACAAATTTCTGATGCTTTTTCGCATTTAGCCTTCGATAAAATCATTTTTACTGGTTCTACCAATGTTGGTAAAACAGTGATGAGTGCAGCGGCAGAGAATCTTGTGCCTGTTATTCTTGAACTGGGTGGTAAATCACCAGTGATTGTACATCCGTCTAGCGACTTAAAATTGGTGGCTGAACGAATTGCATTTGGTAAGCTTTGGAATGCAGGTCAAACCTGTGTTGCACCTGACTATATGTTCCTGCCTAAAGGTAAAACTGCTGAGTTCATTGATTCATTTAAAGAAATCGCTACAGCAATGTACCCAACCTTGCGAGACAATCAGGATTACACCAGCATCATTAATGATAAACAATACAATCGTATCCAAGGGTATTTAGAAGATGCGCGTCAACAAGGTGCTCAATTCACTGAGATTAATCCTAATCATGAGGATTTAACCGCTGTACGAAAAATTGCCCCAACATTCTTAACAGGTGTCTTACCGACTATGGACATTATGAAGAATGAAATTTTTGGTCCAGTCCTTCCAATCATGGAATATGATCAAATCGACGATGTGATTGACTTTATTAATGGCAGACCTCGTCCACTTGCTTTATACTATTTCGACTTTGACAATGCTCGTGCTGAATATGTTTCCCAACGTACTCACTCAGGACATTTCGGTCAAAATGCCGTTCTAACCCATGTTGCACAAGACGATCTACCATTTGGTGGCGTAGGTGCTTCGGGTATGGGCAAATATCATGGCCCAGAAGGTTTCTTTGGTTTATCACATGAGCGTTCAGTGATGTCTATTCCTAAGCTATTCAGCTTAAAATTCATCTTAGCGCCTTACGATAAACCCCTAAATAAAATTTTAGAGAAAACTTTCTTACGCTAACTGATCAAGGCATGATCTATCACAATAGATCAGATTGCGTTTTGACGAATTCCGCTTGTCTTTTAAGCGGAATTTTGGTATAAAACGCCCCTTGAATGAATTCAATCCGTTTTATTTTGACTGGCCATACAGATTTGCTGTTGGCTAAATCAATGGAGTTACACCATGTCTAAGGTTTGCCAAGTTACCGGCAAGCGTCCAGTCGTTGGTAACAACGTCTCACACGCCAACAACAAAACTAAACGCCGGTTCGAGCCGAACCTGCATCACCACCGTTTCTGGTTAGAAAGCGAAAAACGTTTTGTACGTCTTCGTTTAACCACTAAAGGTATGCGTATTATCGACAAATTGGGCATTGAAAAGGTTGTTGCTGACCTACGTGCTCAAGGTCAAAAGATCTAAGGAGTCTGAACCATGCGTGATAAAATTCGCCTAGTTTCTACTGCTGGTACAGGTTATTTCTATACCACTACTAAGAACAAACGTACTATGCCGGAAAAAATGGAAATCAAAAAATTTGATCCAAAAATCCGTCAACACGTTATCTTCAAAGAAGCTAAAATTAAATAATTTTAGTTTTCTTAAAAAATACGATCCATTTGGGTCGTTTTTTTTGCCTTTTTTTTCTTCAACTTGTTAAAATCTTCATCAAATTTGGCACTATTCGTGCATTTTATATGGTTTCAACTAGAGCCATACCCTTTTAGAAATGATTTTTTGAATGATTTCTCCTAAAAATTAAGGAGTATTTAGTGCCTCATGACGTAGATCTGATTATTTTGCTTGCAGTTGGCTTTGGTATAGCCCTCATTTTTGGCTATATCGCTGCACGTTTACGCCTTCCTCCTTTGATTGGTTATCTTATTGCAGGGATTATTATTAGTCCTAATACACCCGGTGTAGTCGCAGACATCACACTTGCCAATCAGCTTGCTGAATTAGGCGTGATGTTTTTGATGTTTGGTGTAGGCATGCATTTTTCCCTCAATGATTTAATGCAAGTTCGAAGAATTGCTTTACCTGGTGCAATTTTACAAATCGCAGTTGCAACCTTGTTGGGAATAGCTGTTTCCATGTTTTGGGGATGGAGTTTTGGATCTGCACTGGTCTTTGGTTTAAGTTTATCTTGTGCTAGTACCGTGGTTTTATTGAAGGCTTTGGGTGATAAAGGTTTACTCGATTCGATCAATGGTAAAATTGCAGTTGGCTGGTTATTGGTCGAAGATCTGGTCATGGTACTGGTTTTGGTTCTGCTTCCTGCAACCGCAGTACTTTTGGGAGGACATCCCATCGCAGGGCATGAGTCAGATCAAAACATTTGGATGACCTTAGGCATCACGCTACTCAAAGTCACTGGCTTTATTGCCTTTATGCTCATTATTGGGAAACGACTTGTTCCAATGATCATGCAATATGTCGCTCGTTTGGGTTCTAGAGAGCTTTTTACCTTAACAGTGGTTGCAGCAGCAGTTTCAATTGCTTATGGCTCTTACGCGATCTTTGGCGTCTCTATGGCATTAGGCGCATTCTTTGCGGGGATGGTGGTAAAAGAGTCTGATTTTAGTCATCGTGCAGAAGAAGAAACCTTACCATTAAGAGAAATTTTCTCAATCCTCTTCTTCGTTTCTGTGGGAATGTTGTTTGATCCGCGCATTATTATTGAACAACCTTTACATATTTTAGCCGTGATTGCCATCATCATGATTGGTAAAACACTCGCAGCAATGGCGTTGGTTTTATTCTTCCGCTACCCGATCAATACTGCATTGACTGTTGGTGCAAGTTTGGCACAAATTGGTGAGTTCTCATTTATTCTTGCGACATTGGGTCTCTCACTTGGTTTACTCAGCCCTGAAGCACAAAACTTGATTTTGGCAGGTGCATTATTCTCGATTACCCTAAACTCATTCCTGTTCTCTGCCATTGAGCCTGTACAGAACTGGATTCGTGAACGCTCACATTTAGCACGCTTGCTTGAACGTAGTGGTGATCCTTTGGCAATGCTTCCTGATGAAGTCGATCAAGCTTACTTGCGTGACCAAGTGGTGATTGTCGGTCATGGTGAAGTCGGTCGTCGTATCACCAAAACACTTATGGAAGATGGTATTAAAGTCGTGATCGCAGAAGAAAATCGTGAAATCGTAGAAAACTTACGTGAAAAAGGTATTGCTGCGGTTTCAGGTCGTGCCACTGAACCCAGTGTCCTTATTCAAGCGCATATTCAACATGCAAGACTATTGGTTATTTCACCGATGGATATTGTCGATATTCATAAAATTGTCGACACAGCAAAATTACTGAATCCAGAAATTCAAGTTTTGGTTTGTGCTGAAAATAAAGAAGAGGCAGAAGTTATTCGCAAAGACAATGTTGGTGAAGTCTATTATGCAAAAGAGGAAATGGCGAAAAATATGAGCAATCATATTTTGAATCAAATTCAAATTGCACACCATCATGAACCAACGCATTGAATTTGAATTGAGCTTTCAGCTCATTTAAAACAAGTGACAAAGAAAACGCACTTTAAAGTGCGTTTTTTATTTATTTTAGAAAACCAAACCTTAGCTGTACTAGCTCATATATTTCGGCTGCACATCAACAACTTCCGCATGCCATTCATCCGCCTGCTTTTCAAGTAAAGCGAATAATGCAGCTTGAATCATTTGTTGAGCTATTGCTGGTGTTTGATCACCCAATAACGCTTTCACTTCTTCATTAAATTGGATCGTGACCAATGGATCCTTTTCAGATCCTGCATTACGCAATGCCAATTCACCACCTTCGAGTTGTACTAACTCCAAAATAGCTTCTTGATTCCCAAATAACTCTTTTAACTGTTCGATAGACATAAATCCTCCATGCTCAACATGGGGCAAAGCACTGAATGCACTTTGCATCTTGTAGATATTTTATATAGTCATTTAAAACAAAATTTCAAGTGAATCTGATCAAAAAGATCAGAATTCAACCATTTCATTACGAAAACCATCAATAAGTTGTGATAAATCACGATGCCATTCTCTTAAAATTCTGGTATCTGGCAACCATGCTTGTGGTGTTTGTGTCACTTTAATAATTAAATTAGAAGATGTCTCATCTTCAGGTTCTGGCGCACTCGGTTCAGGTGCATATTGGCAAAGTCGATATGCTCTTTTAAGCTCAGCAATAAATCCTTCTTTTGCCAATTTTTGCATCACCAAAACTTCAGGTGATACTTGCCCTTTTGCTGCCATGTTCTCTTCTATCGACTTCAACGTAGGAGACAAATCATTTAAGCGATAATAACGAACCAGTTCCTGTAAAAATGCCAGAACTGCGCCATGTAAATGAAATACGGCTGCTTCACGCTGAGCTTGGGCTTGCTGAACATTTTCTGTCTGTTCTGCCTGCATACATGAAAGACGAGCAAAATAAAGTTTTTGATTGGTACGGTCTGCATGAAAGCGAGCTACACGTGACATGGATGTTCCCTAAGATTTTGGCATTTACTATATAACACCTGTTGATATTTCAAACATGCACTGTGTTATCAATTAAAACAACATAAACAAGGCATGAAAAAATGTCCACTGTCGCAGGTATCTGTGAAGTGTCAACATACTTTACTTAGCTTAATCTTTATTTCACAAAAATCACAATAAATTTTATCCATGTCGAATGTCAATAAAATGAATAGAAAAAATCCAGCAATAAAACATATTTAAATTATTATCTTATAATATTTTTTTATAAATCGTATTTGCAATAAAAAGGAGCACTCCCTGCTCCCTCTTTTGATTTAAGCTTCTGGTTTTTCTTCAGCAGCTTTGACACGAATCCCATGACCATGTAAACGCAAAGTATTCAAACCCTTGATCGCTTTTACAGCTTCTCTGCCATGTGGCATTTCAACAAAAGCAAAACCTTTTGATTTGCCTGTGGTTGCATCCAGCACCAATGTACAAGACTTCACTGTGCCAAATTGTTGGAACAACTCTAATAATTCAGCTTCTGTTACAGTGCGTTCTAAACTGCGAACTAAAATTTTCATCTTACAACCTTAAATATAAACGAGGCAAAAAACATCAAAAAGCACTCGCCTACCTACTTTTTGAATGAAAAACGATTGCTATAGTTTAATCCAGATCAATGCCAAAATCTAAATTAATCGCTTGCCGCTCGATTAAAGCACTTTTAACCGTTTGTTCTCGTTGTCTGTAATGAGTTTCTGTTGTACATAAATTTCGAGTTAAATCATTGAAGAAATAACTTTCAATTTCTCTGCCTTGTTCATCCGTCTGACGATGCGCCCAAAAGTTTAAATTTTGCTTGGTTAAAATCAATTCGTTCTGTGCACGGGTGAGTGCCACATAAAGAACTCTGCGTTCTTCCTCAACTTCATCAAAATTACCTTGTGCGCGTGCATGCGGATATTGTCCTGCGGATACATTGGCAACATAACACACTTTTTGTTCAGTTCCCTTTGCCGAATGAATCGTAATCAGTGTTACCACATCATCTTGCGACTGACGTTCGATCTCACTAATTGAAACAGGGTCAAGCACATACTCTTCTAAAAACTCACTTAATTGGCTATGTTTTGAGGCAAGCTGTTTAACCAGATCAAAATCACCCACGCGTTTATGCCAATCCTTCTTAGCATAATTCTCTTCTAACTGATTGAGAATTGCTTCAACACCAAGCCGAACACAAGCTTCAACTTCAGTTTTCAACACACTCATTTGCTTCATGATCAACAAGGTATGATCTGGAATACGCCCAAATTTCTCAAGTTTCTCCGTAATTTTTTCAATATCAGGATCAAGTAACAGCTGTTGAGCAAGCTTACTTGCACCGACATCACCAACACCATTCCAAAGGGTTAAGAAACGCATCCAAGCAATATCATCAAGCGGATTGGCAATCACACGCAATAAACTCAACAAGTCTTTGACATGTGCCGTTTCAAGTAATTTCATCCCACCAATAAACCGGTATGGAACATTGGCTTGAATAAATGCAGCTTCGATATGTCTGGCAGCAAAAGCTGAACGCACCAAGACCATATGATCATTCCATGCCGAGCCTTCCAACAAATGACGTTCTTTAATGTCGATTGCAATCCACTTTGCTTCATCAAACTCGTTTGGGAAAACATGCATACGTGGTTTAAGACCATCGCCGCGGTAAGCTTCTAGTTTTTTATCATAATGAATCGGGCTTTGCTCCAATAGCCAATTGGAGAGGTCTAAAATCTCTTGCGTAGATCGATAATTTTTTTCTAATTTGAAAATCTCTGCGTCTGGTACTCGATCTTTGAAATGATGAATGTTTTCAAAATCTGCACCACGAAAACCATAAATAGATTGTGCATCATCACCGACACAAAACAATGAGGTTTTTTCTTTCAACGGTTCTAAAATCGCCCATTGCAAAGGATTGGTATCCTGCATTTCATCAACCAGCATGTATTGACATAGGCTTGCCACATACTCAACCAATCCCTCCGATTGCGCCAAAGCCGATGCAACAACAGCCAGAATATCATCGTAATCGAGAAAGCTACGAGTGCGTTTACGGCTTTCGTACTCTTTCATAATTTCAGCAATTTGATCTTTATATTCTAAAAACTCAGGCAACTGTTTTTCTAAAGCTAAGCTGAGTTTTTGACGAGTATTGCGAGCAAAAGAATATAAATCACAAAGTTGTTGTGGCTTGGGTAACGCATTCGGGTTCTTTTTATCATCCTTGCCCCGAATCAAACGAAATAACATCAATTGATCATCACGATCAATGATTGAAAACTGGTCCAGACCAAATGCTTTCGGTGCACGGCGCAGTAGATACATGCAAAAGGTGTGGAATGTCGAAGCTCGTAATCCTCTCGCCTGATCACCCAATGCCAACTCTACTCTTGCTACAATTTCACTGGCAGAACGACGAGTAAAGGTCAAAATCTGAATTTGATTCGCAGGAATACCTTGATCTATGAGATATGCAGCACGAGCGACAATGGTTTTTGTTTTGCCACAACCTGCCCCTGCAAGCACTAGACTATGCTTGTTTTTAGTCGTAGCAGCTTGTTTTTGTTGAGGGTTTAATTCATCAATCAGGTTGGCTAAACTCATTTTCACTCATCACTTTATGGATGGTCGTTAGTTTAGCAGAGCTATCATGAAATTATGTAGTTTAAGCTCATGATCAAGTCGTGAATTGACGCTTTACTCTGGATCGAAGATCGAGAAATATTGAAGATAAAAGATTCAACCTCTATAAAAAACAATCAAAATTTACTCGATCTAGAAACACTATAGATTGATTAAGCGAGCCACATTTTCACAACAACGCTGTAAATTTTGCTCACCTTGCTTCAACGCTGTTTGTAACTCACAAGCACCATCAACAATTCCGAAAATTGCAGTAAAACCTTCAGTGTATAACTCCTCAATTCCTTGCCCCACGTACCCAGCAAAAGCAATCACTGGTTTATTCAACTTCTTAGCAACTTGCGCCACTCCAAAAGGGGTTTTACCGAACTTGGTCTGAAAATCCATACCACCTTCTCCAGTCAAAACATAATCAGCTTTCGCAACTTTTTCAGCAAGTTGAGTTTCTTCAATCACAAGCTCAACGCCTGAACGTATTTTCGCACCTGTAAATACCATCAGACCAAAACCTAAACCACCTGCTGCACCCGCCCCCTGTACATCGGCAACATCGACATTTAATTGATGTTTTACCAACTCCGCAAAATATTTTAAATTTTGATCAAGTTTTTCAACCATCTTTGGTGTTGCTCCTTTTTGTGGGGCAAACACATAAGAAGCGCCAGACGCTCCACACAAAGGATTAGTCACATCACTGGCAATGATAATCTCGGTCTGCTTTAAACGATGGTCCAATTGCGAAATATCAATGCTCTCAATTTGCTCCAGTTGCCCACCACCAACATTCACAATGTGCATATTTTTATCTAAAAATTTTGCTCCCAATGCTTGTGCCATTCCTGCACCTGCATCGTTGGTAACACTGCCCCCTAAACCGATAATGATTTTAGACACACCCAACCCTAATGCTGCTTTGATCATTTCACCTGTACCCATAGTTGTTGTCACTAAAGGATTACGTTGGGATTTTTCGATCAAGTGAATACCATTCACCATCGCCATTTCAATAACGGCTGTTTTGCCATCATCAATTAAACCTAAATAGCTTTGAACATTTTGACCGATCAAAGGACCTGTGACTTCAAAATGTACTTTACGACCATCCCGAGCAGCGACTAAAGCATCAACGGTTCCCTCACCACCGTCAGCCATAGGTACATGAATAAATTGCGCATTAGCAATGACTTTTTCAATGCCGCGTTGCATTGCAAAACAGGCTTGTTCAGCCGTCATACTTTCTTTAAATGAGTCTGGAGCAAGAACAAAAACTTTAGTCATGAGAAAATTTATTTTGGTGATATTCAAAAAATAACATAACGATTTTTTTATAGCGAATAAACTGTGAAGTGAAAAAATTAACACTCAAGAAATAATCATTATGCAACGTATAAATCTCGGTAAAACTGCCCCTGAACTCTATAAAACGGTCATCGAACTTGAAAACTTATCTATGCAAAAAGTTCAACAAGCTGGGCTAGATATAGGTTTTTCACATTTATTGAAATTACGCGCTTCTCAAATCAACCAATGTGCTTTTTGTGTGCGCATGCATACCCAAGATGCAGTTAAAGCAGGTGAGACGACTGATCGTATCTCCCTGATCAGTGCTTGGCGTGAAAGCGAATACTTTAATCAAAAAGAACGTGCAGCGTTAATTTTAATTGAAGAAATCACATTGCTTACCCAGCATCATTTTCCTGATCAAGCTTATGAGCAGGCAGCGCAACATTTATCCAGTGCTGAAATTACTGCAATTGAATGGATTGGCATTGTGATTAATACATGGAATCGCATTGCTATTTCTAGTCAATATCGTGTTGCGCCTGAATAAGTTGTAAACATTCGTTTTTTAAATTAAGTACCTGAAAAGATCAAATTTCATCAACTGAAACGGCAAAATAAAAAACGCCCGATGTAATACATCAGGCGTTTTTTATTATTGGTCTATTTTAGAAGCAAAGATTAAATTAGTGACTTGCAGGAGGAATATGCTTAATTGCTGCGGCAAAAGTCAGGTAATTCACTCCTTGAAATAAAATATCTACACCTAAGAATAATCCAAGTATCCAAAAAGGAGCATCTGGTGAAGCCAGAATAATTGCCCCTGTTGCCAAAGTTAATAAACCTGAAAATAATGTCCATCCCCATCCAGACATTGGCTTGAGCATAAAAGCATTAAAAATACGAATAAAACCACCAATCAATAAAGCAATTGCCAGAAGATTGGTAAGCACCACTGCGGTAGTCACGGGTGACTTAAATGCATAATATCCAGCAATCAGATACAGCACACCAAACAATGCCCAAAGCCAGCGGAACCCGCCATCAAAAATTTTAAATGCTGCGATAAGATGCAAAACCCCACCAATCATCATCAACGCACCAAACAGTACGACAACTGTAAGTGTTGCCATACCCAATGAAGCCAATAAGACCAATCCAAAGATGACCAACAATGCCCCAAGTAAAAGATACCATTTGCGGTTTTCATGGAGTTGGTGACGAACTAAATCATTTCCGACTGTACGCATATTCTTCTCTTGTTTGTTATTCATTGATTTGATTGTTGATCTAATTCAGCATCTTGTCTGTATAAAATCTGCATCTAAAGCATATAAAATATTGCCTTTATACGAAATCAACAAAATAACAGCTTTCCCTAGATACTATTTTACCCACCCCATCTCTTGTGCAGTTAAGCGACTGATCATGGTATCTTCCAAATGTTCAGGGGTTTTACTTTTGCTTTGGGAAAGTGGAATATAACCGCCCATAATTTCTGCATGCTGTTGCGGGTAAAGTGGTTGTTGCTCAGGATTTGCATAACCTGTTGGATAAAGAGGCTGCCCTGTCGATAAATCATATTTATCTTGAGCACCAAAGGTATGTAATAACTCATGTACTAAGACAACTTGATTACTTGCACTTTGCTTTGGTGAGGCAAATAAGTTGACTGAGCCAATACGCCCACGTTCTAAGGCAGTTGAGTGCTTTAAAACTTTCTGTAAGTTTGGATCATAATAATTCAAATACAAGGTCACAGATGGCGTTCCATCTGCTCCTTGATGTTGATTCCAAGCATAGAATCTGAACTTTAAACTCCATAATATCGTATTCAATATATTTGAAGATTCAGGAAACTTTGGCGGTAGAGTATTTAATTCACGCCCAAGCTGAAAATGAAAAGAGACTGCTTGACCACGAAAAAGTTGAGATTGCTGTGCCAAATAATGCGTCATCACTTGTAAATCATCGACAGAAATTTGCTGTATATAATGGGATGTAGAGACTTGTCCATCTGCATTGATTGGATGGAGTAAAACCACAATCGGTTTTGTCCAGTCTTGATTCATATCTCGCCAAGCATTCATTCCCACAACAAGTAGAATACCCAATAAAATTGCAATTCGAAGTTTTTTCCACATTGAATTTAGCTCTGTTTTTTACGCTTTTTAAGAAACATTTGACTCCCCTCTATTTTAGTTTCAAAGACTTCCACAGCTTTTATCAGTCCTGATAACTTTGTATAACCATAATCACGAGTATCAAAATCTGGCTTTACTGTACTTAAATAGGTACCAATAGAACCTAGATATGCCCAACCGTTGTCATCTGAGTTGTCTTTTACCGCCTTATAAATCAAATTTAAAGTGGCTTTATCAATGGGTGTTTTCGTTTCTTCTTTATCGATTGGAGAAGGTTTTTTGGTATCTTCATTATTTTTAGTTTCAGTACTTTGTTTTTCTTCTTCTTTCTCTTCAGCAATCAAGTTTTCAATCGAAATAAATTTATCACAGGCTTTTTTAAATGGCTCAGGTGTTTTCTTACGCCCAAAACCATAAACAACTAAACCACTTTCCCTTATTCTTGAAGCCAAAGGGGTAAAATCACTATCACTAGACACAATACAAAAACCATCCAATGCACCACCATATAATAAATCCATCGCATCGATGATCAAAATCATATCTGTAGCATCTTTACCGCTGGTATATGCAAATTGCTGTACAGGTGTAATCGCATGCGGCAATAAGACTTCTCTCCATTTTTTTAGAGAATCACTGCTCCAATCTCCATAAACACGCTTTACACTAGCAATCCCGTATTTTGCCACTTCCTCCAATACCGACGAAATTGAGTTCACAGATGAATTATCAGCATCAATTAAAACCGCAAATTTTTTAGTATTTTCCACAATATCCCCAATTTTTAGTTTTTTATTCATTCATTTATCATACCGCTTCCCATAATAATTGATATAAAAAATGCCCACTTTTGTGAGCATTTTTATGAGTAATTAAAACTTAGGCTTCAACCCATTTTCCATCTTGGTAAACCAAGGACCACTTGGTTTGTTTACCTTCTGGTGTTTCCGAACCAATATACTGTGCTTGATTCTTACGACTGAATTTCACCAATGTCGGATTTCCATCTGGGTCTTGATCGGGTGCTTGCAAAATAAATTGATATTTTGGATCGAGTTGATCTGCAACAGAACGCAATTCAGCAACCTTAGGTGCACGTGTTTCACGTACTTTCGGGAACTTACTTGCAGCCAAGAATAGACCCGCAGCACCATCACGAAGAACAAAGAAGTCATCATGTTTGGTTGAACGTAAATGTTCCATTTTGATTGGATCTACACGTGGTGGCGCAGGTTGACCATTCTTCAACACTTTACGGGTATTATCACAGCTCATACAGGCAAAATAAGGACCAAACCGACCATTTTTTAACTGCATTTCACCATCACACTTGTCACAAGGAATGGTTGGACCATCATAGCCCTTGATTTTGAACTCACCTTCTTCAAGTTCATAACCATCACAGTCTGGATTGTTTCCACAGATATGCAGTTTTCGACCACCATCAATGACATAGCTGTCCATTGCAGTACCACAAATTGGACAGCGTTTTTTCGACATCAAATCGGCAGTTTCAGCACCATCATCATCGGAAAGTGCTGCCAGTGATTCGACAGGCGTAAGATTCAACGTGCCCTTACAACGTTCTTTTGGAGGTAAGTTGTAACCTGAACAACCCAGAAAGACACCTGTCGTCCCTGTACGAATCTGCATTGGACGTTCGCATTCTTTACAGTGTACCGCCTCAACTTCTACAGGTAAGTTACGGCGCATGCCATTCTCACCTTGAGCTGTGGTTAAACGCTTTTTAAAATCGCCATAGAAACTATCAAGAAGCTCTTTCCAATTACGTTCGCCATCTGCAACTTTATCCAACTGACCTTCTAAATCCGCTGTAAAAGCGTAATTCATTAGATTGTTAAAGTTCTCATCCAAACGGTCTGTGACAATTTCCCCCATCTTCTCAGCGAAAAGACGGCGGTTGTCTAACTTGACATAGCCTCGATCTTGAATCGTCGAAATAATCGCAGCATATGTCGATGGTCGCCCGATACCCCGTTTTTCCAATTCTTTGACCAATGATGCTTCAGTAAAACGTGCAGGTGGTTTAGTGAAATGTTGAGAAGGATCAAGTTTCTCAAGTTTTAAAATTTCACCCACTTTTACGGCTGGTAATAGAACATCATCATCAGATTTGTTTTGACCACGAACTTTGGTAAAACCATCAAAAACTAGAGTACGACCTTTGGCTTTGAGCTCTACGCCATTGGCATCCACTAAAATTGTTGAAGATAAATACTCTGCAGGTGTCATTTGACATGCCACAAATTGACGCCAAATTAAATCATATAAACGTTGTGCATCACGCTCAACGCCAGCCAAGCTATCGCCTTTTAATCCAACGTTTGAAGGACGAATTGCTTCATGGGCTTCTTGTGCATTTGCCTTGTTGCCATAGCGATTGGCTTTTGCAGGTAAATATTTCGAACCAAACTCTGTTTCAATGTGCTGACGCACCATACTGACTGCATCATCACTTAAAAATGTTGAGTCAGTACGCATATAGGTAATAAAACCAGCTTCATATAAACGTTGTGCAAGCATCATGGTTTTCTTTACTGAGAAACCTAAGCGTGTACTTGCCGCTTGTTGTAGCGTTGAAGTGATATATGGCGCACTTGGATTAACCTTAGTCGGTTTATCTTCACGAGTGGCAACTTTATATTCAGCATCTTTTAAAATTTTCAACAAAGCATCAGTTTGCGCTTTATTCTGTAATTTTAATGTCTTACCAGCTTGCTTCACTACTTCTAGGCGAATCTCATCTTTTTGAGATTTAGTGTCTGCAAAAACTTGCCAATATTCTTCAGGAATAAAGGCACGAATTTCACGTTCACGTTCCACCACCAATTTCACAGCTACAGATTGCACGCGACCCGCAGATAGACCACGTGCAATTTTTTCCCATAACAATGGTGAAACCATAAAGCCAACAACTCGGTCTAGAAAACGACGAGCTTGTTGCGCATTGACTCGATTTAAATCTAGACGTGTCGGCTGTTTAAATGCTTCTTGGATGGCATTTTTGGTAATTTCATTGAAAACCACACGATGGTAACGGCTATCATCCCCACCAATGACTTCTCTCAAATGCCAAGCAATTGCTTCCCCTTCTCTATCCAAATCCGTTGCGAGATAGATTTCATCTGCATCTTTGGCAAGCTTTTTGAGTTCGGCAACAACATTCTCTTTGCCGGGAAGCACTTCATACTTAGCTTTCCAACCATGTTCTGGATCAACACCCATACGATTGACGAGTGCGGATTGTGCCTTTTCAGCCTTCTGATCTTCCGTCAACTTGGTGCGTGTTGCTGGCTTTTTTTCTGCTGTTTTACTTGAGCCGCCTGTAGGTAAATCACGGACATGACCTACGGATGACTTTACAATGTAATTTGAGCCTAAATATTTATTAATCGTTTTCGCTTTTGCAGGCGACTCCACAATCACTAATGCACGCTTTTTTCCAGCATCAGGAGATTTTGCTGTAGTGCTTTTGGATGTGGACCGAGGAGCGTTCGCCATAATAAACCACTGTTCCTATTATTAAGTTAAATTTCAGCCAATTTGAGTAAATATGCTTTCATATCATCAAGTTGTGTTGCTCTTAGGTCAGATTCTTCATCCCAATATAGCCCTACACAATTTGCCTGCATATCAATAGCATAAATCCCCTTTAATGCAATGGGAAAATCTTTAAATTTCGCATCACCTTGAATCACGTGAAGCTTTTCATCTTCGACACATGCACGCATCAGCGCTAAACGTGCATCAGGAATCAGCACACTATAATAAGCCACCATACTTGCACGAGATTCTGTTGCCATTGGGATTTTAGTCCATTCTGGCGCAGCCACCAAACGCGGATGCAAACCCATCTTTCGGGCTTTTTCACGCATTAAACCTAATGCCTTTTCTCTTGGGCTTACGCGTAAGCCAAAAATTGAGCCCAGTACAAAAACAACGATTACGAGCGCAACCCAAAGACCAGTGTGTTCCATAGTTCACCTTTAAATTCCTATATTAGAGTTGCATAAGCTGAATATAAAACGCAAGTTTAAAATTAAAATTACAACGAATCTGTAATTTTAAAGTCAGCTTAATGTCTTATTTTTCATCTCTATTTTTTTCGTAAAACGTCATCCAATCACCCAATGAGCGAATCGAACTTTCCAAAGATTTTCCCAATGCAGTAATTTGATATTCTACACGTGGAGGTACTTCTGGATAAATCTGTTTGGAGATCAGTTGGCATTCTTCTAAAAGCTTTAACTGTTTTGAAAGTTCCTTTTGAGGAATCGGTGCTAAAGCCTTTTGTAATTGATTAAATCGCACAGGATGTTGAGCTTGTATAAGATGATAAACAATCGGCAAGACCCATTTGCCTGAAAATATCGCAACGAATCGCATAATTGAACAGTTTTGCTCATATTGCACAGTTGTCATTTTTCACCTTACATAAAGCTACAATTTATAAAAGCTGATTTCAGCCTATTTCAAACCCAACAGCGACTTAGTTACCATTTGGTAAGTTCTTACATCTGCGCATAAATTTTCACAATATACGTGTTTCTTAATGACATTATAGTGAAAAAATGAGATTAAAAGACAAGACTGTTTTAATCACAGGTGCAACCAGTGGAATTGGCTTTGCTGCCGCACAACGAGCCATTGAAGAAGGTGCACGAGTAGTCTTTACTGGACGGAATATCAATCAAATTGCACAAGTTCAACAGCAATTAGGATCGCAAAGTTTCGGTTTTACATGTGACCATGCTGACTTAAATTCACAGCATGATTTTCTCAAAAAATTACAGCAATTATCCTTTATCTTTGATGTGATTTATATCAATGCAGGCGTTGTGAACCATCAACGTTTTGGGCAATGGAGCGTTGAACAATTTGATGAGGTGTTAAATACCAATCTAAAAGGTCCTTTCTTTTTGATTCAAAGCCTTCTTCCCATGATTAATCCAAACAGTTCAGTAATTTTATGTGGTTCAACCAGCATTCATATCGCATTAGAAAAAAGCAGTGTGTATGCTGCTTCAAAGATCGCCTTACGCTCCTTGGTCAAAACACTTTCAAGGGAACTGTTAAATCATAAAATACGCTTTAATCTGCTTTCTCCTGGACCGACATTTACACCTGCACTGAATAAAGTCGCAGACAGCCCTGCTGAAGTTGAACAGCTCAAAACCAGTATTGAAAATTTAGTCCCACTACAAAGACTTGCCACAGCAACAGAAATTGCCAACGCCTTTATTTATCTTGCTTCTGATGAGTCTCGTTTTGTTGTTGGAACAGAACTATTGATAGATGGTGGTGTTGCCAACTTGTAAAGCATTTAAATCAAAAAATCTGAAAGTAGATCAGAGATCTCTTGGAGTGTTTCTCTCATCTACTTGAACAGCATTAATTCAAATACATTTCATGACTGTAGACCACTTCATGCCCATTCCAATAAATATAGCCTTTTTCAATCAACTCTTTAAGCAATAAACGAACATCAGATTTAGGGAACATTTTTTCCAATAGATCGCGCAATGCATAAATATCTTTGGGTTTCGATGTTTTTAAATCATTCAGTTTATGAATCACTTCAATTTGAACAGGATCAATCTGCTCAAAGTTTTTAAACAGCACCTGTTGTACCGCTTCAAGTGATTCCTGATCATCTATTTCTTGGATAACCTGTTGCGGATGCGCATGTAAGCTTTCTAAAATTTGATCAATTTTATGTAATTTAATATGCGATTGTTTGTCCAGCTGTTGATCAGCTTGGTCATGAGAAGTTGAATTTTCTATATCGAGACTGATCCACTGTTTTAAGACCTTTTTCCGATAAGAAATTTGTTCATCAAGGCATTTCACAATTCTTAAATTAATCAGCATTCCTACAAGATGCTGTGCTTTTTCTGGCACAATTTGCAATGTATTGGCAACAGAGTTGCGTAATTTTTCAATTGTATTCGGCTTTCCTGTCATCTTTGCTAAAGCATCACAATACTTTTTAACCATTTGTAAATACGGTTTATTTTGAATTGTTTCAAGACTTGGAAGCTGTCGTTTTTGACTTGGCAATTGACCAGTCGGATCAATTTGAACAAGACGGCAATCGAGATGTACATTACGGATGATATCCAACAACACCGTACAAGTGGATGTGGCAGAAATAATTTCGATCTGTGTATCTGGTGTTAAGAGTGCCAATAATTGCCCTGCAATCACGGCATATTCATATTCTTTTTGAGCCGCTTGAGGAACGTCTAAAATCACCACTTGACCACTGTTGATCCAACTGGAAAGCGCTGTGAGATCAGTCAGTGAATAATGAAAATGCCCAGTACAATTAAAAAGATATAATGTAGCGTAATGCTCAACCATTTTACCCAGCATTGATGCTGTAGGCATATTATTTTCAAGGTCAAAAAGAACAACTGTATCCGGCATGGTCAAAAGTTTGCAATTAAACAGTGGCGTGCATTACAGCGGGCTTTCAGTAAAAGGTCAAATAAAATTGGAAATTTAACTATAAATTTCCAATTTTTACGCTCAGGTTAAATTGCACATGTCTAAAGACTATTGAATACTGGCAATCACATGATCAGCCTGACAAGTTGTCCCCACGTTTGCCGATATTTGTATTTGACCACTTTGGTGTGCGAGCACTTGAACTTCCATTTTCATGGCTTCCATAATCGCCACTACTTGCCCTTCAGTGACGTGCTCGCCTGTTTGAACTTTCCATGCCACGATTGCGCCATTAAGGGGTGCAAGCAAATGCTCAGGTAGAGTCTCAAAGGATGTTTTTTGATCTACATGTTGACTCGTTGGCATAATATTTTGGGCAAACAGCCCCGCAGGCAGTCCCAAACGGTGTAATTTCCCATCAATTTCGATATAGCTCAATGTCATCGCTTGCTGATGTTGAGGAATACTTCGCTGCGTCGGTTTTAATACCTGCTTAAAGTCATTTTCAATCCACCGAGTATGGACTTTAAATTCTTCAGTAAAATCAGGTTCATTCAATACAGCACGATGAAAATCTAGTACTGATGCAACACCTTCGATTTTAAATTGCTTGAGTGCACGTTTTGCACGTGCAATTGCGATCTCACGGGTTGAGCCTGTCACAATGAGCTTCGCCATCAAAGAATCAAAGTGGCTTGAAACTAACGAGCCTGTACGCACCCCTGTATCAACACGTACACCATGACCAAAAGGTGCTTCAAATAGACTCAATGTGCCAAATGCAGGAATAAAGCCACGACTTGGATCTTCCGCATTAATCCGGAACTCAATAGCATGCCCAAGTGCCTTTGGTGTATCTTGAATAGACAGTTCTTCACCTAATGCAACTCGGATTTGTTCAACCACCAAGTCTACCTGTGCTGTTTCTTCAGTCACAGGATGTTCGACTTGCAAACGCGTATTTACTTCAAGAAAAGACAATGTACCATTTTGGCTCAACAAATATTCAACTGTTCCTGCTCCGACATATTGTGCTGCCTGACAAATATTTTTTGCAGAACTAAGGATTTCTTGATAAATCTCATCACTGATAAATGGCGCAGGAGATTCTTCGACCAGTTTTTGATTACGGCGTTGTAGAGAACAATCTCGTGTCCCCAACACCACCACATGTCCATGCTGATCAGCGATCACCTGTGCTTCTACATGACGAGGATTATCTAAATATTGCTCAACAAAACACTCTCCACGACCAAATGCAGCCTTGGCTTCTCGAACCGCAGACTCATAGAGCTCTTTCACTTCTTCAAGTTTCCAAACCACTTTTAGACCACGACCACCGCCACCGAAAGCAGCTTTAATTGCAATAGGCAAACCATGCTGTTTGGCAAAGGCTAATGCTTCTTCTGCATTATTCAAAGGATCTTGTGTACCTTGAACCAGAGGTGCGCCGACTGAAGCTGCGATTTTACGTGCTTCAATTTTATCTCCTAATTTTTGAATCGCAGTTGGAGATGGACCTACCCATTTTAAACCAGCATCAATTACTGCTTGAGCGAACTCTGCACGTTCTGATAAAAAACCATAACCAGGATGCACCATCGTAGCTTTAGATTTCTTAGCAACATCAATGATGGCATCGATATTTAAATAGGTTTCTTTAGCGGTTGCTCCCGCTAAACCCCATGCCTCATCTGCAAGCTCGACATGTAAGCTGCCGATGTCATCATCTGCATACATGGCAATAGATGTGATACCCATATCACGACACGCTTGAATAATACGTACAGCAATTTCGCTACGGTTGGCGATTAATAGTTTTTCATTGGCATAATTTTGCTTGTTCATTTCAATTCTCTATCTCTACAAATTCGGCAATTTTTCTAAACTTGACATGGCAATCTGCAGGTATTTGCGCCACCAGATTCCAATGGTGTTTAGCAACCGAGGCAATCACGGGATAACCACCAGTAAGTGGGTGATCGTTCATAAACAAGACCGGCTGACCATTTGGTGGAATTTGTAAAGCGCCAATACAGGTACCTTCACTTTCCAACTCATGGGTCACTTTACGGTTGAGTGGTTGTTTACCCAACAAGCGCAAACCAACACGGTTACTTTCATTGGTGACTAACCAGGATTGATTGCACAGTTTCTCAATACTGTCTTGATCGAACCAATCCGTGCGGGGTCCCATCACAATATCCAGTTCAACCGTGTCGCCAAGTTGAGGGAGATTGGCTTTTGCCACGTCATTGATCGTGATATTGGATGGGACAACTTGACCTTGGTAAAGCACATCCCCCACTTTTAAGGGATGTGGACCAAGAATTGCTAAACTGTCAAAAGAACAGCTATTTAAAACAGGCTGAATGTCGAAACCACCACGAACTGCAAGATAATTTCGTAGTCCAGCACGAGGAGTTTGTATGTGAAACTCATCACCACAATCTAATGCGATGGGTTGATAACACTCAAAATCAGCGTTTTGACCATCTGCAAATTTCACATGAATATTTGAAATTGCACCCGCCACAGCAATAACCGCTGAATGTTGCATTTTTGCTTTTAAACCGCCATTTAAAATCTCAATTACGGGTGTGTCAGTTGGATTACCCACAATTCGATTGGCACTGTGCATAGAATCAATATCCATCGCACCTGCTGTCCCAACACCAATACTGGTCTGTTGAAAGCGACCTTCATCTTGAATCGAAGTTTGCAATCCAGATGCAGTCAGTTTAAATAATGGTAATTTTGAACCATTGTCTTGCACCGAGGTGATCTGTTTTGGTACATCTACAGAAATAGGATGACGTGTCACATCTTCAAAATTTACAGTCATTCCGGGTCTTAACAGTGCAGGATTCGAGCGTTCCAAATCCCACATTTTTTCAGCTGTTGTACCAATCAATTGCCAACCGCCAGGGCTATCCTTCGGATAAATGCCTGAATATTGACCTGCTAAACCTAGAGAGCCTGATGGAATTTTTTTACGGGGCGTTTTTAAACGCGGAATATCCGTAAACGGCTGGTCAGGACTATTCATATAGGCAAAACCAGGCGCAAAACCAATAAATGCGACATCCCAAGTACTTTGATGATGTTTACGAATCAAATCTGCGACAGATAAGCCCTGTAACTCTGCCACTTGTGCTAAATCTTCACCATCATAACGAATGGGAATAATCACTTGCTGGCAATGTCGCTGAATATCTAAATCTATATTTAAGCTACCGATTAAAGTCGATAAGGTTTTGAAGTCAGTGTTGATCTCATCAAAAAACACCAAAATCGTCTTTGCAGCAGGAATTAAATCTTTGATTCCTTTCAAGTGTAAATTTTGCAATTTGCTGTATAACGCCAAAGTTTCTTGCAAACTGGCAAGTTCAATCAAGAAACTATCGGAATTTACTGATAAAAATCGCATTTACTGATCCTTTCTTTTTTAACCCATCCAGACACGATCTGGAATGTCGGTAATCAACATGTGTCCCGGTGCATGACTAATTGCAAATGGAATTTTTGAGTTCATTACAGCTGCTTGAGGTGTTACACCACACGCCCAAAACACAGCAATCTCGCCCTGTTCAATACGAGATGCTTCACCAAAATCAGGTTGATTAATATCTTGAATACCTAAACTTTCAGGATGTCCAATATGCACAGGTGCACCATGCACACTTGGCATACGTGCGGTAATTTTCACAGCTTCTGAAACTTGATCCGCAGGAATTGGTCGCATGGAAACCACCATATTTCCTGAAATGCGCCCTGCTGGTTCGCAACTAATGTTGCTCAAATACATGGGTACATTGGTTTTATCATGAATATGACGGACTTCTATACCAGCATCTTGCAATGCTGTTTCAAAAGAAAAGCTACAACCAATTAAAAATGTCACCAAATCTGGATGATCATTGTAAATCTCAGTTGCATCGGTCACTTCATCGACCATTTCACCATCTTTCCAAATTCGATAGCGTGGAAAATCGGTTCGAATATCTGCATCCAATGCCAATTTTGTGGCATAAACACCTTCTTCTAGAACATCGAGAACAGGACAACTTTGAGGATTACGGTGCGCATATAATAAGAAATCATAAGCCCAATCTTTGGGTACAGAAATCATATTCACTTGGGTCATACCCGGTGCCATACCAGCCGTAGGTCGATCAAAACCTGCACGAATTTGCTGTCTTGCTTGTTGGGTCACTTTTAATTGTGCTGGGTCAACTTTGATATTTTTCAACATGTGTATCTTCCTTTATCCACAAAATGAACGAACCTGAATATCATTTTTTAACAGTTCAGCTTTAATCGCAGCAGACATTTCTAAAGCACCAGCCGTATCACCATGCAAACAAATCGTATCGGCTTGGATCGGGGTAAATACCCCATCAATGGATTCAACTCCACCGTTTTTCAGCATAGACACCACGCGTTGAGCGACAAAATCAGCATCATGCAGCACTGCACCTTGCAAACGGCGTGAAACCAATGAACCATCTCGGTTATAAGCACGATCTGCAAAAGCTTCAGAAACCACTGTTAGCCCCGCTTGACGCGCCTGATCGACCAGATTAGACCCCGCTAAAGCGACCAATACCAACTTGGGGTTATACATTTTTATCGCTGCAATGACGGCTTCAGCCTGAACTGCATCTTTGGCAATCGTGTTATAAAGTGCACCATGTGGTTTAACATAGCTCACTGCCGAACCAGCCACTTTGGCAAGTCCATCCAATGCAGAAATTTGGTAGAGCACATCAGCAATCAGCTCATCCTGAGACAAATCCATATTGCGACGACCAAAACCAACTAAATCAGGATAAGCAACATGCGCACCGATACACACATTTAATCGCACAGCCTGCTTTAATGTTTGTAATATCCCTAATGGATCACCTGCATGAAAACCACAAGCAATATTGGCACTACTGACCACAGGCAAAATTTGCTCATCATTGCCCATTTTCCATGAACCGAAACTTTCACCCAAGTCACTATTTAAATCGACAAACATCAGCGTACTTCCTTTTTAATTGAGTGTTAGATTGATTACAGTTTAGTGAGATAATTAAATACTGTTGTGAATGACATATATCCCATCCACCATGTCAGTAAGCAGGTCAGCACACCTAAAATCAATAACCATTTTGGATAGTTATAATTGCCCATGAGGTCTTTACGACATGCAGCGACATAGACAAAAATTGTCAAACCAATCGGTAAAACCAGCCCATTAAAACCACCGACAAAGATCAATAATCCAGCTGGTGTTGCACCTAAAACTACATACAACAGTAATGCCAAAGAAATAAAGCTGATGGTGATATAGTTGGTTTGTTTAGCATTTAGATTCTTTTTAAAAGCTGAAATAAATGAAACTGATGTATAAGCTGCACCGATGGTACTACTGATCCCTGCTGCCCAAAAAATCAAGCCAAACAGTTTAAACCCAAAAGTACCTGCGGCATATTGAAATGCTTGTGCTGCAGGATTGGCATCATGGCTGGCTAGATCAATTGTTGCACCACTGACCACCACACCTAAAAACGCCAAGAACAAAACATAGCGCATGATCCCAACAACTACGATCCCTTTGGTTGCCGCCTTTGCAACTTCATCAATATTTTCTGGTCCAACAGCACCCTTATCGAGTAAACGGTGTGCACCGGCATAGCAGATATAGCCTCCGACGGTTCCACCGACAATCGTGGTGATAATCGCAAAATCAATTTGGTCAGGCGCAAAAGTTTGTTGAACAGCTTGTCCCACGGGTGGCATGACAATAAAGGCGACAATGACAATTAGAATAATTTTGAGCAAACCCAAAACAATCATACTTTTGTCCATCACCAGTGTGGCTTTTCTGGAAGCAAAAATAAGAATAGCCAATGCACCACTGAGTACACCACCAACTTTGGTATCTAAACCAAATAAGGCATTTAAGCCAAGTGCTGCACCTGCAATGTTTCCGATACTAAAGAAGAATCCGCCAAGAATGACCAAAAATGCAAGTAAATAACCGCTGCCAGGTAAAGCCTTGTTGGCAATATCAGAGGCTCGCATCTGAGTCAGGGTCACCACACGCCAAATATTTTGTTGAACCACATAATCAATCAGAATAGAAATCAAGATCGCAAAGCCAAATGCTGCACCTAATTTCACTGTAAATACAGCAGTTTGTGTAAGGAACCCCGGACCCATTGCAGAAGTTGCCATCATAAATATCGATGCAACAATTGCCCATTGACGGTCAGATAATATAGTAGATTTCAATAAAGACATGTATGCGTTCCTCATCCATTTGAGCTTAATCAACGCTATTTCAAGTTAAACAAAGAACATCAATTTTTCTGAAAATATGAAATTCTTTTATCCTTTAAATCTTGAAGATTTTTTTTGGTAGTGCCCTACCAAATCTATATTTGAAATAAAAGCATAGGAAATGAGCCAGAACAATCAGCCAAAAAGATTAGCAATAAAATTTTAAAATATTGAATTTAATATGTTTTATTTTAAAAATATCATTTTCATAATGATTCATTATAGATACCGATAAGTTCTAATTATCAATAATGTGACAATTTTGGAACTTTAAAAGATCAAATTATGAATCAAAAATAAAGTACAACAGTAATAATTACTTAATTTTTAATTTTATCATTCAACTTTTTCATTGCTTTATCGGAGATCAACACCGCCAAATCCGTTAGTTTTTCCTTTAGAGCAGTATTATTTCCCTGAGTATAAATTGCAGTGAAATGAAAAGTCTTGAGCTGAATCGGGGTATCCAATATCTCTAAGCGACCATCTAAAATTTCCTTGAGTGCAGTCAATTTAGGGACAACAGCTATCCCTAAACCTTGTTCAGCTAAACGTAATAAGGTTGCCAATGAATAACTGGTAATTGAAAGTGGCTCATCTATTGCCTGTTCTTTCATTCGAGCTTTGAGTTCTTTATAAGGATAAGTAATTCTTGGATAAGTCAAAATAGTATGCGACATCAATGTACGAAATGACATTTGTCCGATGCCTCCTTTAAAGGAAGGGGATGCTAAAAAACTTAATTCAAAATCACACAGTGAACGTTCAATACATTCAAAGGGTAAAGTCGGTCCAAGCAAAAAAGCCATATCCAAATCGCCTACGCGTACACCTTCTTGCAGATCAGGAGTCAAACTCACCACGATTTCGATAGAAACTTTAGGAAACTCTTTTTGGACTTGCTCCATATATTCCACTAACCATGTGTGTACGATGGTTTCAGAGACACCTAAACGAATTGTACCCGTTAAATATTGGCTTTCAGTAAGCTCGGCAACCAGATCTGTTTCAAGCCGCATAAATTTTTCAGCATACTTGAATAATGTGGTTCCCTTATGGGTGGCTTTGATTTGACGAGAACTACGATCCAGTACTTTAAAGCCAAGGTCATTTTCAATCGCAGTAATTTTTTGTGAAATTGCGGGTTGTGTAGTTTGAAGTTTGGTCGCTGCTTTATTAAAACTTTTTAAAGTCACCACCCAATAAAATGCTTCAAGGTTTTTTAAGTTCATGATCCATCTTGACCTTATGTATGAATGATGACGGTATGCAAATCCTTTGCCAGCGTAACGGATAATTGTGTAAATGCATAAGCAGTTTAAATCATGCCAGCAACACTCAAATTACATTTTATCTCCTCAGTAATGCGGTGGACGATTGGTCATTGGATCAAAAGCAGCAATACCTTCTGACAAATCAGCGGACTCTACACGTTGATAAAGTAATTGCATTTGTTTTTTTAAATCAGCAATTTCCAAGCTCTGTTGCACAACTTGATCATTTAATTGTTCGACTAAATCATCTAAAAATGCAATTCGGACTTGCAAATCTTCGATAGGTGCGGAAAATGACGCCTGATCATCAAGATTTTTATGTTTAGTCATTTTTAGTCCTCACTGTGGGATGTTTAGGAAACCGTATGGCCTATATTACTATAAGGGATGTCCAACTTGCGTTTGGTGGACCTGCCCTGCTCGATGGCGCAAACTTCAATTTAGAACGTGGCGAACGAGTCTGTTTGATTGGCCGTAACGGTGAAGGTAAGTCTACTTTACTCAAACTGATTGAGGGAAGTTTATTACCCGATCAAGGTGAAATTGCCTTACAAAACGGAATCACCATTTCTATGCTTGCTCAGGATGTCCCTATGGACTCTGGCAAGGTTGCGGATATTGTCGCTGAGGGTGCAGGTGAAGCTGCTCAAGTCCTCAAAGAATACCATGAAGCGAGTGATGCTTGTGTATTAGGTGATATGGATGCTTGTGACCGCATGGGCAACTTGCAACATAAGCTTGACCTACTTGATGGTTGGGCTTTAGAAACCAAAGTTAATGCTATTCTCAGTAAAATGGGCTTAGATCCAGAAGCTGATTTGGCAGATTTATCTGGTGGTCGTAAACGCCGTGTTTTGTTGGCACGTGCTTTACTTACCCAACCTGATGTTTTATTACTTGATGAACCGACCAACCATCTAGACGTTGAAAGTATCGAATGGTTAGAAAAATTCTTACTCGACCAAAATAATCTCACGCTGTTATTTATTTCGCATGACCGTGCTTTTGTCGACAGTATTGCGACCCGTATCGTTGAATTAGATCGTGGTATTTTACGTAGTTATGAAGGCAACTACTCAAGATATCTCGACTTAAAAGCCCAACAAATGGAAGCAGAAGAAAAACAAAATGCTTTATTTGATAAAAAACTGGCTGAGGAAGAAGCTTGGATTCGTCAAGGCATTAAAGCACGACGTACCCGTAATGAAGGTCGTGTTCGTGCATTAAAAGATTTACGTGAACAGTCTAAAGCTCGTCGTTCGCAGCAAGGCAAAGTCAGTATGGCAACGCAAGAAGCCAATCGTTCAGGTAAGTTAGTCTTCGATATTGAACATTTACGTGTTGAATATGATGGCTACCCAATCATCAAAGATTTTTCTGCATTGGTTCTGCGTGGTGATCGAATCGGTTTGGTGGGTGATAACGGTGTCGGTAAAACGACATTGGTAAAAGCTATACTGGGTGAACTTGAACATGGTGGTTCGGTTAAAACAGGTACACAACTTGAAGTGGCTTATTTTGATCAACTGCGTAATGCGCTAGACCTTGAAAAATCAGTCATGGCAAATGTGTCGGAAGGCTCAGACTTTGTGGATGTTAACGGTGGTCGCCGTCATATCTACAGCTATTTACAAGATTTCTTATTCTCTCCTGAGCGTGCACGCACACCCGTTAAAGCACTTTCGGGTGGCGAACGAAATCGTATTCTTCTGGCAAAACTATTGCTCAAACCATCCAATCTGATCGTCATGGATGAACCAACCAATGACTTGGATATGGTGACTTTAGAGCTTCTTGAAGAAATGCTCAGTGAATATAAAGGGACCTTGTTGTTGATCTCGCATGACCGTGCCTTTATGGACAATGTGGTGACATCGACTTGGGTATTTGATGGTAAAGGCAATATTGATGAATATATTGGTGGTTATCAAGATTACCTTGAGCAACGTCCTGATCAAAAAGTTGTAGACCAAAAGAGTGATGTAAAAAAAGCCATCGCCAAAGCTGAAGCAGCCTCAGTAGCCGTTGAAGCACCAGTCAAGAAAGTAAAGCTGAGTTATAAAGACCAACGTGCTTTAGAACAATTGCCTGCCGAAATTGAGGCATTGGAAAAAGAACAGTCTGAACTCTCAGAAAAACTCGCAGACGGTTCATGGTTTGTCACAGATGCCGATGCAGCAACACAAGCTTCTCAACGCTTGGCTGAAATCGATGATCTTCTGTTGGAAAAAATGGAGCGTTGGGATCAATTAGAAGAGATGACCAAAGGTTAATTTTTTATTGTTTCTTCCAAAAAACTCCGTAAATCTGCGGAGTTTTTTTATTGTAGCAATACTCTAAAAAATCAGCACAGTTTTCACTCTAGGTATTCCCATCAGGATAAATCGCTAGCATTCCTTGATAAGTATTAAGCGTATAGATCATCTAAAGCTTGGCGCTTTTCAGGACTATGTCCTGCAAAATATAAAAAATGTGCCTGAAATTCAGCACCCGTAATAAATAAGGAGGGTTGATCTTTTTTATGTTCTAGCCACTGAAAATCTTTTAAATAAGGCTCTAAATCTGCATAGCTGTTGATCATACTGTTGTTTCCTATTTTTTATGAATGTGCCAAAGTGGCAAAGCCTGTAATCAGTAAACCACCACCCACTGCCTCACTTGCACCGATTGCCCCTGCTGTAGCCACTGCCCCACCTGCTGCGCCTGCCAAAACCACTGTTCCACAAATAAAAGCCCCTGCGACCCCAACACTGGCGGTAATTGGAATCATCATGCTTTGATACTCTTGAAGGGGTACAAGTTTGCGATAAAACTGTACTTGTGGTGAGGGGGGCACAATCAATTTACCTAAAGCACCCAGCATACTTGGAATGCCTTTTTTAGGAGTTAAAGCAATAGTTGCTGGGCGAAATGTAGCATTTTTATACGGAGTTAGATTTTTAATCGGCGGATAAACTGGAATTTTTGTTCCGCCACTGGGTGGTTTTCGGGTATCACAATGACAATCTTTATCGGAGACTTCTCGTACTTTTTTGGGAGCAATATCTTCGTAAGCTTCATATTGACCTAGCGCCCAATCATCCTTACCAAACTTAATTTCAACCAAACGCTCAATATTATCATCAAAGGGATAGAAACGCTTCCAATCAATCATCCCTGACATGCGCATTTCAATAATTTCTGCGGCTTTAATGGTTAAAATAGTCAGGTCAGGAATACGAAAATCACCTTTGGCAAGGTTTTCAATTTGGTTTTGCGCTGCACCGAGTGGAAATGTAGAAGGACGATGCATCCGTTCAGGGTTATCACTCATTAATGGTTTTGGAGGATCGCGTGTCATATCGTAACCTACTTCCGCAAGATATGCCCATACCCCAAAGTTTAAATCAGCTTCGGCACGAATCGCTGTTGTAACAGTTTGTTGGTAAAGCTTTTGTCCAATTGCTCCAATTTTAGGGGCTTTACTGGCTGCGCAAATATGTGCACATAAATAAGTTTTATTCATACCCGTTTCTAATTTAATGTCCGTACCTTTGGTACTGGGTTTTGTCGTTGATGGTTTGGTTTTATTGGGACTGGTAGAACCTGAACCACCTGTATGACGTCCAGCCATTTTTCTTATCCTTATTCTTTATCTGTGGTGTGGTATTTGTCGAAATCAGTATTTTCATCATCGTCAAGCGTTTCAAAATTGACTGGCAATTCTTCATGAGTCCACAAATGTTCTGTTTGCCCTTGTGCGTTGGTATAGCCTTCAATGAAAGAACCATCTTCTGACGTTAAACGATATTTTTGATTGACGACTGGGTGATTATCATGGTCATACAAGGTGAAAAATTCATAATACTTTTGAGGTTTAGAAATCAATTGTTCTGGAATGCTTGTATCGCTACGTCCATCACTCCATCCCATTAAGTTCTGACTGGCTTTAACCGTATGCCCGCAACTCAGTACACAACCATCATAAGCAATCTGTCTATCTTGATCGAGATGTCCTATCCAGCCTTGTTGAATGGTTTGAGGACGATTACAGCAAATTGCTTTCATTCCCACTGAAGCGACAGGTCGCCCTAAAATGATATTACTCACATTACCTTCAACCACGACCCCACCACCCGAAGTGCGATCACCAATACAGATATAATAATTAACCATTATATTTTGTTCTCTCTTTAGATATTCTAATAATAAAAAAACATCAAATAAAAAAATTATTTTATTAACAATGACATAAAATAAACATTACTATCAAGAGCAATAGTTAAGTTAAGAATAGCATTAAAAAACAGACTTTTCATTGTTAATTTGAAAGTTCAAAAGGCAACAAATCTTATTTAAAGAATAAATGAAGGCAATACTTTAAGCATTAAAATTAAATAAATCTTAAAAAATTAAAACACTTACCATTCCCCTATCATCTCACTCTACATCATTGCATTTATACTGATTTTCGCTACAAGCACTTCATGATGTTTCCATATAAATGCCTGAATATACAACTATCGAATCTAATTCAGATCTCGAATTATTTAGTGAGAATATGATCATGAAAAAAGTTACATCATTACTTATTGCAGCATTTACAACAGCAGTTTTTGCAGGTTCTGCAATGGCAGCAACACCAGCACAACATTCATCTCAACCAGTGAAAACACATCAGGTTCAAAAACAGCATAAAGCTGGACATGCCAAAAAACATCATGCAGCTGCTCATAAATCAGCAACAGCAAAAAAAGTAGAGGATAAAGCTGCAACTAAATAATCGAGTTAATTTAAACACTTTATAAATCAATGATCCTCATGCTTAAAAGCTACATCAATGATGTAGCTTTTAAATTTTTATCGCTAGAAATAATATAGATAGAGATCATTTTAAAACTTTTGCTTTACTTAAACCCCAATTTTTCAGCGGGCTTGATCAGCCACAATGATAATCTTCTTAATCCTCTATCAAATATAGACTGTTGTAAAATCCAGCAGGTCAAAACAGATAAAATGATACAAATACTCACTTCAATAAAAAGATCGAAATCCAATTGCCAATAACGTGCAACCAACATCACCACAAATCCATGTAATAGATAAACAGCCAGTGTATTTTGCCCCAAGTGTACAAAGTGCTGATTTAAACTTTTAATCCATACAAAAGTCGCATAAATCCCCAATGATGAAATGAGCAGACATGCTAGTCTCATTCCGATTCCTACAGGTATGCTGACTTTAAGTTGCGAATAACTCAAACTGCCATATAACCAAAATGGATTCAGTTGCGTGAAATAGACCAAAATAGCGATCAGCCCTAGAAGAGATAGGCTCAAAACTTTGCTAAAGTGACTTTGCTGAATTTTGACTAAAATCTCTTTTCCATATAGTGCACCAGCAACGAAAAATGGTAAAAAATTAAAAATTCGTCCAATTGAATATTGATAATTGTTCCAAGGGCTTAAACCAATACATAAAGCAAAAATCAATGCAATCAATAGGGGAAATTTTGTTTTTATCAAAAAATGGGTAATCATTGTCCATGCAATCATGCCCAACAGATACCATAGAATCCAGTAAGGTCGTTCAAATAAATTCCAATTGATTTGGAACTGCCCAGACCAGATGGCATCAAAGGCAGGAAATAAAATTTGAAAAGGTAGATACAGCGAAATAAAAAATAAAATATTCTTCCGCCATTTTTTTTCGTTAAATAACATGCCTGAAATAAAAATAAATGCAGGCATGTGTATAAAATAAATAGTCCCCAACAAGGCATGGTTAAATGAGTCATCCCATCCAATCATTCGTTCGAGGAAGTGTCCGAGAACCACAAGAAATATAAGGGTTGCCTTACAACTGTCTAAGTAAGTATCTCTCATGATCAAATGGTCGAGAATAATGATTGATCATCATTATATACCTAAAATCTGTAATTGATTTTGCTCAATCTCAGCAAGAAGCTGTCGATAAATTTTAAAATTTTCTAAATCAAAACAGACAAAATTGACTTCTTGTAAATGTGTTGTTTGCTCCAAAAAATCTGTCGTGGCTTTGATCGCAATCGATGCTGCATCATTTTTTGGAAAACGATAGATTCCTGTAGAAATATTGGGAAGTGCCAGTGTATTCAATTGCTGTTGTTCCGCCAGTTTCAGACTATTGGTATAAGCGGATTCAAGCAGTAGAGCTTCTCCTTGTTGCCCATCTTGCCAAGTCGGTCCCACAGTATGAATAACAAAGCGACTGGGTAATTGTCCAGCTGTTGTGATTACGGCTTCACCTACTGCACATCCCCCTTGTTTGGCACGAATTTTTTGACAATCAGTTAATATTGAATCCCCACCTTTCCGATGAATTGCTCCATCTACACCACCACCGCCAAGTAAAGAGGTATTTGCAGCATTTACAATCGCATCAACCTTTTGCAGTGTAATATCACCTTGAACTAATCGAATAATTTTCATTTTACTTCCTTGCTCATCATTGTTGATGATGATTCACATCTCGAGTTTTCTTCTTTAAACGGCTTCATGCTACACTTCTTTCAGTTTTAACCACCCCCAAATTTACAAAATTGCTATGAGTAAAAAGCTTCAATACGAACCTGGAAAATTTTATTGGGCATTTTTACATCCAAAATATTGGGGAATATGGATTGCAATTGTGTTCTTGATGTTACTAGCGATCTTACCTTGGGCAATTCAACACCGACTCGCGACGGTATTAGGAAATATTGCCTTTGATCGACTTAAATCACGCCGTGAAACAACTGTACGCAATTTGGAAGTCTGCTTTCCAGAATGGTCATCGGAGCAAGTACTTGAAAATTCAAGACAAGTCTTTGTTGACCAAATGATAGGTGTATTTGAAACTCTGAATGCATGGTATTCCCCACAGTGGTTTAAAAATCGTGTCAGTATTGAAGGCTTAGAACATATTACAACTGCAAAACAACAAGGTCAGGGCATATTACTTTTAGGTACACACAGTACAATGCTCGATGCAGGTGGTTATTTATGTGCCCAATTCTTTGAACCCGATGTGGTGTATCGTCCGCAAAATAATCCTTTGTTAGACATGCTGATTTATCGTTGCCGTGCAACCATTTATAAGGCACAGATTGATCATGACGATATGCGAGGATTGATTCGCCACCTCAAGGAAGGCGATGCGATTTGGTACAGCCCTGATCAAGATTTTGGACTGAAACAAGGCGTGATGGCGCCATTTTTTGGTACACCTGCGGCAACAGTAACCGCACATCGACGCTTATTAAAAATATCAAAAGCTGTGGCGATTCCTTTGTATTTTTATCGTCATGGAGATATTAAAAATCCAAAATATCATGTCTTGATTGAACCTGCCGTCGAGCCCTTACCGAGTGATGATGAATTGGATGATGCTATTCGTGTCAATAAAATCATCGAGAATCAACTTCGGATCGCACCCACACAATATATGTGGTTCCATCGTCGTTTTAAAACCCGTCCAGAAGGTTATGAAAAAATTTATTAAGTTCTTACTTTTATTTGGCTCGAATTTTAAAATCAAAAAAGCAAAGTTAAATATCCTGTAATATCGTTTCAAACATGGGCTAACAAATATAGCCGATTCAATCATCATCAAATTTCACAAATTGATATGTATTGATATGGCTATATTGGTCTCTCATTTTGAGCTGTTGCTTATCCAGTGAAATGATTTCTAAATCTTCATTTTTTGACTTGCCTGAACCATCATCCCATAGAATCCTCATTTGTATGCCATCTTGAGTTGAGTTTAATGCTTCGATAAATCCTGTTTGATCTTGAGTGATGAGCAAATAATAAGACGAAGCTTGAGAAAAACTGATTTCGGTTAAATCTTTGCGTGAACAAGGTTGCTGGCAATGATAAATACGGCGATTGAGACGTTCCCAAATCTCGCTGGATTGTAAATCATTTAAATTCTGTTTGTTCTCTTGCCGTCGTTCAACCTCTTGAGACTTTTGAACCTCAACACTCGACTTTTCACAGCCTGTTAAAATTAAATTTAAGCAAAATAGTAGAATTATTTTTTTCATTTGATTGTGGATCATCATTCAAGTCAGCGTATTTAAAAAATTGAAAATCAATACATATAATTTTTAGGTTGAAGTCATCAACCTTTCCATATTCTAAAGCGAGCCATTGCCCAAATCACATAAGGCCAAAAAATCATATTAACGATGCTATGAATACTGCTCCAAATTCGCCAATATCCCTTACCAAAAATATCTGCTCGCGCATTAAAAATCTCAATACTAAAAGCCAAGACAACCGTGAGAATCATAGCAATATTGGATTTCAGTTGGCGTTTATGAATTGCAGCGACAATAAAGTAGAAGATTAAACCTGCATAGATAAACAAAGCATCACTACTTAAACCTGTAAAATGTTTAAGGCTCAGTGCAAATTCTTGGATTTTTGATAGCAACATAAGGACTCAATTTTTATTTTCGATCTTGTCTATCACAAATTATATACTATAAATAAAGCATAACCCGAGTTCTGCGTCCTGCAAAACTCGGGTTTATGAGGTTGTGCTTTCAAATCTTATTGTTATTTTACTGTGGTTATCCATTCCAACATCAAATCCTTGATGATTGCTCCATCGACTTCGTCTTCCTTAGTGAGATTTTCCGTTCTCGTTCCATGTGTCGATGAGTAAAGATTAAAACGAATCGTGTTCAGATACTACCCGCTTAGAGACTAAATCCACGTAAGAAATTGCTTACAAAAAATCGCCTTTTTCAAGATTTCTTGTTAGACAATGACATGTCCATTTTATAGTCTTGAGCCAATTCATCGGTCACGATCTTCTCTTCTTTTTCTGCTTTTTCAATACCTTCCTGAATAGCTTCTTGAGCTTCTTGCTCATCAGAGTCAGTTTGTTCCAACTCCTCTTGACTTTGTTCAAAAATACGACTTGATTGTAACACCACATAGATTGGAAAATGATCTGAACCAATATGAGGCAACCGCTCCATATGAACTAAAGCAAAATCTGTACTGTGAAATAAGTGATCCAATGACCACCTTAAAAACTTATAGTCGGCATGAAAAGTGTTGATATATCTACGCCCCACACGAGGATCAAGCAACCCACTGATGCGTTGAAACAATCGTGTTGTTCGAGACCAAGCCACATCATTTAAATCCCCCATCACGATACAGCTTTCATCTAAATCCTTGATTTGATCACCCACAATCAATAATTCCGCATCTCGTAAAGTTGAATCTTTGGCTTCTGTCGGGCTGGGTGGTTTTGGATGCAGGCAATACAATTGTACAGTCTGTCCAGAAGGCAAAATCACTGTGGTATGGATTGAAGGAATTTCATTGCTGAGAATAAATTTAACCTCGCTGTCGACCAGCTTTAACTTGCTATAGAGATGCATGCCATACAAATTATCTAAAGGAACAGGCACACGATAAGGATAGTCTTTTTCGATCTTCGCCAACTCATTTTGCCATGTTTGATCCGTCTCAAGTGTAAGCACGAGATCAGGCTGATGTTTTTCGATTTGCTCAATCAGTAAATCATATTGCTGATTTGGCGTTAGTACGTTCGATACAATGACTGAAATCTGTTGATCTGGATTCAATTGATCATGTTGCACATGTTGAACTTGCTTTTTCCAGATAAAGGTATAGGGCAAAACCATTTTTAACTGAAAAGCCAAAGCAGCAATCAATAAAAATAAAATAATCTCACGCGCCAAGTCCCAAGGTGCATCCCAAAATAGCAATAACACCAAAGCAGTCAAACCCACATATAAAATCTGTAGTCGTGGAAAATCTGCCCCCCTAAACCACCATTCATCTCGTGGAATCAGTGACCAGAAGCTGAGCCAAATCACGATCACAGCAAGGATTTCTATCCAAATCATATTTTGTCACTCTTATATTCTTAATTTTTGAATGATTCATAAATTAATATCAATTTTGCATGTATCATAAACAAGATATATTGCACAATATAGTTGTGTTTTCATTGTGTACGCTATTGCAGTTACACGTCCTTTTGATACACTCAAACCCCTTTTAATTTTTTAACGCACCGAGGCAAAGTGACATGAAAGTAGGTCTGGTCGGTTGGCGCGGGATGGTTGGTTCCGTCCTTATGCAACGTATGGTTGAAGAGAATGATTTTGCTCATTTTGAGCCATTCTATTTCTCTACCAGTAATGCAGGTGGTGAAGCCCCTGCTTTTGGTGGTAAAACTGCTCCAGCACTTATGGAAGCGACGGACATTACCAGTCTGAAGCAAATGGATGTCATTATTACCTGTCAAGGTGGTGATTATACCTCTGAAGTTTTCCCAAAGCTTAAAGCAGAAGGTTGGTCAGGCTACTGGATTGATGCAGCGTCTACTCTACGTATGGATGACGAAGCAATCATTGTTCTTGATCCTGTAAACCTAAATGTCATCAAAGATGGTTTGGTCAATGGGATCAAAACCTTTGTCGGTGGTAACTGTACGGTTTCATTGATGTTAATGGGTATGGGTTCATTGTTCCAACACAACTTGGTGGAATGGATGACTGCGATGACCTATCAAGCAGCTTCTGGAGCTGGCGCACAAAACATGCGTGAATTGATTACAGGCATGGGCTATTTATATAACAATACTCAAGACTTGTTAGATGATCCTCGCTCTGCGATTTTAGATATTGACAGTAAGATTGCCGAATTACAACGTGGTGAAGGTTTCCCGAAAGCAAACTTTGGCGTACCTTTAGCTGGCTCTTTAATTCCTTATATTGACAAACAACTTGAAAGTGGTCAGTCAAAAGAAGAATGGAAAGGTCAAGTTGAAACCAACAAAATCTTAGGCAATGCTCAAATTGTTCCGATTGATGGTCACTGCGTACGTATTGGTGCAATGCGTTGCCACTCTCAAGCATTGACTTTGAAATTGAAGAAAGATGTGCCGCTTGATGAAATCGAAGATATGATTCGTCAGTCTAACCAATGGGCAAAAGTTGTACCCAATACACGTGAAGCATCAATGAATGATCTTACTCCTGTAGCGGTTACAGGAACGCTCTCTGTGCCTGTAGGTCGTCTGCGCAAATTAAATATGGGTAAAGAATATTTAGGCGCATTTACTGTGGGTGACCAATTACTTTGGGGTGCTGCTGAACCTTTACGTCGGATGTTACGTATCTTAATTGACTATAAAAATGCTTAAAGTCACAAAAAAGCCTTAAACATTGAAAAAGCCGATCTATCTTGATCGGCTTTTTTATGTAACTATATTTGTGTAACTCTAATGTTAATAATTTACATATAGACTACAGCGAAATATTGTATCATTGGGATGCCTTGAAATTTGTCAGAGCAATGGATAGAGATGACTGTATATAACAAATTAAAAATTGCCATTTTAGCCATCATGACGTCGCAAACAATCAGTGCGATTACGATAGATCCGATTCAAGTTCAATCAGGGTCTGGGGATCTTCTGTACGCAGAAATGAAATTTAGCAATGCCAATCCAAATGAAAAAATAGAAGTGGGTTTGGCAGATGCAGACGATATACAACATATTGGAATTACCACACAGGCACCTGGACATTTAAATTTTTATACGCGTCGTTCTGGCGATGGGACTGGGGTTATCGTCATTACATCTTCTCGCCCCATTGTTGAGTCTGAACTCAATATCTTACTCAAGGTTAAAGAAGGCAGTGCTACACATATTCAACAAGTAAGAACACCTTTAACACGTGGACGCAATAACATTCCTACACCTATGGTAAATGCCAATGCTAAAGAACAGCCACTTAAACCTCAAATTATTGTGAGTGAAAAAGACATTGCATTGAATTTGCCAACCAGCACTCAATACCAAGTTACAACACCACAAACGGTAACATCACCAACAATCAAAAAATCTAATGCAGTGCCTGATACTCAACAATCATTGGCAATCAGCGTTATTGCGCCTCCCCCACTAAAAACTGAGCAAAAAACTGCGGTGACCAATAGCGTAAGTTCTCAAAACACCACCTCTGTAGCGGTCAATAAAGACGACACTCATTCTACTGTTGTTGCAAATCCGCAAGTGGTGATCCAACCCAAACCTATTGCACAACCTGAAAAATCATCCCAACAGACTCAAACAGCACACACCCCAGCACCAAAAACTGAACCACAAAAAATAGAAAAAACTGCTGTTGAACATAAATCTGAAAAAGCCAATACGATCAAGCCTAAAAGTGACACTCAAAAAGCGTCCCAACAAAATAAACCGACCTCCAATAATAGTTTAGACAAAGCACCAAGACATGTTGTTCGTGCCAACGAATCACTTTGGAAAATTGCATCTCGTATCGCAGCAGAAACACATCAAAGTGTTCCTGAAGTCATGCGTCAAATCAAAGAGAATAATGCAGATGCTTTTATTCAAGGGGACATCAATCGTATCCGTCGAGGTGTTGCATTGAATTTAGCTGCAAGTTATCAACAAGTTCCACAACCGAAATCTAAAGTTCCACCTAAGGCACCTCAGATTGCCAAAAAGCAATCTGGTTCTGCCAAATACCGTTTAGATCAGGCGGAGATGAGTTTGGTTGCAGATAACGAGCAATCTTCTGCACAAGGTTCTGCAAAACAAAATACACAGGTGAATCAGACAACTGCTGAATTATCTACAAAAGTTATGACATCTCGTGAAAAAACAGTTAAATTACAGAAGAATGTGACCCAACTTGCATCGGCTTTACAAGAAAAGAATCAGCGAATTCAATTATTAAATGCTCGGCTTGCTCAATTGCAACAGCAATTACAACAGCAAAATGTAAAGAAGCCAAATAGTTAGGATATATTAAGGAAATTGATTCATTGTGCTCAATGAAGGGGAAATAAAATGTTGTTGTATGTGATTCCATTTGTTTTACTGTTGGTGGTTGCCATCGTTTTAAAGAAACGTGAAGATGCCAATAAAGAAAATACCAATACGACGAGTAAAAAGACCAACAATAAAAAATCGTCAAAAAAGAATGTAGCACGTACTGCACGTACCTCGCAAAAACAACAACGCACAGCTGTTGTTGAAAACGAAGTTGTGGTGCAACAAGCAACAAAACCATTGAGCCCTGAATTAAAAAGTAGTATCGAAAAACTGATTGCTGCAAAAAACTATTTTTCAGCTGAAGCAAAAATCAATCAAGCACTCAATCAAGATAATGCTCAACATGAGCTCTATCTTTACCTCTTGGATGTGCATTTAGCACAAAAAGATGAATTTGCAGTGAATCAATTGATTAACCATATTCGCTCATTGGGTCTTGATGATATTGTTGCTCAGGCTGAAGAAAAGAAAAAAGCTACTCAAACTGAAAGCCCGATTGAGTCGATTGCTTTTGTTCCAACTACACCAGAGCCTGCTGTTCCAGAAGTCAAGAATACTGCTGCATTCGATGCTTTGATTGGCAATATAGAAGCAACCCCAACGCCATCTACTGCAACTTTAGAAACACCTACTCGCAATGACGTTGAGACACTTGACTTCACCCCATCAGTTGCTCAAGAAAAATCAGAAGAAAAGCCACAAGCACTCGAATTTAATTTAGATTCATCCCCACAGACACAGACACAGACACAGACACAGACAAAGACACAGACAGAGCCTACTGTAGAGTTTTCTTTCGAAACAGTTAAACCAACAACTGAGACTGCAAAAGAAACCATAACGCCTTTAGAATTTAGTTTTACACCTAATGAGCCTATCGTTGCGCCAGTTGAAAAGCCTGTCGAAATTGAAATTGCGCCTGAATTTAAACTGGATTTTGCTGAGCCTGTTGCAACTCCAGAAAAAGAACAGACGGCAGCGCCTCAAGCATTCGAATTTAAATTAACACCAACAGAAGCTGAAACACCTGTTGAAACACAGCCTACTTTTGTTTTTGATCAAGAAACAAAATCAGAAAGTGTTGAACCTGAATCGGCAGCTTCTCAGTTGAATTTAGAAGTACCCAGCCAAGTTGAAGCAGTTACGCCTGTTGAAACAACTGATCCATTGCTAACTTCATTTCCTGAGCTTGCTCAAGTCAATGAAATTCAGCTTAATTTAGATCTTGCCCAACAATATATTCATCTAGGTGCTTATGCTTCAGCACGTGCATTATTGTCACAGGATGAGTCTGTATATACGGCTGAGCAACGCCAACAATCACAAAATTTACTGCACCAAATCGCTTGATGAGGTTATTGTCTGTTGCAATTTGATAATACGAATTGTCAGACATCACTAAGCGATTTAAGATAAAGCAGTCATTCATGGCTGCTTTTTATTATGAACAAAAAAATTGCTTTAATTTACATGGGTGGAACTTTTGGGTGTATTGGTGAGCCTTTAGCTCCCATGCCTGAACATCAATTCATTCCACAGCTCAAACGGATTCTCCCACCTCAACTGAAAATTGAATGCTTTAAAGCGCCCAGTATTAAAGACAGTAGTGCATGTACTGCAATTGATTGGTTAATGCTGATTCAACAAATTCAAAGCTTACAACTACAAAATTTTGAACATTTTGTTGTGATTCATGGGACTGATACCCTCAGCTATGCTGCTGCAACTTTATCTCGTTTCCTCGCTGAATCATGTCATGTCATTCTTACAGGAAGCCAATATCCTTTACTCAATCTTCAAGGCGATGACACACGTGATTTTACTGATGCGATTGATAATTTAAATACAGCACTCGATGCCATCACCAAGTTACCTGTAGGTGTTTATCTCACATTCTTCCATCAAGTGATTCATGCTCGTACTGCGTTAAAAACCCATAGTACTGCTTTGGACGCATTCAGAGGCTTAAAAGCGGAAGAACCTATTGATCATGACTCAACTGTTATTCAAATCCAGCTATCCCATATTGAAAAAGCCAAATCATTAAATATCGTGAATTGGATGATGGTACCCACTGAATTATTACAGTTTGAAAATAATCTCAACAGCCTCATTCAACAGCCTCCAGAATTTTTAGTGATTCAGGCTTATGGTGTTGGAAATTTAGCGGTTAATGAAATGATTATCCAAAGTTTTAAAAACTTACAAGCCAAAGGTTGCCAAATTATTTTATCAACTCAAGTCCCTCTAGGCGGTATGGATCAACGTTATGCGATTAGCAAATGGATTCAGGACTCAAAAATTTTAGTCAGTGATGCACTCAGTCAAGCAGATCTTTATGCCAAAATTCTAAAAATTTATTTACAATACCCAACTTCGCAACAATGGCATGACCATTGGTATGATCATCCTGAATAGAGGTATTTATGCAACGCTTTGCAATTGGTATTGAGTTTTGTGGCATTCGATATAAAGGTTGGCAAACTCAACAGCCTGGCGTACGTAGTATTCAGGAGACAATGGAAAAAGTACTAAGCACCATCGCGGATGAACCCATTATCTTACACGGTGCGGGTCGTACTGATGCAGGTGTCCATGCCACCAATATGGTTGCTCACTTTGATACCAATGCGATTCGTCCCATGCGTGGCTGGTTAATGGGATCTAATAGCCAATTACCCAAAGATATTTCTATCCAGTGGATCAAAGAGATGGATCGTGATTTCCATGCTCGTTTTAAGGCACAAGCACGTCGTTATCGCTATGTTGTCTATCAATCAGCGAATCGCCCTGCTTTATTACACAAGCAAGTTACCCATGCTTATTATCCACTTGATGTCGATAAGATGATTGCAGCCGCGCAAAAATTTGAAGGAACACATAATTTCGAAAGTTTCCGTGCTGCGGCATGTCAATCCAATCAACCTGTACGCCATGTTAAACACTGTCGTTTAATTCGTCATGGCAATTATTTGGTTCTGGATATTCAGGCTGATGGCTTCTTGCATCACATGGTTCGCAACATTATGGGCTGTCTACTTGAAATTGGTCAGGGCTTGTATGAAATTGATCACATTGACGAAATTTTTGCCGCACAAGACCGTAAAGCCGCTGGGATTACAGCCCCTCCTGACGGTCTATATTTCATTCATGCAGATTATCCAGAACAGTTTGAATTACCGCGACCACCTCTAGGACCACATTGGCTAAATATGCCCGAATAACTCTTTTCCAAATGAGATAAAAAATCCTTCACAATTGAAGGATTTTTTATCCAGAAAGCAGTTTAAAATTTCTCAATAATTAAAACGTTGCACTTAACGCTGTTTACGTTTTCTATATTCAACAGGTGTTTCATTGGTCCAACGTTTAAAGGCACGATAGAACGTACTTGGCTCAGAAAAACCTGTGAGATATACAATACGCTCAACACTTTCATTGGTATTCGCCAATAATTTTTTGGCTAAACGGCAACGGTAATCTGAAAGGATTTGCTGAAAACTGGTATTGGCTTCTGACAATTGGGTGCGTAACCGACGAGGGGTGATGCTCAGTTGAGCCGCCACTGTTTCCAAGGTTGTTTCACCGCTCTCCAAAGTTGAACCAATTGCTCGGCGAACTTCGCCAACCAAATCATAACGTGCCAATTCTTGAAGTTTTTCAATTGCCAACTGCTCATGTAGCTGTAACAGCTCTGGTTCAGCTTGCCACAATGGATAGTCTAAAATTGAAGGATCAAAATACAACCGTGTTTCTTTTTGCCCCAAACTTACAGGACAGCCATACACACGATAATACTCACCATCTGAAGCACCTTGAGAAAAGTTAAAATCGATGTAGATCGGTTCAAAGCGTCCTTCAGTAATGAATTTAAAGAAGCGTAAAATCCCCGAAATGGCACACTCAGAAAAATGACGGTTGACAATATTTTCGCCCCAGGGTTGTTCACCATTGGTTAAATAACAACGTCCATTGTCATCAACCACCAACTTCGCATGGAAAGCGTCACTGATCAGACGTTGATACGCAAGTGCTCGTTTGAGCCCTTCACCAAAGTTTTCACTTGAAATGAATAAATGCTCAATCACCTGCCCACGATAAAGGGGTAAATGTTCTCCGAGATGTAAACCAATATCTGGATCGTTACTGACTTCCTCGGCAGCCACCCAAAATGCAAATTGTGCATTTAATGGCGTTCGTGCATTTTGATCAACCTGACCCAATGCCACGCCTGCCTTTGATAATATTTCTTCTGTCGGCAATCCTGCACGACGGATCGCTTGATAGCCTAATCGTAAAACAACCGAAGCATCAGTTAGCTGGCTCACGCAGTGCCCTTCCTTGTATGTTATTCATTTATACTTAAAACCTTTGATTTAGATTACCGTCGATTGACCGAACTGACAATATTTATCCGCTTTTTTTTGTAGAAATTGTTTAACAATATGTTCGCCTATTTTCAAGTCATCTGCCACCTTCCCATGCCGAATAATCTTGTTTTTCTATAAAAAATTGCCTATAATTTGCGCCTTTCCAATTTGATCATCAGGTAGGCTATGGCCAATAAAGAGGAACTTATCGAGTTCGAAGGCGTTGTCACCGAAACGCTTCCTAATACTATGTTCCGTGTACGTTTAGAAAACGGTCACGAAGTGATTGCTCACATTTCTGGTAAAATGCGTAAACACTATATTCGTATTTTAACTGGCGATAATGTAAAAGTAGAAATGACACCTTATGACTTAACTAAGGGTCGTATTACTTATCGTGCACGCTAAGTTTTAGTGTAAGCAAAAGCCACTATTAGGTGGCTTTTTCAATATCTATACAATATACCATCTGGCTTACGATACATTGTTATTGTCTAGTTATTACGTTCCTGACGCTAAAATCTATTGTTAAATCTGTTTATTGATTGCCATACGTCGCATGTCATCAATTTATAATTATCCGTAAAATTCTCATTTTTACACTGCCTCTAATTATTTGTGGTGTATTTTCAACATCTTCGTCACTTTTCCCTTAATCGCATTTCAAATTTAAGCTTAGGGGTTCAATCCAACTTCGCAATCTGTCTACAGACACTTGCTTGTAGATTGATTAAACTCATTGCATAGAGCGTTTCAAATCAAACTCTCACTTGATTGGGTGAAGCTGATGAAAAAATATTTATACACCTCTACATTTGTTTCGATCGCTTTCAGTATTGCAGGCTGTCAGAGTGTTGATACCCGACCTGCAAATTTAGATCAATATTTACAACAGTTTATTGGTAAATCCAGCGCTGAAATACAAGCCGAACTAAACTTTAAAGCTTTAGGTTATCAAGTCAGTGATCATATCCAAACCACCAATGACACATTAACATATACCATCCTTCGCCCTATCAATATCCCGATGACAGGAAGCAATGCAACGGTCGGCTCAAATGCAATGGGAATGCCTGTCATTCGCTTTGACACGGCAAGCACACCGAGTTACGATGTTAACTTTAATTGCAAAGTCAGCTTTAAATTAAACAATGATATTGCCGAGTCCGTTGAATATATGGGGAGAGCCTGTTAAATGTATTTGATCACAAAGCAATAAAAAACACAGCCTAGGCTGTGTTTTTGAAAGTGATCTAAAATCTAGACTTAAGCAATCGCTGTAACCACAGCTGTACCCATCTCAGCAGTACCTACTTTGGTCATCCCTTCCGACATAATATCGCCTGTACGTAAACCTTGGTCCAACACTTGCCCTACAGCATCTTCAATTGCTTTTGCAGCCATTTCTTCACGGAAGGTATAGCGAAGCATCATTGCGACAGAAAGAATTGTTGCCAGCGGATTCGCCACGTTTTGACCCGCAATATCAGGTGCAGAACCATGACATGGTTCGTACATCCCTTTGCCATTTTCATCTAAAGATGCAGATGGAAGCATACCAATCGAACCTGTGAGCATCGCAGCTTCGTCTGAAAGAATATCACCAAACAAATTACTTGTAACAATCACATCAAATTGCTTTGGTGCACGTACCAATTGCATTGCTGCATTATCTACATACATGTGTGAAAGATTGATATTTGGATAGTGCTGTTCTTTCAATGCAGTGACGGTTTGTTTCCAAAGCTCAGTCACTTCAAGAACGTTGGCTTTATCCACCGAGCAGACTTTACCGCCACGTAAATTCGCCATTTCAAAAGCAACTTTCGCAATACGCTTAATTTCAGACTCTGCATAGACGTCGGTGTTATAACCCTGCTTCTCACCATTTTCGAGCTCACGGATACCACGTGGCTGACCAAAATAGATACCACCTGTGAGTTCACGAACGATCAGAATATCTAAGCCTGCGACAATTTCAGGCTTAAGGCTTGAAGCATCTGCCAACTGGGGATAAAGAATTGCCGGACGTAAGTTTGCGAATAGGTTTAATTCACTACGAATTTTTAATAAACCACGTTCAGGGCGGATCGAGCGCTCAATCGTGTCCCATTTTGGACCACCGACTGCACCGAGTAAAATTGCATCTGCTTTTTTTGCTTGTTCTGCTGTGACTGCTGGATAAGGTTCACCGTGAGCATCAATTGCAGCACCACCCAATAAACCATGTTCCCATGTTAAACCTAAATTAAATTTTTCATTGACACGTGTAAGTACTTTTTCAGCAGCGGCAACGATCTCTGGACCGATACCATCACCTGCCAAAATCAAAATTTGTTTAGACATTTGCAGTTCCATTTTTATTCAGCATCTATACTGATTTGAGATTAAATTTTTTGCTCAACAAATTCGCTCACCCCTGTCACTGCATTATGAGGACGACAGAAACGGCGAATTGTTCGAGTTTCTTGAAGCATATCGACACAGAGTGGTGTTGGTGAGGAAACATTCAATAAGCTTCCTGCACCCTGTGATCTTTGGCGATACATTTTAAATGTATATTTTTGATTTGCTTTAAAATCATGAATCACATGAAAAACTTCAGCATGATCTTTGGTAATTGGATAGAACCGAACCACCATTTCATATTGCTGCGGTGGAATCGTTAAATACACACCAATTTGATCTAAAGGCTTACCTGTGAGCTTTAGATAACCTTTATCAATGGCTTTACGATTCGCACGCTGTGTATTTTCCTGCATGATAATCAAATCATTTAATCGCGCAAATTCACAATGCTCTGCACCTGAGCAATAAACTGAAACTGTATTTTGGCTCATCTGATTTTTTTCAGCTTGTTTAATACGAACCAAATCAACCATTTGTGCTGATTGGCATGCACTCAAGATTAAACCTGTCAAACTGATTAAAACACCACGAACTAAAAACTTAGTCATCGCTCAACCCCAACCCTTGCATTACCGAGCCAACATTCATTTTGTTATGCTTTGCATGTTAGCAAGAGTTAGGCATTCACGCTACGAGTAAAATGTTCACTGAAAATTAACCTTGAATTTCAGCAAATACCCAAGGACGTGATTGCTTGGTTTTTTCTTCATAAGCACGAATTTCATCTGCTGCCTGTAAAGTCAAACCAATATCATCCAAACCATTCAATAAGCAGTGCTTGCGGAATGGATCTACTTCGAATTTGAATGCCTCACCACTTGGTGTACGGACTTCCTGTGCTTCTAAATCTATCGTGAGCTGATAGCCATCAGTAGCAGCACATTCTTTAAATAATTGATCAACAATTTCTTCAGACAAAATTACTGGCAACATGCCATTTTTAAAACTGTTGTTGAAAAAGATATCTGCATAACTTGGTGCAATCACGGTACGGAAACCGAACTCTTCCAATGCCCAAGGCGCGTGCTCACGACTTGAACCACAGCCAAAGTTTGCACGAGAAATTAAAACAGATGCACTTTGATAACGCGGCTGGTTTAAAACAAAATCTGGATTCTTAGGACGCTTAGTATTATCCTGCCCCGGATAACCCTCATCCAAATAACGCAATTCATCAAATAAATTGTCACCAAAACCCGTACGTTTAATTGATTTTAAAAACTGTTTTGGAATAATTAAATCTGTATCAACATTGGCACGGTCTAATGGTGCAACAATACCTTGTTCAACGGTATAAGTTTTCATAGTTTGCTCCTTAACCCAGCTTAGAATGAACGAACATCGACAAAATGACCTGCAATCGCCGCAGCTGCTGCCATTGCTGGACTCACCAGATGAGTACGACCACCATTCCCTTGACGACCTTCAAAGTTACGGTTTGAAGTTGATGCACAGTGTTCGCCAGGCTGTAACTTATCCGCATTCATCGCTAAACACATCGAGCAACCCGGCTCACGCCATTCAAATCCAGCTTCGATCAAGATTTTATCTAAACCTTCAGCTTCTGCTTGTTGTTTCACTAAACCAGAACCCGGTACAACCATCGCTTGCTTGATACTTGAAGCCACTTTTTTACCTTTGGCTACAGCAGCAGCTGCACGAATATCCTCTATACGAGAGTTGGTACAAGAACCAATGAAAACACGGTCCAATTGAATATCTGCCAACGCCTGACCAGCATTTAAACCCATATATTGATAAGCACGAGTCCAGTCATTACGTTGCACGTCATCTTTGGCTTGTTCTAAAGTTGGAACCGCTTGAGAGACTGGAATGACCATTTCTGGAGACGTTCCCCAAGACACTTGTGGTTCAATTTCTTCACCATTTAAAACCACAACTGTATCAAAGTGTGCGTCATCATCAGAATGCAAAGTATTCCAATAAGCTACAGCAGCATCCCATTGCTCACCTTGTGGTGCATAAGGACGACCCTTTACATACTCAATCGTTTTTTCATCAACAGCTACCATACCGACGCGTGCACCGCCTTCGATAGCCATATTGCACACCGTCATACGACCTTCAATCGACATATCACGGAAGACTTGACCACCAAATTCAATCGCATGACCTGTACCGCCAGCAGTCCCAATTTTACCAATAATGGCTAACACCACATCTTTAGGCGTCACACCTTGACCCAATGTACCATCGACACGAACCAGCATATTCTTCATTTTCTTTTGAACTAAGCATTGTGTTGCCAATACATGTTCTACTTCTGAAGTTCCGATTCCATGTGCCAAACAACCAAATGCACCATGTGTGGCTGTGTGTGAATCACCACATACCACCGTCATTCCTGGTAAAGTCAAACCTTGCTCTGGACCAACCACATGTGCAATCCCTTGACGAATATCATTAATGTCAAATTGCACCACATTAAATGTTTTACAGTTATCATCTAAAGTTTGAACTTGGATACGTGAAGTATCATCTTCAATTCCAGCAATTCCTTCAGAACGTTCTTTGGTTGAAGTGGGTACGTTATGGTCAGGAGTCGCGACATTGGCACTCAAACGCCATGGTTTACGCCCAGCAAGCTGCAAACCTTCAAATGCCTGAGGAGAAGTTACTTCATGCAATAGATGACGATCGATATAAAGTAATGCAGAGCCATCATCTCGTTGTTTTACTAGATGGTCATCCCATAATTTATCATATAAGGTTTTTGCTTTTTGGTTTTCGCCTGCCATGTCGATGTGCTCCACTGGACTGGGTAATTCTTTCATTAATGTCGATTATAACCACGTTTTTACATAAATCTAATTTATCATTTTTATCAGTTTAAAAACTTTTTGGAATCCATTAAAACTATTTCCATATCATTCTTTGCCAGATAAATGACTTGAAATCATGCTCTATTTTTCAGCTCAAAAAATCATATTTTCAAATAATAGGCATGATCAAAATTCAAAGATTCATTGTAGATAAGCTTAAATGAAGTTAAAAGTTTAATCCTCATCAACCCTAGCTCTCCAATGAAATCAGTTTGCTAGATCACCGATTACACCATGACCTAACTTTCACTTTTCCCAGAACTTTTAAATAGAATGATAAAAGTGAGCATCGATTTATTTCACCTTAATCTAGGCGGTTAACAACCTCTTTTCAATTATTCTTTATTATTTATTTAGAAATCCAATCAGCATGAGTCAAAAAAACCTTTTTACATTGCAATTGATAATGATTATTATTTAAATAATGAATCAATAAGTGGTGAACCTCGTGGCAAATATCCAAAACTTCTTACAAAACAATCAACGCGTTTTCAAGAAAACATTAAGCTACTACATCATGCACATTACTGTCGCAATGTTGGTTGCTTATGTGGTGACGGGTAACTTTTGGATGGCTGTGACATTAAGTCTACTCGAACCTACAGTTCAAGCCTTTGCATTCTTTTTCCATGAAAAAGTCTGGAATAAAAGAGATCAAAAAATTGCTCAAAGAACAGAAGTGAAAGCTTAGATAAATTGACTGTAGCTGTGGAGGTGTTAATCACCACCACCTCCACAGCTACTACAACTACTACAAGAAGATGAAGAGTCTGAACTATGACTATGAGAGTGTCCAGAATCATGTGAAGAACTCGAACCAGAACAGGAACTTGAAGAACATGACGAGGTTGAAGATGAACAAGAGGATGTCGTGGCTGTAGAAGAAGCGTCTGATGTGGAGCTCATCATTTGACTATACATTCCAAGCATGAACGGCAAACTAAAAATCAGTCCTTTTTCCCAACGAATATGACCATCGACTAGAAACAATCTCGGTAAAACTTGAGTATTTTCTGGATTTAAACCATGTAAATGGCATGTACTTTGCCATGTATTGAGCAATTGTTTTTTTTGAGAGGCTCTTTGTGCTTCTGTCGGTAGTGGATCATGGGGTTGATGAATTAATTCATAACCTAAGAAGTTTAGGCACATCGTTCGATAAAATGTATCAAACTCTTCAATTAATACATGCCATAGGGCATCTACAGAATGAGAAGGCATAGCATACGCATCTTTACACAAAAGATGAATCGCTAAATAATCTTTAAAACCCTCTTCAATATAAGCATATGATGATGTCGCAATATTGGGATGTCGCTGTTTAAATACCCGCCAAACTTCAGCAGGAATTTTAAAATCATTCCATGCGCGGATTTTTCGTAGTCTGTATATGCGTGCTCTTAACCAAAATATACCGATGATGCCGACAAGAATGGCAAGAAAATAAATTTGGAAGAAATATAACAATACTAAACTGATTCCCCCGAGAATCAGCATAATCACTAGAAATCTTCCCCAAGATATTGGCAATGTGTCACGAGCGCGTTGTTGAAAGTCATCAATGGTGCTTCGAGTAGGTTGAGTCAAATAATATTTCCTTGATTATTTTTATTGTTACACTATAAATCAGTCAACTTAGCTGTGTACAGTTTAAACCTGTATGAAAGTTTTATCATTGTAACCAAGCACAGATCACAATAGCCAAAATCGAAAAAAAGTGAAAATTACTTTGATTAATTCTTAAAACTTCTCAATAATAAAATACGCATAAAAATTCTTTATGGATGGAAAGATCATGAATCTCGCTGCTTTTGAAGCTTTTGTCAAAGTTATGGAAACTGGTTCTATTTCGATGGCAGCAGAACATCTATTTATTACCCAGCCTGCTGTGACCAAACGGATACACAGTCTAGAAGAATATTTTGGTGTCAAACTATTTGAATCCGCAGGACGTGGTGTTCAAGCAACACATGCAGCACATTCACTATTGCCCAAAGTAAAAAATTGGCTCAATGAATTAGGGGATATTCACCATACCCTCAGCCATGAGCAAGGTGAAGTAAGAGGAAAACTCAAAATTGGAACCAGTCACCATATTGGTTTACATCATTTACCACAGCACTTAAAAAAATATGTACAACTCTTTCCAGAAGTTAAACTGGATGTACATTTTGTCGACTCTGAACAAGCGCATGAACAAGTGCTGGCAGGCGACTTGGAACTTGCTTTTTTAACCCTGCCCCCTCAGGGAGATGAACGTTTAAGTTACATCACCATCTGGAATGATCCTTTGGTTTTTGTTGTGGCTCCTTTTCATCCTTTGGCGCAAAAAAGAAATCTTAAACTTGAAGATCTAATTGAGTATCCAAGTTTATTGCCAGCTGCACAGACGTATACCAGTCAGATCACCTTAGCTGAGTTTGAAAAGAAAGGCTTAAAACCTAAAACCACCATGAGTAACAACCCTTTAGAATCTATTCGCATGCTGGTTTCAATCGGTTTAGGTTGGTCTGTTTTACCCAAAACCTTGCTCAATCAAGATTTACAACAGTTGGATCTTCATTTTGAGATGAACCGTCAATTGGGAATGGTTTGGCATCCTGCACGTACTCAATCCAGAGCTGTTCAGGAATTAATTGAAATGATGAAATAAGAAAAAATAAAGCGCTGATTATTTGAATAATGAGCGCTTTATTTAGATTGAGAATATCCTCAGCCTTATTTGACTGAATCTTCATGCAAAGACTCATTTAATTGGTCAACAATGGTTGCCCACTCCCCATCAGAACTCAATTTTTCATCTAAAAACTGACGTTGTGCATCGGTCCAAAACTCAGCTTTAGTCAAAAATGTGTCGGCATCTAACTGATGATTTTCAATAAAATTTTGAATTGCTTGTTCGCTAGAGTCTAAACCAAGTTGCTCAAATAAATTGGTCATTCTTGGACGTGTCTGGCTCATTATATAATCTCCATCAGTTTTAAAAGTTCTCAGCTCAACATAGCATTTTTACACTGAAAATGAAGCACAAAATATTCATTTATAAAAATATTTACAATTGATGAACAGATCAAATTTAGCAACCCATTCAGCATTTTCTATTCAGTGATTTGAACAGGATTGGACCGAATACATTGCTTGAATAACGCTGCAAATCAATCATAAATCCAGCTCAAAAGTTACCTTTTTATCACAAATCATGCTGTATTTTTTTATTGTTGCTGGGTTTTAAATGACAGACTCTGCTGCTGTATTTTTACTAGATTTTTATAAAAAAACAGCACCGAAGTGCTGCTGATAACGAACAAGCTGGATTAGATCGACCAATCCTGAATATCCCAACCTTGTTCTTTGGCTAACACTTCTAAACGATCATCTGGGTTTACCGCAATCGCATGATCTGCATACTCCAATAAAAAGCGATCATTGATCGAATCTGAATATGCCCAGGATTCAGTCACATCACGTCCCTCAAGCCATTGATCCAAACGTGCTAATTTGCCCTTTTGATAACATGGGATATTGGTGACTTTGCCCGTGTATTGTCCATTTTTAACTTCTGCATTGGTTGCGATAATTTCAGTAATTCCAAATTCACGAAAAATAGGCGCAGTGATAAAATCAGAAGTTGCTGTAATCCCTACTAAAGCATGCCCTAAATCTTTGTGTTTTTGAATCGCAGCAAAGCCTTTCGGGCGCATTTGTGCGCGAATGACTTTTTTCATAAACAACTGATGTAATTCAGTTAAATAGTCATTGTCATGTTGAGTCAAAAACTCAAAAACAAACTCATTATAAGCAATCGGGTCAAGTTGCCCTGCTTTATAATCTTCATAAAACTGATCATTCATCGCACGATGGCGAACTGGATCGACCAAGCCTTCATTGACCAAAAACTCTCCCCAAGAATGGTCCGAATCTGTATTTAATAAGGTGTGATCTAAGTCAAACAGCGCCAATTTCATGAAAATACTCGTTTAAACTGAAATTTAAGAAAAAAATTGTAAATCTATCACCGCTAGTCGATAGAAATTCGTTAAGATCATAGCAATTTTACAACATTATTACTTTGACTTTATCGAGTTGGACAAAAGAGTGTCAGTCCCCATATATAAAGTCAGATGAAATTAACAAATTTTAGGTAGCCAAATGATCGACTCAGAAGGTTTCCGACCCAACGTCGGGATCATTTTGGCAAATGATATTGGACAAGTTTTATGGGCAAAGCGCATTGGGCACAATGCATGGCAATTTCCTCAAGGAGGTATCCAATTTGGAGAGACTCCTGAGCAAGCTCTTTTTAGAGAACTACGTGAAGAAGTTGGGCTCTTACCCGAGCACGTCCAAATAATTGCCCAGACAGATGACTGGTTGCATTATCGTTTGCCACTTCGATACATTCGTTCGGACTCCGATCCGATTTGTATTGGACAAAAGCAAAAATGGTTTTTACTCAAACTCACAGCTTCAACGAAACATATTCAGTTGAATCTCTCTGATCCGCCCGAGTTTGATCAATGGCAATGGGTCAGTTATTGGTATCCACTTGGTCAAGTGGTTAATTTTAAACGAGATGTTTATCGTAAAGCGATGATGGAGTTATGTATGCAAATGCCACACTACACCCCTGAAATTTCTTCAAAAATATGAATGATTTTTCAAAGTAGTGCTGTTATAAATAATACTGATGAAAACGCTTTAAAACATAGCTTAGATTAGGAGCATACACCTATGTCGAACATGCAACTGGACACCTTAAGACGCATTGTACAAGAGATCAATGCATCGGTCAGTTTGCATGAATCTTTAGAAATCATGGTCAATCAAGTTTCTGAAGCAATGCATGTAGATGTATGCTCGATTTATCTGTTAGATGAACGTAATCAACGCTATGTACTCATGGCAACCAAAGGTTTAAATCAGGAGTCTGTTGGCAATGTTTCCCTACAATTAGGTGAAGGTCTCGTTGGCTTAGTCGGTCAACGTGAAGAAATTGTCAATTTAGACAATGCATTTAAGCATGAACGGTTCGCCTATTTCCCTGAAACGGGAGAAGAAATTTATAATTCGTTCCTTGGCGTACCTGTCATGTATCGGCGCAAAGTAATGGGCGTAATGGTGGTTCAAAATACTGAACCTCAAGACTTTAGTGAAGCAGCGGAATCTTTTTTAGTGACTTTGTGTGCGCAGCTATCAGGCGTTATTGCACATGCTCATGCTGTTGGAAATATTGACGTATTCCGCAAGCCAAGTAACTCCTCTAATTACAAAACGTTCCAAGGTTCATCGGGTGCAGGAGGAATTGCTCTTGGTCGTGCCATTATTCTTTATCCTCCCGCGGACCTTGCTGCTGTTCCAGATCGTGATGCCGATGACATTAGTGAAGAACTCAAGCTTTTAGATCATGCGATTGCTTCTGTACGTGAAGAAATTCAATCACTTGATGACAAAATGCAAGACTCACTTATGGCTGAAGAACGAGCACTGTTTAGTGTGTTTTTACGCATGCTGGATGAAAATGCTTTGCCTACTGAAATCAAAGAAATTATTCGAGATGGCAGTTGGGCACAAGGTGCTGTAAAGCATGTGATTGACCGCCACGTTGCTCTCTTTGCTCAAATGGAAGATGATTATTTACGAGAACGTGTCTCTGATCTCAAAGATTTAGGACGGCGAATTTTAGCAGCCTTACAAGAAGGTGATACCAGTCATAAGGAAATCACCTCTGAAAGTATTCTGATCGGAGATGAGATTAGCACTGCTGCATTAGTTGAGCTTCCTGTCGATAAGATTGCAGCAATCGTCACCTCTGAAGGTGCAGCCAACTCACATATGGTGATTGTCGCCCGCGCACTCGGTATTCCTACTGTAGTGGGTGTCACTGAATTGCCCGTCAATACCCTTGATGATGTTGAAATGATCGTGGATGCATATCAAGGACGTGTTTTTGTTAACCCACCACGCCGTCTACGTACACGATATAAAGAAATTCAAAAAGAAGAAGAGCAAATTGCCAAAGATTTAAAGCAATACGAAACCAAAGATGCCATCACGCCTGATGGCGTTGCTGTAAAGCTTTATGTCAACACAGGCTTGATGATTGATGTAGTTCGTGGTGTTCAACGTGGTGCCAAAGGTGTAGGACTCTATCGTTCTGAAATTCCGTTTATGTTACGCGAGCGCTTTCCTGGCGAAGAAGAACAACGTGCTATTTATCGTCAACAGTTGAGCCATTTTGCCAATAAACCTGTGGTAATGCGCACCTTAGATATTGGCGCTGACAAAGACTTACCTTACTTCCAAATTGAAGAAGAAAACTCAGCTTTAGGTTGGCGAGGCATTCGTTTTACCCTTGACCACCCTGAAATTTTTTCTTCGCAAATTCGTGCCATGCTTAAAGCCAGCATTGGCTTGAATAATCTTCATATTTTATTGCCGATGGTAACCAGTGTCAGTGAAGTTGAAGAAGCCCTCTATTTACTAGAGCGAGACTGGATTGCAGTTCAAGAAGAAGAACAGGTTAAAATTACCAAACCTAAAATTGGTATCATGGTTGAAGTACCAAGTGTGCTTTTACAAATTGGTGAATTTGCGGAATTGGTTGATTTCTTCTCGGTGGGTTCAAACGATTTAATCCAATATCTGCTGGCTGTCGATCGTAATAATCCACGTGTTTCAAGTGTTTACTCACACTTTCACCCGTCCATCTTGCGTGCTTTAACACGTTTGGTTCAAGAGTGTCATAAATACGATAAACCAATTAGTATCTGTGGAGAAATGGCGGGAGATCCATTGTCTGCAATTCTGCTGATGGCAATGGGTTTCAATACTTTATCGATGAGTTCAAGCAATATCTTACGTGTGCGTAAGGCGATTTGTCACGTTTCAATGAGTGATGCAGAAAAGCTACTTGAAGAAGTTGTGGCAATGAATAACCCATTGATGGTGAAAAGCTGGATGGAGTATTACTTTAAACATCATGGTCTAGCTGACATGGTAAAATCAAATCGCTTAGTGAATATTTAATTCTTATTTTTCTTAAGATTAAGCAAAAATCGTAGTCCACAAAAAAGGTCGATAATCATCAGAATATCGACCTTTTTTGTGTTTATCATAACCGCGTTTTGCATTCTTTTTACGATCTACAAACACTTGGCTCTTGTTGACTTCGTGCATGTGTTTTGCCACAAAGTTGTGAATCACAACCTCAGGCATGACTTTTTTCTTTGCCATTTTATTTACCTATTTTATGATTTACCACCTCATGAGTGGGACTGTGATATTACGCTTTTTTGTGCAGAATACAAGTATTTAAATTAATCAGCTTTGTCACTATTTAATGCCTAATCCTTGTATATATCATATTGAGACAATCTTTCAGATTGATCTTAAATGGATTTTATTCACCAGCCGACATCTTTTGAATTCAATTAAAGTTTTACAAATCAAATTAAAAATCACGTATAAATTTTAAACACCGTTCTCTATAGTATGCACATAAATTTGAATATAAGCATACTCAATACAACATAGGTTCATAAGTTAAAATTGGAGAATAATGTGCTCAATCAAAAAAAATTATCAAGCGTTCTACTCTTGTTGGTGCTTCCAACCTTCGGCTTAATGGGATGTAGTAAACCTGAGAAAGCTGAAGTCATAACAACCGAATCAAGTGCAAGTTCTGTTGCCTCAGAAACAGTAAAAACCGAATCTATTCAGAACACTTTTGATCTTTCACAGATTCCAATTTCAAATATTACGCTCGGTCAATTCCCCTATATTTCCTTGCCGAATGGCTATCAGTTTCATGACGCAACCAAAGTAAATTTTGAGAAAATACCGTTTTGGACAGGTCAACATATTCAAAACATTGAAGGGCAATTGTATAGCGCAGCTATTCAACAAAATGAGGATTACAAAGAAGGTAGCTTCTTAGAGTTACAACGTAATTTGGAAAATGTAATTCAACAATTGGGGGGCAAGCAAATTACAATGAGTAAAATTCCTCAACAAGCGTTAGACAAGCTTCCACAAAAGTTCCAAGTAGATTATGTTGCTGGTTTAGGAGATGTTTTTAATAACCCAACCCAGACCTTTGTAGTTCGTCAAGCGAATAAGAATATCTGGTTTCAACTTACTCAAACAGGAAATGGAAATGCCGGCTTATTGGTTGCTGAAACAAAACCTGTTGAAATTACAGCAAAAGTATTAAATTCAGATCAATTAAAGACTGCTTTAGACAAAGAAAATAAGGTCAATATCGAGGTCAACTTCGCCACAGATCAAGCCAATATTTTGCCTGAATCTCAGGCTCAAATAGAACAAGTCATTCAATTGTTAAAAAATAATCCTGAACTCAAATTAACTATTAATGGTCATACCGATGGTTCAGGTGATGCAAAACACAATCAAGCCCTTTCAGAACAGCGTGCAAATGCTGTTGTTAAAGCCCTCACCGATAATACTGGGATTCAACAAAATCGATTAACTGCAAAAGGTTTTGGTGATACTCAACCAGTTGCAGAAAACTCAACAGAAAATGGTAAAGCTTTAAATCGCCGAGTTGAGCTGATTAAGTCTCATTAATTTTTCTGATGAAATATTGAATTTCTCAAATTAACAAAACCCATTTTAAATCAATGGGTTTTGTTTAAGATCTATTTCTTGCATATGCAACACACTGAGCAAAATGCTGCCTAGAATAATCAAGTAAATAGTCAAATGATGTTCTAAAACGATAAATCATCCACTTATAACCTGCGATTGATTTGCTATTTTTCAAATCTTTTTTGATTCAAAAATAAAAGTTTTAGTAACAATCACTTATCAACATAAAAGAAAGATAAATTACAAAAAAAATCAATAAAACACAAAATATTAAATATTTTCAATAATATAAATTTGCTTAACTTAAAAAATGCATATATATTGTATATACATTTTTGATTATCACCTTTGGGGATATACGTCATGGCTGAATTACCCAAAAAGACAAAGGTGAATAAAAAAGATGGGCAACTCTTAATTCGCATTAACAGTGCTGAGCGTGATCAGTTTTTACAACTCTGTGAAACGATGGACACCAGCGCAGCACGTGAGTTAAGAAAATTTATCCGTAGTTTTATCAAAAAACATCAGCCAACGGATACTCAAACTAAGGAGTAACATGATGTCTAAGCAAGTTAAATCTTTAAAGCAGAAAATCAAAGCACGTTTGGAAAAAATCTCCAAACACGAAGGTAAATTAAAAAAGCTCAAGAAAAAGCTTAAAAAACAGAAGTAATTCCGATAACCTATTTTAAGTTTGAACTTTGATAAAAGTCGCTTAAAAAGAAGGGCATTATGTAAATAATGCCCTTTTTACACGGCTAAAGAACTTAGGCAAAAGCTCTACCTAATAATCTTTCTACATCTACCGATTTGGCATCCAGCATTCCAACCACCCTTCCATAAAACGCACTATAACGTGTTGCAATAAAAGCATCCGCAACAAAATCGGGTGCATGTTGTTTCAGCAAAATAGCCTGTGCCAAAATAACTAATCGGCTGACTAAGCTACGTGCCATAAATTGCAATTCATCTGCTTGTAAGCCATCAAATAATTTAAATAAAGCTTGTAATTCATTTTGTAGAATTGAATCTTGAGATGCGACTTGTGCCAATGATTTAAATAAGACTTCAATTGAATCGCGGTCACGTTGAATGGCACGTAATACATCCAAGCACATCACATTACCAGAGCCTTCCCAAATCGTATTCACTGGAGCCTCTTTAAAAATACGCGCCATAATTCCTGTATCAACATAACCATTGCCACCAAAAACTTCCATCATTTCGCCAGTCAATTCCACAGTACGTTTACATATCCAGAACTTTGCGGCTGGGGTCATGATCCGTTTCCACGCCAGTGATAATTCATCTGTATTTTCATAGCAATGCGCTAAATGAAAGCTCAGTTGCATGGCTGCTTCCGTTTCCAAGGCTAAATCGGCTAACACCGCTTGCATCAAAGGTTGTTCTGCCAAATGTTTACCAAAAGCTTTTCGTTGGCGTGTATAGGCAATGCACTGTACCAATGCTTGTCTTAACATCGCACTTGAGCCTACAGAACAAGTCAAGCGCGTATAATTTGCCATTTCAATAATGGTTGGAATGCCCCGTCCCGCTTCTCCGATCATGATGCCCCAAGCATTTTTAAATTCGACTTCTGAACTTGAGTTACTACGATTACCCACTTTATCTTTTAAACGTTGCACATGGATATTGTTTTTCGTGCCATCTTCCAACCAACGAGGAACAAAGAAACACGCCAAACCATCTTGTTCAGTTTTCGCAACAACTAAATGTGCATCACACATGGGAGCTGAGAAAAACCATTTGTGTCCTGTCAGTAGATAAGCCTGTCCACGACCTGATTCAGCAACAGGTACTGCGATGGTTTGATTGGCTCGAACATCTGAACCACCTTGCTTCTCCGTCATCCCCATACCTAACCAAATTGACTTTTTTTGAGCAATTGGCAAATCTCGTTCATCATATTCAGTAGATAATAGTTTTTCACCCACTTTTGCCCATAATTCAGGTTCATTTTGAATGAGTGTAATACTGCCTAAAGTCATCGAATTTGGACATAAATTGCCACACTCAACTTGCCCACTCAGAAAGAAACGTGCTGCCCAATCCACCCATTTGGTACTCGATTGTGGATGATTAAATGGATAAGCATGGGTATTAAATTGACGATTGAGCTTCATCCATTGGTGCCATGCTGGATGAAATTCTAAGAAATCTTTACGACGACCACGAGCATCAAAAGCATGTAATTCAGGGGTATGGCGATTGGCTAAATCGGCATATTGATAATATTCTGTGGAACCCACAATCTGCGCGAGTTGACTGAGGTTTTGCTGATCTGTACTGCCATAACGTTGCAATATTTCCTGCAACACCTGATCCGTTTCAAATAGATTGTAAGCTTGTAACTCGTCAAACTGGTTACTGATTTCATGGGTTTGCCAATTTTGTAGCGTGTTCATCCTGAAAATCCTATCTTGTTGTTTTAACCAATTACATTCAGTATAGAAGAAAATACCTTCAAGGATGTTCGGATTATTTTTATGGCTTTACCTGCAATCAATGTGCGTCGTAAACCTCGCCAATCAAGGGCTCGTATCACGCAAGAAGCGTTGATTGAAAGCTTTGTTCGGCTTTTACATGAACATCCTGCCCATAAAATTACCATTCGAGAAATCACCGATCTTGCTGGTGTTGGTTTAGGTACCTTTTATGAGTATTTTTCTAAAAAGCAAGATTTGATAGCGTTAACCATCTATCAACATGTTAAAAACAATGCTGAAACTCTTAAAAGTTATGCACAAAGCAGATATGACTTATCCACAGATTTGAGTTTTACTGACTATTTAGCGCAAATTATTCATTTTCAGATTGAGCAAATCCAATCTCAACAGTTTTTATGGGCGCAGTCTTTTCTCTTAGAACGGCAGATTTCAAGTATAGAAACTTATCAAAAAAGTTATGCCATGATGGTACAGATGTGGCAAAACATACTTAAACCTTTTATTCAGGATAATGAACAACTCCAACAGATCAGTCTAAACGTACAACGGATTTGCTATGGTTTTGTCTCTCAGACATTGTTGATTGAACCTGAGTTTAAAGATTGGAAAGTTTTAGAAAATGAAATCCTTCAGCAACTCAGCGTAATTTCAGATAAGGGAGGATCGCTGAGTTAAAAAGAAGAGGATAGTCGCATGACTCTTCATTTTACCATTCACTTTTCTTAGGCGAAATATCTTATGTTTTATAGGAAATTCTACAGGATTATCTTAACTTTCAGATTTAAAGAAGAGACCACTATCCCAACTGAAGCTGTATTTTGATTTCAATATTGCAAAAATTTATTGATTCATTCTTCCTAGCTTGTAAATGGGTATACACAACCATTTAATCGCAAAAACAAATCAAATATAATATTTTTATCAATTTTACAAATATCAAAGTTCAACTTAAAGTGTAATTGTCTCTTTTAAAAAAGCACACAACGCTTCGTATAGAAGCTGTGTATTTAAAGCAGATATCTAGTACTGCCCTGTGTCTTAAATTAAAAGATTAATCATTTAATTTAAGGACAAATAGATTTAACAATTGTTCACTATATTGGTTTTTGAAATACAGTTAATGTCATGTAATAGCGAATATTCTTTATCTATTCCATCTATTCAAAAATGAATACATGATTAATTAAAAATGGAGAAATAGAATGAGCCAAGACTCAAAAAAATGCCCTGTCACCCACCTAACAACTGCTTTTGGCGCACCTGTTGTAGACAACCAAAATAGTTTAACGGCAGGCGCACGAGGTCCTCTGCTTGCACAAGATTTATGGTTAAATGAAAAGCTCGCTAACTTTGTACGTGAGGTGATTCCAGAGCGTCGCATGCATGCCAAGGGTTCTGGTGCTTTTGGTACATTTACTGTCACTCATGACATCACACAGTACACACGCGCTAAAATCTTTTCACACATTGGTAAGAAAACAGAAATGTTCGCTCGTTTCACAACAGTCGCAGGTGAACGTGGTGCAGCAGATGCAGAACGAGATATTCGTGGTTTCGCATTAAAATTCTATACGGAAGAAGGTAACTGGGACCTTGTCGGAAACAATACCCCTGTATTTTTCATGCGTGACCCACGTAAATTCCCTGACTTAAATAAAGCCGTAAAACGTGATCCTAAAACCAATCTACGTAGTGCAACCAATAACTGGGATTTCTGGACATTATTACCAGAAGCGTTGCATCAAGTTACGATTGTAATGTCTGATCGCGGTATCCCGAAAAGCTTCCGTCATATGCATGGTTTCGGTAGTCATACTTATAGCTTCATCAATGCAAACAACGAACGTTTTTGGGTGAAATTTCATTTCCGTACACAACAAGGTATTGAAAATTTAACTGATGCCGAAGCTGAAGCAGTCGTAGCAAAAGATCGCGAAAGTAACCAGCGTGATCTATTCGATTCAATTGAAAATGGCAACTTTCCAAAGTGGAAACTTCAAGTTCAAATCATGCCAGAAACTGATGCAGAAAAAGTTCCTTATCATCCATTTGACCTCACCAAAGTTTGGCCACATGCAGATTATCCATTGATTGATGTTGGTGAATTTGAGCTGAATAAAAATCCTGAAAACTTCTTTTTAGATGTTGAACAGTCAGCATTTGCACCAAGTAATTTAGTGCCAGGAATCAGCGTCTCACCTGACCGCATGCTACAAGCACGACTTTTTAACTATGCAGATGCGCAACGTTACCGTCTTGGTGTGAACTATCAACAGATCCCAGTCAATGCTGCACGTTGCCCTGTCCACTCCAATCATCGCGATGGTCAAGGTCGTGTAGATGCCAACTATGGTGGCTTACCGCACTATGAACCGAATAGTTTTGGTCAATGGCAAGAACAGGCTGAGTTTAAAGAACCTCCATTAAAAATCAGTGGTGATGCCGATTATTGGGATTTCCGTCAGGATGATGCAGACTATTTTAGCCAACCGCGTGCCTTGTTCAACTTAATGAATGATACACAGAAACAAGCTTTGTTTGACAATACGGCGGGTGCAATGGGCGATGCCTTAGACTTCATCAAGTATCGTCATATCCGTAACTGCTATGCATGTGATCCTGCATACGGCGAAGGTGTTGCAAAAGCATTAGGGCTCAGCGTTGCCGATGCGCAAGCTGCTCGAGACAGTGATCCTGCTAAAGGGCATCCTGGTTTTCTATAATTGATTGAAACATGAAAAACCACCTTCGGGTGGTTTTTTATTGTCTATAAATCAACTATATTGAAAAAAAGCTCCCATCTAGAGTGAAAACATGCAACAGAAAATTGAAGAGATCATTCAACAATATGACATTATATTATTCGATGAAATTTGTGTGTTATGCAATGCTTGGGCAAAGTTTTTAATCCAGCATGATACTCAAGCAAGATTTAAGTTGGCTTCCGTTCAATCTCCACTGGGTCAAGCCATTTTAAACTACTATCAAATGCCCACTGAACACTTTGACACCATGTTGGTGATTAAAAATGGACAAGCAAGCCGTGAATCTACAGCATTTTTAAAAGTCATTGAAGAACTAGGCTTTCCGTTTTCTGCTTTAAAAATTGGCTATTTAATTCCAAAGTTTATCCGAAACTTTGTGTATCGCCGAATCGCTTTAAATCGCTATCGCCTATTTGGTACCACAGATCAATGCCTATTCATTTCTTCACATCATCAACACCATTTTTTGGAACATGTTGTTTATGAATCCACTTCAAGCAATTAGCCATGCCTTATTGAGTATTCAAATCACTTTAGCTGTATTATGGATTTATCAAGGCTTGGTGCCTAAAGTCATATATAAGGTCATTGAAGAACAGCAGTTTTGGGAATTTACAGGGATTCAATTCCTGAACATTCCAAGCTTAATTCAACTCTCTGGCGTTGGAGAAATCATATTTGGCATATTGTTTTTAATTTTTAGACAATCAAAGGTACTACATTATTTAAATATCATGGCAATGCTGTTCTTTATCGTTGTGGTTGCAGTTGTTTATCCACACTATTTTGTTCAGGGTTTTAATCCCTTTATCATGAATACAGCTATGGCTGCACTGTCGATTGTTGCATTACAGCTTTTGGACACTGCTAAACATTCGTAAATTTACATACGGGCATTGTTGCCAAACTGTTCTTTCCATCCCTGAGTTTCACGAGCAATTTGTTTCGCCAATCTGGTTTTTACTTCTTTAATTAGCAAAGCCCGTTCCTGTCCATGAACAAAACGCCCTTTATATTGGGTTTGCATAGTTTGAACATAATCATTCAATATACGTTGCTGTTGCTTGGTTTTTGGTGGGTGATGTAGAAATTGCAGATAGCCTTCGTCAGGATTTATCTTTAATGGATCATCCATGACATCTTCAATGTAAAGTAACGCACTTACTAGTTTAACATTTCCCTTTGCATCTACAGTATAAGTTTGTTTACGGACGCCATAGGGATAACTCCATATCCCCTGTCGATCCGCGGCAGCCCAGTAACTATAAAAAATAATCTGATTATCTTTGACTGCATAATCACCTACTTCGATTTGAGTGATACTACAGTCGCCAGATGTTGCATATAGGGTATGCGTTAAAAGTTTTTTGCCATGCCGATAAAATTCAATATCATTACGGATAAGGTCAACATCATCTTGATTCGAGGCACTTTTTAACTCAAAAACAGTTTGATTAATTTTTAGATTTTGATTCTCTGCAAAAGCAGTGCTAGATAATGCTAGTGATAGCAGGAAACATTGAATTGTATTCATTGTTCAGCTCCCTCTTTTTTTAATCAGGCATAAATATTATGTTCTAATTAAGTTCATCCATTTTAATTTATAAACATAACTTTTCTAAAACTGGAAGCAATTCACCTGCCTGATCAAAAGGTTGTGTTTGACGATAATGCGCTACTCTTTTGACCCGTTTATAATCCTGATCATCTCGACTCTTAAATTGTTCCAGTCGAGTAAATGCCCGATCTTTACATAATAGTTGATAATAATTAATTGTATATTGTTTTTTCGGATTTACACTTTTCACCCAAGCTTGGATAAGTTGATTACCATCAGATATGGTGGTGATACTTTCAAAAAATTGGGTATCTGCATGCTGATGAATTAATTTCCATTCATCCCCTGTGTCTAAATCGTATTTTTCATGAAGAGGCTTAATCCGTTCAGAATCATCAGATGATGAACTCTCAGATGTTGCCATCGTCAACTGTTCTGCAACAGCACACAGCTCATCTGAAACACAATCTGTTGCATCAGTTGCTGCAACTGTTACAGGTTTTGCCACAACCGAAGTGAATGTCAAACTCAACAACAGTGTACTTAAAGCTATTTTTATCATTTTTATCTCAACCATTGATATAAGTTAGACCACCAATTTACGTCCTTCACGAATGCAATAGAATGGATTCACCATTTTCGATGAATTCTTCATGGCCTTTTGTAAATCAAGTTCAGGCTGATCACGATTTTCATCAGTCAATTGGAAAGTACGGTAATGTATCGCCAAAGAGCGTTTAGCTTGTAAATCTAAATGTGCCTGAAATGCATCTTGTGGATTCATGTGCATATATTTCATCAACACGCGCGGTTCATATGCACCAATAGGCAATAGTGCAATACGTGGTGCACCTAAACGCTTTTGAATTTCTTTAAAATGTGGTCCATAGCCTGTATCGCCTGCAAAAAAGAAATGACCATGCTCAGACACGACCGAGAATCCACCCCACAAAGCAATATTTTGATCACGTAAACCACGACCAGAACCATGTTGTGCTGGCGTATAAACGATTTTTAAGTTTTTAAAAAGTGCAGATTGCCACCAATCCATTTCAATCACATGAAATTCTTTAGGTAAATAACTGGCATTGCCTAAACCCGTGTAGATCGGCATCGCAAATTTGTTATGCAACCATCTCAATGTTGCTAAGTCCATATGGTCATAGTGATTATGACTCAATAAAACAGCATGAATTTCTGGAAGTTGTTCTAAAGCAATTCCTGCAGGAATAACGCGTTTTGGACCACGACCATGTTTTGGACTGACATAATCTGCCCAAACAGGATCAGTTAAGAAATTATAAGGACCTATTTGTACCAACACTGTGGCATGACTTACAAACCAGACTTGCCAATCGTGATCATCGACTTCTTGGCGATTTTGCGGAAGTAGCCGCTTAGTTGCATAAAACTCTGCTGCTTCTTTTTGAGTGTCTACATTCCAAGTATAGGATTTACGTGTTCCCAGCCACTTCATAAGATCCCAACGGCTACGACCTTGTGGTTTACGTACTTCATTAAAGAAACGTTCGCCATTGTGTTGCTTAGAACCAATTACACTAAATACAGGTTTATACCAGGTGTGTGACAAACAATTTTCAGTATCAATTCGATAATGCAATTGCTGTATATGCTCAGATTGAATTGTCTTTTCTTGCATTGTATGGTCTTGTACCGTTTTATCATCCAAACGGACGATTGGCTCTTGTTTCGACATGATTACTCTAAACGCCCTTTCATTCTTTCAAGCCAAACTTGCTGTGTTTGTGGCTTGACAAATAATGCCACGATTTCGGGATGAATACTTTTAATCTTTACTTCAATTCGGTTGACACATGCTTCAATCTCATCAGAAGTTAAACCATCTTTAAACTCTAAGCTTAATGATGCAATCACCTGATGAGCACCCATTTGTTCAGTCAATACACCATTTGCTGAATATACGGCAGGATCTTCCTGAGCAACTTCTAATACATTATGACGCAGTTTTGGATCAGCAGTTTCACCCATCAGTAGTCCTTTCGTCTCTCTGGCTAAAAGTAAAGCAGAGATTGCAAGAACCACACCGATCAATATTGAAGCAATACCATCCAGTATAGGTAAATCAAACTGTTGTGCGCAGAATATACCAACAAAGGCAATGATCAAGCCGATCAATGCTGCAGAATCCTCAAAAAGCACTGTAAATGTCGTAGGATCTTTACTGCGGCGGAAACTTTCAAAATAGCCCATTTTCCCTTTCATTTTCTTAAAGCTTTTTAAGGCAATAAACCACGAAGTTCCTTCACACAGCATTGCAAATCCAAGTACAACATAATTCACCAAAGGTGATTCTATAACTTCTGGATGACGAATATGTTGAATACCCTGATAAATTGAAACCATTGCACCCAATGCAAAAACCAACAATGCAACAATAAATGCCCAAAAATATAACTCTCGACCATAGCCAAAAGGATGTTGATAATTTGCAGGTTGCTGAGATTTCTTTAAGCCATACAATAATAAAATTTCATTGAGTGTATCGACTACAGAATGAACAGCCTCACTCAACATAGCCGAACTATTGGTGATATAAGCGGCGATGAACTTTACCAAAGCAATTGCTAAATTGCCCAAAAGTGCTGCATATACAACAATTTTGTTGGAATCTGACATTTATTGTCCTGCTTTTTATCATCAAATACATCAATTTGATTTTTATACCTATCCTGCCTCATATTAACCAAACAACTTGTGATTTATTTTTATTTTTTGTTGCTTTTCACAATTGAGTGAATCTTTTTATGCAATCTGATTTAACCCCTATTCTAATGACTCATTCAAAGCACCACCCACAATTATTAGAAATTTGGGAGGCATCTGTACGTGCAACACATGATTTTTTAAATGAACAACATATTCTGCAAATTAAAGAATTAATCATTCAGCACCATTACTTTGACCATGTAAAATTGTTTCATGTGGAACGCGAACAGCAAATTGCAGGTTTTATGGGGCTAGCTTATAAAAAAATTGAAATGCTATTTGTAAACCCTATTTTTTTTGATCAAGGTATTGGCTCACTGTTGATTCAAAAAGCTTTTGAATTAGGTGCGGATGAAGTGGATGTCAATGAACAAAATACTCGCGCTTTAGAGTTTTATCTTAAACATAATTTTCAACAAATGGCGCGCTCTGAACTTGATGCGGAAGGTAATCCCTTTCCAATTTTGCATTTGAAACTGAAAAAGTAATCAAGACGATAAAGCCTGTATACCGTATGAGATAAATCTAGATCATCTCATACGGTAATAAGCTCAAAAAGTTGTAGTTAAAAGAATAATGATTAAATATTGAATTGCTGTTCATTAATATATTTTAAGAATTATTTAAAAGAGGATTTTCTATATTGAAATATCTATGGGTTTTAATAATCCATTTATTTTCTAAATACTATAACCATCTTCACCTGATCATTGTTTATCGATTATACTCTTGCAAAATCTTAATAAGACTTTTTTTGGATTATTCTTTGGACGAGTTATATGGAATTACGACACCTAAGATACTTCATTACTGTGGCTGAAGAGCTGAACTTCAGTAAAGCAGCATTGAGGCTTTATACTGCACAGCCCTCACTCAGCCAACAAATCAAAGATCTTGAAGAAGATGTCGGTGTCAAACTATTGCATCGAACCAAACGGAAAGTCGAACTGACAGAAGAAGGTGCTGTTTTTCTTGAGCAAGCACGTCTCACCTTGGCACAAGCAGATAAGGCTGTTGCCATGGCTCGACAAGTTTCTAAGGCAAAACAACAATTACTACGCATAGGTTTTGTACCTGTTGCTGAAATGAAAGTCTTCCCTTATGTGTTGCCCAATCTCAGAGTTCAAAACCCTGATTTAAAGATTGAGCTACTCAGCTTAGACAATCACGAACAAATACGTGCCATCAAAAAAGGTGATTTGGATATCAGCTTTACTCGGCATAATTTTCATAATGATACAATCGAAAGTAAATTTGTATTGCGTGAACCACTCATTTTTATTTTGCCTAAAGACCATCCACTGGCACAATACGAGCGTATTCCAGTAAAAGCACTCAATGGCGTTGATTTTGTGATTCCTGCGGAAGAGCCATCAGGTACATTACACAATTCTATTTTAGACTTTGCGAAGCAGCATCATATTGAATTTAATGTTGTGCAAAAAGTAGACAATATTTTATCTCATATCAATTCTGTGGGTATGGGGCTCGGTTGTAGTATTGTGCCTGGCTATATCGCTCCATTGGCAATGAGTAATACCGTCATTCGTCCATTAGATGTTGAACTTCCTTATTTAGACTTATATGTCAGCTATAAGAAACTTACCCACGCTGTTGCAGTACAAAAATTTATGGCTTTACTGACCAAAACGTTCCATCTTGATATCAACCGTATAGACAATTAAATGTTGCTATGGGATAAAATCATGCTGTATTTACATGATTCATCGCACAGAGTGCTTAAGACATTCTCTTGCTTACAAACAGCGAAAACTTATTCATCATTGAAAGCAACAAATACACTTGAATAAGTTACTTTCAATCTCATATATTTCTCATTTTAGAGAAAAATATCCTCTAAAGTATTAGAATGGGGGATTACCGAAGCTTTTCACTTTCTTTAATCAAGAACGACAACATAAGTCTCATCATCTGATGCTATTTCAGTTAAGATATTTCTGAATAATCATAACAATGATAGTAAAGGCTGAATGATTGTGGCGATATCGACATTTCATCATATTCGTACAGGGATTCAATCTCGTCCCTATTTTTTTATTACTTTTCTTATCACTTTTGTGGTTTATGCTGTATTGGGGCTAAGTACAGATTGGGCATGGTCAACCAAATTGTTATTCGGTTGGAATATCGCAATCATGATCTATCTAGTACTGACCATGAAGACTTTATGGGCAACCCATCAAACCCACATTCTCAAGCGAGCCCAACAACAGGATGCCAGTAAGTGGATTATTTTACTTTTGGTCATCTTTGCTTTAGTGATGTGCTTCATTGCAATTGTGGTTGAACTCTCACATATGCCCAGCAATACAATGTTTAAATTTGGGCATTTGAGCTTGGCGATATTGACCATTATTTTCGCATGGTTATTTATGCATACTGTGTTTGCCATTCATTATGCACATGATTTTTATTTGGCTGTGGCAAAGCATCAAGATGGCGGATTGGATTTTCCCAAAACACCTGAACCAACCTATCCTGAATTTCTATATTTTAGTTATGTGATCGGTACTTCTGCACAAACCGCTGATGTATCCATTACTTCTCGCTCAATGCGTGTCTTAAATATTTTACATATCCTTTTGGCCTATGGCTTTAACACTACAATTTTGGCGATCTGTATTAACGTTGCCGCAGGTTTTATCTAAATACTGAATAGCGACATGAATTCGAATCAATGTCATCGTAAAACTGTTGAAAACTCATACCGTAAAATATAATTTCTCATTTGTCGGCGACACCTCAACTTTCCGAGACAATGATGCAAAACCAGTCTAATTCCTGATTTTGCATGGTCTTGAAAGTTACTCTGCAAAAAGTGTTTGAGGATTTTTTAAGTTTTTGCGACTTTTGACTGCATCAAGATATTTTTCAATTGCTGGATGACTTTCAATCTGTGCCATCTTTAATTGCCAAAATAGCATCGAGCCCACAAAAACATCCGCTGCGGTAAATTGCTCACCACAAAGATAGGGTTGAGCTTGTTCCAAGCCTTGAATTAAAGCCGTATAAGTATCCTGAAAATTCCCATACCCGATATACATTTTTTGGTCATCAGAAATTTCAACTTTTAATGCGCGATCTGAATTGGCTGCATCCCACGGACCAGCAGCAAAGAGTAACCAACGGTAATATAAGCCACGTTTTGGATCATCTAATGCAGGTGCAAGACCTTGATCAAAAAATTTATCTGCCAAATAAGCACAAATTGCCGCCATTTCATAAATCACAATATCGCCATCAACCAAAGTTGGCACTTTCCCAAATGGATTAATTTTTAGATAAGATTCTGATTTCATTTCAGTATGATACGCCAACTCAATTTTTTCAAATTCAGCACCAAGTTCAATTAGTAGCCATTCAATCACAAGACCTCTAGATTGTGCGTTGGTATATAGTTTTAAGCCCATTTTTTCCATTCCTTTATTGTGGTCCTTTAACTATAGTCATGGGCTGTGTCAGTTTTTGTCAGGAGCGTTTGTGTTTGATTTCCTTTCTTGCTCTTTTTGCCACCATGCCTGAAAAAGATGACGTTTAAATTCAGGATAGACTGTTTCTGACACATGCATTTTTTGAATGCGATCTAAACGAAAATTTCGAAAGTCTTCGCGCAATTCACACCACGCAGCCAAAAGCATTTTGTCATTAAAATAGCCCAACACAAATGGCCAAAGTACTCGTGTAGAAATATTCTGTTTTTCATCTAAATAATCGACTTCAATTTTGACTTGATAGCGGATTGCCAAACGCACCTGTTCTACAGTTTTTTCATCAACAGCCAACCAGTGATTGATAGAACGAAGCATGGTTTCATTAATTAATTCCTGTTTATTTTTTGGAAGCACTGCATTGAGCTTCGTTAAGACGGAATGTGAGGCACTTTTCAATGCGGGATCTGGCACAGATTTTAACCAATGCAGTGCCAAAAACACTGCTTCAACTTCTGTTTCATCCAGACTCATCGGGGGAAGCAAAAAGTTTTCTTTGAGCTGAAAACCTAAACCTGCACTGCCTTCGATATGAACACCTTGATCTCGTAAACTTTCAATATCCCGATAAACGCTCCTAACACTGATTTCTAAATGCTCGGCTAAATGGCGTGCAGTAATCGGATAACGTTGTTCCCGTAAATGTTGGAGTAAAGTGAGTAATCGTATTGAGCGGCTCATAAAAAATTTTCTTGTAATGTTTTTTGCTTTTGAGTAAAGAACGTTGTTTGCCATATACAAACAACGTAAAGAGACATTTAAGCGACTTCAGAAGTATTGATTTGCGTCTTTAAAAATTGATGTAAAACAGTCACATTATTGGCAATCATCAAGGGATTAAATGTTTTCAGTACCTCAACACTATGCACACCATAACTCACACCCACACGCGGCATTGCAATTTTTTGCGCCATTTCCAGATCATATGAGGTATCCCCCACCATAATCGCCTGTGTAGCATCCATCCCCGTGTAATTTAAAATTTCAGTCAACATCAAAGGATCTGGCTTAGATTTAGTCTCATTGGCTGCGCGCGTGACTTCAAATAATTCAAGACTTTGTGTTTGAGCTAAAACTCGATCTAGACCACGACGGCTTTTCCCTGTTGCAACAGCCAATTTAATATTCTGATTTTTTAAATCGTACAACATCTCAGAGACGCCAGCGAACCACTGATCATCTTTAGAGTGTTCAACATAATGATCGCCATAACACTTCAAAATATCTGCATGCAATGCAGGAACTTGAGGAAATAGCACTTGTGCCACTTCAGGCAACCCTAAACCAATAATGCTTTTAGCTGCTTCAGGCGTTAAGGGTTGATCATAGACTTTTGCAGCAAATAATAAACTTTCAACAATTTGCCCAACTGAATCAAATAATGTTCCATCCCAGTCAAAGACAATCAGTTCTACAGGCTTTTGCATGAATTACTTCCAATATGTGTTCCGTTGATTGGGTCTTTACATTCCCGATAAAGGTTACCGTATCACAGACCAAGAGAGGTGATATTGATTTATTTTCATCCTTGACAGGTTAAAGGCATCACTTATTTTAAACATGTGGAAATTTCATCATCAAATTTCCACATGTTATAAAGCAAAAGAATAGGATCGTTTGATCCAATTAATCTTTCTTTTGTGCTCTTAGCTGTGCAACCAAACTCTGCATATCTTCGGGTAAAGGCGCGTCAATCACAGGATAACCCGGAATTTCCAAGCGCATCGCATGCAAACATAAGCGACGTGGATTTGGTCCGCGATATTCTGTCTCATGACCATATTTTTCATCCCCAACCAGAGGATGACCAATACTTAATCCATGCACACGAATTTGATGGGTACGCCCTGAAAGAGGTGACGCATAGACCAAAGTGGCATGCATAAAACGTTCAGCAACATTCCACTGCGTCTTAGATTCTTTACCATCTTTTGACACACGTACACGACGTTCGCCATTAGATAACTCATAACGCAATAATGGTTGGTCAATAAGTTGACGATCCAGACTGACCTGCCCTTTCACGATTGCGGCATAAGTTTTTTGAATCTTATGCTCCCGCAGCAAGTCTTGTAGTGTTTTTAATGTACTGCGTTTTTTACTGACCATGACCAAACCAGAAGTATCACGGTCGATACGGTGAATCAGCTCTAAATATTTTTTGCCTGTTGCTGCACGCAAGCCTTCAATCAAACCATACGCTACGCCACTCCCCCCATGTACAGCAATTCCAGAAGGTTTATTGACCACCATCAATCCTTCATCTTCATAAATTACACGGCTGAGTAAACTCTGTGCGACTTTATCAGACACAGGAGCATCCGTTTCATCTTTCTGTTCAAATCGAATGGGAGCAACACGGATTTGATCACCAATTGCCAATTTAGTTTCAGCCTTAATACGCTTTTTATTGACGCGTACTTGCCCTTCACGAATTAAGCGATAGATCCGACTTTTTGGCACACCTTTAAGACGCGTAAACAAGAAATTATCTATGCGTTGACCTTCTTGATGCTCGTCCACTTCAAACCAAGTGACACTTTGCCATTGTTGCGTAGAATTCATACAGTTACGTGATCCAATAAAAAACTAAAATTTGATTAAAAACTGATCATTTAGACTATACTTTTCATACAAAATAAGTGTATAGCCCATAGGCAGATGATTCAAGGTTTGCTATAGTCAGCGCACGGATACCACCGTAAGTGAAGTTTATTATGTTCCTTTCACCCATTGAAAATGGAATATAAAAGGTAAACCTCACGACAGATGCGGAAAGGTCCCAAAAGAATATGCCGACGCCGAAGGCTTTATTATATCGGCAAAAAGACAAACTGTTGCGTTTAATTGTACTTAAAGTACAGAAATCGGTTTGTTTAAAAATATATGTCGCCAACCCAGACGTTGGTTTTTAAACATAAACTGATACACATCAGACAAGTCGCTTTAGAGTGTTTTTCAGGACATAAGTGTTTGAGGCATTGGAACTGCACAATTTGTAAAGATACGATGATCATTCCGTATCAAGACGCTCTCACCAAAGTTGAGAGACTCTTCGAGCAATGTGATAGTGAAAGACGAACAAATCAGTCATCCAATGCACCACTTTGAGTACCAGTGAAAGCCTCAAAACTTTAATTGTGCAAAGATTAAAGAAGTATTGCAGCATCAATACAGGTATCAAAAGCCCAAGCTTGCTCAAAACAAGTGGGTTCATTACTGAAATCATATAGATGTACTGATGGTTTGAGTTTTGATCCAATATTCAGATGTTCGCTTCACTTAAACAGATAGCGAGTTGTTGGTGTGAATCACTATTAGGTGTTACACCCATGAAACGTATGTTGATTAATGCAACACATGCAGAAGAAGTTCGCGTTGCACTCATCACTGGTCACCGTCTTTATGATTTCGACTTAGAAAATCGTACCCGTGAGCAAAAGAAAGCCAATATTTATAAAGGGCATGTCACTCGCGTAGAACCCTCTTTAGAAGCTGTATTTGTAGAATATGGTGCAGGTCGTCAAGGTTTCTTGTCGATGCGCGAAATAGCCAATACATACTACAAAGCAGACCCTCGTCAAACTTCAAATATTCGTGAGTTGATCACAGAAGGTACTGAACTTTTAGTTCAAGTTGAAAAAGAAGAACGTGGCAATAAAGGTGCTGCGCTTTCGACGTATATTTCACTTGCTGGTCGCTATTTGGTGCTTATGCCAAATAATCCAAAAGGTGGCGGTATCAGTCGTCAAATTTCTGGATCAGTTCGTGAAGAATTGAAAGAAATGTTGGCATCATTGAACACTCCACGTGGTATGAGTGTCATTGTACGTACTGCGGGGATTGGTCGCTCACAAGAAGAACTACAACTCGACTTACAACATTTATTGGACCTTTGGGCGCAAATTCAAAACTCAGCGAACTCTGGTCCATCACCAATGTTGGTTCACCAAGAAGCAGGTGTGGTAACACGTGCAATTCGTGATTACTTACGTGATGACGTAGCAGAAATTTTAATTGATTCAGAGCAAGCATATAACGAAGCCTATAACTTTGTTAAAGCAGTGATGCCAAATCAATTGGATAAACTCAAAACCTATACCTTGAATGAACCATTGTTTGCTCACTTTGGTATTGAAAGCCAAATTCAAACGGCTTATGAACGTGAAGTCAAACTTCCTTCAGGTGGTTCGATTGTCATTGACCAAACTGAAGCATTGGTTTCAATTGATATCAACTCAGCAAAATCAACACGTGGTCACGACGTAGAAGAAACTGCGTTAAGCACCAACTTAGAAGCTGCGGAAGAAATTGCGCGCCAATTACGTTTACGTGATATCGGTGGTTTGGTTGTAATCGACTTTATTGATATGACCAAAGAACGTAACCAACGTATGGTTGAAGCCAAACTTCGTGAAGCAACACAAAGTGATCGTGCACGTATCCAGTTCGGTCAATTGTCACGTTTTGGTTTGATGGAAATGAGCCGTCAACGTTTACGTCCTTCATTGGAAGAAGCAACAGGTTATGTCTGCCCACGCTGTCACGGTACAGGTATGGTACGTGACTTACGCTCACTGTCTCTTTCAATCATGCGTAAGGTTGAAGAAATCGCGCTTCGTGAACGTCATGGTGAAGTTCAAGTTGAAGTGCCTGTTGAAATTGCGGCATTCTTATTAAATGAGAAACGTCACAGCCTAGTTTACTTAGAGCAAACCTCAAATGTACGCGTGACTGTACTCCCTCACCCGCATTTAGAAACACCGCATTACGAAATTTCGTATAACCCAGAAGGCTTTGCGCCGACAAGCTATGAGCGTACAGAAGCAACACGTTCAAGTGAAAAAGAATTGGGTTACCAATCTTCTGAATGGCATTTGGAAGAAGAACAGACTCAGCAAAATACAGCACCTGTTCAAGCTCAAAACAATAAGCAAAATAGAAAGCAACAACCTGCTCAAGCTCAAAAAGCAGTACCAGCACAAATTGCTCAAACATCATCAAGCCCATGCGCTTGGTTAGAAAACTTGTTTGTACAAAAACAAGCTGCAACCATTGATCAATCACGCACTGCAAATAATGCAGCAGCAGCAATTGAGCAAATGATTAATGGTGGAGCTGTCAGCCGTGGTCAGTTTGGTCAAATCAATCAGCATGCTTCAACAGCGATTGAAGCTCAGATTGTTCCTGAAACAAATGCTTATCTTTCACATACACCTGTTCAAAAGTCAGAACCGCGTGAATATGAAAAGCATGTTGAGAAAGAAGAAAAATCTCAACGCAACAATAAAAACAAAAATCGCAATAAGCATAAAGAGTCTCGTGAACAAGCGAATGATCAGCATCAAGTGATCGAAGAAGTTGTTCAAGTGACTCGTCAAGAGCAACGCCAAGAACAGCGTCAAGAGCAACGTGATCAACGTCGCCAACAAAAGCAACAGCGTTCACAACACGATCAACAGGCTGATAGCAACAATGAGCAAGCTGTTCCACGTCGTGATCGCAATCATCAACAACGCCCAAATCGCCCAAATCGCCATCGCGACAGCAGCGTATTTAATGATGAGCAACAATCAGCGCCTCACAACGCGCCTGTAGAGTTAGCTCAAACTCAAGAGAAACAACCAAAAGTTGAAATTATTGATGCACCACAACATGCGTCAATGACAACTGCATTGGTGGTCAATCTTGATCAGGCGCAAAGTGAAATTGTTGCATTGACACCACAACAAGCCACAGCACCTGCAAAAGCGAAGAAACATGATCGTCATGAAAAAGGCGAAACTGTCGCAAAAGCACCTCGCCCTGCTGAAACTCAACCTGTGGCTAAGCCTGTTGAAGAAAATCAGCATGCACAGGCTGAACCAGAACTCAGTATTGAAAAAGCTGAAGTACAGCAACCTGTTCAACGTGCGAGCAATGATCCTCGTCAAAAACGTCGTCAACAGCGTGAAGCAGCACAAGCAAAAGCAGCAACACCAAAGATCAGACCTTCACAAGTACCGACATTAAACCAGTACTCAGTTGGTTCTTTGATTCGCCATGTCTATGGTGATGATTGTGCGGTATTGATTGAACAATTTGGTCTAATTCCAACATTCAATCGTGCATTGCTTAAGTTCACAGAAGAGTATTCTGCAACCTTAATGGTTCAAGAAACTGCTGAACCTGCGAAGCAACCTGTGACACGTGATGTTGCTGTTACAAAAGCAGCACCAGAAGCACAACCTGCTGAAGTGTTAGACTTAACTCCACCAAAACCTGAAAATGACCGTCGTGTAGCCAATGACCCTCGCGAACGTCGTCGTTTAGCAAAACAGGCTGCGGTACAAGCAAAGCAAGAGCATCAGGCTGAACTTGAGCAAAATCAAGAACAAGCACAACCTGTAACGCCAGCTGAAGCTAAAGCAGAAGACACAGCAACTGTAGATGTTTCTGCACCGAAAGCTGTTGAAGAAAAAGCACCAACAGAAAATACTGTAGAAACCCCAGTAGCGCCTGTTGCAGCTAAAACAGCTACAGCAACTGAAACAGTAGCAGCAAAACCATCTAAAAGCGCAACAGCTGCGACAGAGAAAGCACAAAAAGCACAGCAAGCTTTGGCTTTAGATACAACAGCAACTTCTGATGAGGCAGAAACATCTAAGACAGATGTTGCGGCAACAGAAGAAAAGCCTGCTCGCCCTCGTCGCCCTCGTGGACGTCCACCGAAAAAAGCGACACCACCTGCTGCGGAGTAATTCAGCAAGTTTGCTTAAAATATAGCGATTAAAGGAAACCTAGTCATTTCGATGGCTAGGTTTTTTTGCTATTTTGAATAGATTTTAAAGACATTTGTCAGATTAGGTTGATTGCACTAGTCTTAAACGATTAAAAAGACAAATGTCTAAACGATAAGGTGGTTTTTATTTCCAATTTGATTCTCGAATCTGGAACTAAGAATAATATCTACAGATCATGTATACATGTTTACTCAAATGCAGACATGACATGAAAGTTGATGTGTACCTTATGCAGATCAATGACACACTAAGAAATTGTATCGGATTACGAAAAAAAAATAGGATTGATATGAGTCAAACAACACAGACCGATCTCATCGGATTTGCTGATGTAGCCGAGCGCTTACCACAGCTCATCAATAAGCTTCCAAATATCCTGACTGGACTTAAACAAGCTTATATCAGAACGCCCAACACACCTGCTGGGCTAGGTCTAGCTTTTGAGCGTGCGGTCAAACGTAATCCATATGGAGATGCGTTATTATTTGAAAACCAACGCTACAGTTATAAAGAACTGAATGCTTGGGCAAATCAAATTGCACATTTCTATCTTTCTCTTGGTATAAAAAAAGGCGATGTGATCACTGTGATGATCGAGAATCGTCCAGAGTTGATTGCAACAGTGATCGCTTTAGCAAAAATTGGCGTAACCTCTGCACTTGTGAACACTTCACAAACAGGCAAAGTACTCACACACAGTGTCAACCTCGTTAATCCTGTGGCAATTGTTGTGGGAGAAGAATGTCGTGCCGCTGTGGATGAAGTTCGTCAAGATTTAAACATCGCTTCAGATCGCCTACACTGGTTTGCAGATCAAGACACCTTAAAAGAACCAGGTAGTGCACCACAAGGCTATATCAATCTTGCACAGCAAATTGATGCATTCCCTAAATTTAATCCTGCAACAACCCACAATGTTAAAGGTAAAGATGGATTATTTTATATCTATACCTCTGGAACAACGGGATTACCTAAAGCGGTTATATTCACCAACAGTCGTTGGACACTTGCTTATGGAACCTATGGTCACATCCTAAATTTAGATGAAGATGACGTAATGTACTGTACTTTACCGCTCTACCATGCAACAGGCATGGTGGTATGTTGGTGTGGCGTCATTGCAGGTGGTTCGGCTTTGGCAATTCGACGTAAATTTTCAACCTCTGCATTTTGGTCAGATGTGAAAAAATTTAACGCATCTGCAATTGGGTACGTAGGAGAACTTTGTCGCTATCTTATGGATGCAGCCCCATCCGAACTTGATCATTCACACCGCGTTACCAAAATGATCGGTAATGGCATGCGTCCAAATATCTGGAAGAAGTTTAAACAGCGTTTTGGCGTAGAAGAAATTCTTGAACTGTACGCTTCAAGTGAAGGCAATGTGGGGTTCAGCAATATCTTCAATTTTGATAATACTGTTGGGTTTTCACCTACTCCTTATGCCATTGTACAGTTTGATAAAGAAAGTAACGAAGCAGTACGTGATGCAGATGGCTACTGTCAAAAAGTCAAAAAAGGTGAAGTGGGCTTACTGATTGGTAAAATTACCAAACGTTCTCCTTTTGATGGCTATACAGACCCCGAAAAAAACAAATCTGTGATCATGAAAGATGTCTTTAAAAAGGGCGATGCTTATTTCATTACAGGTGATTTGGTTCGTGATATCGGTTTCCGTCATGCTCAATTTGTTGATCGTCTGGGAGATACCTTCCGTTGGAAAGGCGAAAATGTATCTACCACAGAAGTTGAAAATATCTGTAGCGACTATCCCAAGATTACAGAAGCAGTGGTTTACGGCGTTGAGATTCCAAATACCAATGGTCGTGCCGGTATGGCAGCAATTACCTTACATGAAGGCGAACAGCTGACAGAACAAGATTTAAGCCAGATGGTTACAGATTTTAAAAAGAACTTACCTGCTTATGCAGTTCCAGTTTTTTTACGTATTCAACAGATTGTAGAAACGACTGGAACATTTAAATATCAGAAGAATAAATTGAAGGAACAGGCTTTTAATCCTGAAAAAACTTCTGATCGTTTACTGGTTTTATTGCCAAGTGCGACAGCATATTGTGATGTCACAGCAGAGGTTTATGCCAATATCGAAGCTTATAAATACCGTTTCTAGAAATAAAAGCCCTGTCTTCAGGGCTTTTTTAATTGATTTTGTGTTATTTATAACCGAACGTTGCAAACTTTCTTAATTTTTACTTGCGCTCTATCAATATCTTGCTAAAATACGCTCCATCAAAACAAAAGGGTCGTTAGCTCAGCTGGTAGAGCAGCGGACTTTTAATCCGTTGGTCCCGCGTTCGAATCGCGGACGACCCACCACTTATTGTTTTGACCTGTATGGATATCGAATGAAAATTACTGATTTTCATGTCGCTTTAAGTAAAGTTTTACTTTACATCCTAACTCAGGGTCGTTAGCTCAGCTGGTAGAGCAGCGGACTTTTAATCCGTTGGTCCCGCGTTCGAATCGCGGACGACCCACCATCTATATGTTTCAATCTGAACATGGATACCGAATGAAAATCTAGATTTTCATTGATTCGGATAAAGTAATACTTTATACATCCTGACTCAGGGTCGTTAGCTCAGCTGGTAGAGCAGCGGACTTTTAATCCGTTGGTCCCGCGTTCGAATCGCGGACGACCCACCACTCTTTTTTAGGGCTTCTTTCTGTGCTGTTTAAGTACTATACTAGAAACGAAACCTGCAAATATTCCGACCTAGACAAAACATCATCTTTTTTGATGCTTCGCCGTTCTCGAAATTTTGCTTGATCTTTTACTTTTGTTTAAACACTTTTAGACAAGTATTGGGTTGTTAGCTCAGTTGGTAGAGCAGTAGACTCTTAATCTATTGGTCGTGGGTTCGAACCCCACACAACCCACCAAATTTAAAAACGATCTATCTGTTTTAATTCTCAAATCGCTTTAATACATACGCTTTCATTGGTGCTGTATGGTGTTGAGCAAAATACAAACGATTTTCTTCACTTCCATTAAGAATTTTATCAATGTCCATCACCAAATTATTTTTCTCATCCACTTTATAAAAAAATTGAATTCCTTCGACTCGATTTACAATGATTTCATGCTGCGCGTCATCATAAATCCATGTATTTTTTTGATAACTTCGATTTGATTTTACATCACTATTTTCATTGCTTATTTTGCCCATATATACAAATGTACGATGCGCTGTTCCATCCGCGAGTAAGTTGATAATAAACTCTGCACTACCCTGTTCACACTTGGCAAATGGATCATCACAGCTGATTTGCACATGATAGCGTCCAACAAACTCTTCAGCTTTGGATGGCAAGGTTTCACGCTGCGGTGCAAAACCTTTAATCTCTGCCATTGCAGGTAAGGTCGCCTGCCCCGCAACTTCACTCAACTTCTTGCCATCACTGGCAGGTACAGCTTGTGTTGCTTCTTGCAAAGCAATCTCACTAGATGAATTCTGTGAATCAGAAGCCCCCTGCTGCTTATTGTTCGATTTTGAAGAATCACAAGCACTCAATAGGCTACAGATGCCTATACCTAAAATTCCAAGGAAGCTTGTTTTATGAACCATCAAATGCATAAATCCCAATAACCCAAATATACTGAGTAAAAAACATGTCAAACATTCATCTACATGCGCATATAGTATTGCGTTGTACCACTTCTCGAAATCTTCACGGTATTTTTTTTACAAAAGTATAAAAAACACTTTTTTTCAACTCGTCAGCACTTGCTTTACGTCCGCTTTTTTACAGTATTTTGAATAATTTAAGAAATATTGTTACACAGTATTAACAATTTTTATCGGCACTTTACTTGAAGAATTGTGTCAGAACTCCATTATTAAAAGTACAGAGATTGTTCTTATAGTGCTAAAGCATGATCTGTAACAGATAACTTTCTAAGGAGATTTAAATGACCAATTCTGGTTTATATCGTTCAAGCCGACATAATATGATCGCCGGTGTTATGGGCGGTATTGCTGAACGTTTTGGTTGGAATGTGACTTTGCTGCGCATCATTTTCGTGATTGTTTCATGTATGAGTGCTGCATTCCCAGGTATTCTGGTCTATCTAATTCTTTGGTTACTGATGCCTAAACAGAATTTACGTTTGAATGATCATCAAGGTTATCAGCGTCCCGTACGTACCATTTATGAAGAGAAAACCCATTAATTAACATTCTTTTAAACACTTTTCCCTTTTCTGCTACAACAGTTCCCCCAAACTGTTGTAGCTTTTTTATTCAACATCACTTTATTTTTGATGATTTAACTGTTGTTGCAATGCGGCGATCATATCTGCGCGACTGATAATTCCCACCAATTTCTGATTTTCAATCACAGGAATGTAGTTAAAAGACCGTTCCACAAAATATGGCACAAGATCTTGAATCGGCTGTGTTGGTTGTACAGTTACGACCTGTCGATTCATAATTTGTTTTACAAAGTGTTCCCATGAGGCTCGTGGATCAGCCGCTCGTTTAAACCATTCCACAATTTCATACAGCGCCAATGTACCCACCAATTCATGTGCGGCATTGACCACAGGTAAACTCATTAAATTTACCCGTTTGAATTTGTCCAAAGCTTGGTGAATATCGTCCTGCTCGTCTAAACGAATCACATCTTTACTCATAATATCCTGACAAAGAAACTCATGAACTGAACGTGCATTGGCTTTCTCTTGTGCTTCTAAAATGATTTTTTGTAAATCATATTCACTAATGTCTAAAAGCTGAGTTTGATACTCTAAGACCTCTTGAATATCTTGGGGTTGGATGGTGACCTTCTGTGTTGGTGTTGGGTCTTTAGATCGAACATTGAGCTGTGCACTTTGGGGATATTGTTTGCCTAGCATTCTGTTAAAAATAATTGCGATAGCCAACAAAAATACAGAGTTGATCAACACGGGATAGAAAATAAAATGATAGCCCAGTTGGTGTACCGAATCACCGCCCAATACCGCAGTAATTGCCACAGCTCCACTTGGCGGATGCAATGAATCGGTGCTCATCATTAAGAAGATCGACAATGCAACGGCTATACTAAATGCTTCCGTTGGATTGGAAATCAAGAGTGCGCATGTCACACCAATCAGACCAGCAATGGTATTTCCAACCACCATATTCCATGGTTGCGCCAAAGGACTTGCGGGCACTGCGAATAGCAATACAGAGGATGCTCCCATCGGTGCGATATACCATGCGTTAAAGCCGCCTAATACATACCAACAGATCAGAGAAGATATCGCCAAGCCTAAAAGTGCGCCTAAGCCACAAAGTAACCGATCTTTTAGGGGTAACACTTTAAAATTGGGTTTTAAGGTATTTAACCATTCAAGTTGCGTATGAAACACGACGATCCTGCACTTTTGCACTGTTGAAGTGCGAATTATACGTTGTTGTGATTATAAGATGTATTTATTATCCATCTTAGCTGTATAAATTTTTCTACTATATTTCTCACACAGTGATTTTTTATCGTGTATATTCAGTTAACTGCTCTAATCTTTTGCCATATTCTTGCATAGGGCAAAATTCATACATCGGTGAACCAATATAACGCCCTGCGTTTTGACACTCCTGATCAACATAGGCTTTCCATAAGCGTTGAGATTTCATCAGGTCCGTATAACGTTCTTGTTGATTGTCTTTTTGACTTTGTTTTTTAATCTGATCCAACACTTTAACAATTTCTTTTTCATAGAATGCTTTGCCTTGATGACTACATATTTCTACAACAGCATTATTAATATTGCCCAATCCAAGTTCTTCTATGGTTTGATCAACACATTTATTGTATACATCTATCTGTACATTTTGATTTTCCGCATATAGCAAAGTGGAAAAAATCACAGTAGAAAAAATAATCATTTTTAGGCATGCTTTCATTATTTAATCTCTTTTGTTGTTTTGATCATGGTTCAATATAGCAATAAATCTATTTTAAAAGCTTTATTTTTAGCGCCGAGTATTAGCTTAATCCTATTAATCACTTTTTTTCTTTTCATGAATCATCAATATGATGTGCAGTCGTTACTGACCGTATTCGGCATCAGCTTAATGATTTATTTGATTTACTGTGTGATCGTCATTCCAATTGCATATGCACTTTCTTTATGGCTTGTACATAAATATTGGCTCAATTTTTTCAGTATTTTCGCGGGTTCATTATTGATGTGGCTGATTGTTACCATGATTGGCTATTTGGTTTTTACGGGCGCGTTCCCAACGCCCATCTGGAAGTTATTCAGTGACTGGTTTTTCTATGCAATTGCAATATTTTCAGGTTGCTGTTATTGGGGATTTTTACAAGTATTTTCCTCTCAACCACACTCTGTTAGCGATAATGTAGATAGAACTGATTACTAAAAAGCTCATCAGGATCATATTTTTTCTTCAAACTGAAAAATGCATCTGTCTGTGGATATGCCAGTCGCATCTGGTCAGGACGAATATGTAAACGATAGGGTAAATAATATGTGCCATGATTTTTCAGAGCAATATCGACCAATTGCCGTGTCAGTTGTTGCATATCCTGTTCCTGTTGTGGTGTTTTCTTCTGGTTGAATAAAAAAACCAAACCAAAAACATCCTCTCGTGCATAATTCATAAAAGCATCAGGATCATATTCGACTTCTCGAATAGTAATATTGAGTAGGTCGACTTTTTTATGTTTTAAAACAGGCTTTAAATCTTGAACAAACTGTGCCAAGTAGCGTTTTGGAATAAAGTATTCATGTAATAAATCTGTTGAGTTCGGATCTTTATTTTCAATCAATGAGGCATCTTCACTTAGAATTTCATTGCGGCTGAATGTTGCATAAGGCGATATTGAATTAAGACTACTTTCAAGATCCCAACGGAGACGCTTACCATACTCGCTATCTACAGAACCACGAAACACAATACGTTTAGTTTCGGCATTTTTACTTTGTTGTTGTGATAAGGCTAAAGGCTTTTTATCTATTTTTTCAAAATAATTTAAAGTGGCTTGTTCTAAAAAGTGTTTATCTGAGATACGTAACCGTCCATATGCAAACTGCACGTTTGTATCTTCACTCACAATCCGTTGATATTGTTCTAAATAATCCTTTGGTGAAACAGCAATAGAGTGAAATACCAAAGCAACATTGTCTACCACTTTTAATTTTACATCGAGAATTATGCCAAATAATCCATAACCACCGATCACCAATTTGAACAGTTCAGGGTTTTCTCTACGACTACATTCTAATATCTCCCCCTGCGCATTCATCAATGTAAATGATTCAATGCTAGACGAAATTGGAGGCGAATTTTTTTGCCAACCATGTCCATTTACACTTATTGAACCGCCGATAGAAAAATTACTAAAAGATTGCATGACCGCAATTGATTTACCATAACGGTCTAAATAACGGAGTGCCTCTTCCCAAGTTGCACCAGAGCCGATGGTTAAAATATTATTCTTTTCATCAAGACTCATATGGCGATAAGGCAACATATTCAATGCAATACCATCCGGATAGATGGTATGTCCTCCCATACTGTGTTTTGCACCGGCAATTGAGATTTTTAAATGTCTTTCATTGGCATACTGAAGCAGTGTTTTTAATTGACTCTGAATTGCCTGTGGTGAGGTTTCAACGTCCACTACACCATGTACTTTAGTTAGATTCAGATGACTAGCATCATCTCGATAGCCTGTTGGAATGTGTTCCATGGCTTGATGTTCATTCATTTTAGTCTTAATTAGATGAATGGATGGAATTGAAATGACAGCAATTAAAATAAGTAAAAGGCTTATCCAAAGTTTGTTTCGATATTGTTTTTGCATCTTGATCAATTCTATTAAAAATTATTGTGATTGAAGTTCTGAATTAAAATTTTAGCCTTAAATATAAAACGAAGGTTCAAAAATGTCATGGTAAATATCTTAAAATAATTCATTTATTTAACATGAAATAAAGCCTCATCGTATCCCCCTGATCCATGCTTAATATCTAACACCCAAAAGACAGTTCACAATCCAAAAATTAATAATTTGATTTTTTTGTGTTAATATCAAATATATAATTTAACTTTTTAATTATGAATGATGAACAAAACACCCCTTATAATCACTTTAACTTCTTGTCTTTTTCTTAGCGCCTGCCTTTCATCGAATGAACCTGTAATTTTAGAAACTCAGCAGATTGAAATTGCAAACAACCCTTTAAGCGTACTTGAACTGACACTGATCAAGAAGGGTAAAATCTGTCTATTAAAAACAAAAACAAGTGTAAAGAATACCCCGCCTATTGAAAAAGACTGGGCTTTTTTTAGAGATGGTCTCATTTTAATTTCTGAGAATTCTACCTCAGAACCCAGCATCGATACAGACTCCCCAGATACAGAAATTGAAGCACATATTCAAGAAATGAAAATAAGAAAAGAGGCCAATCAAATGAAAAATTTGATCTCAAAAGAAAATCTTAAAAAATGTACCTGAACTGATCTGCGATGAGCGTCAATATTTGTAGACTAACCTTTGCCACACCTCCGCAAAATCCTTATACTTAGAGCCAATTTTTTCTAATACTTATAGTGGATGCTGCATGAGTCGCGCCATATCGCATATTGATACATTCCAAGGCTTAATTCTTGCCTTACAAAACTACTGGGCTGAACAAGGTTGTGTGGTGTTACAGCCTTACGATATGGAAATGGGTGCAGGGACATTCCACACTGCAACATTCTTACGCGCGCTTGGTCCTGAAACATGGAACGCAGCCTATGTTCAACCATCACGTCGTCCAAAAGACGGTCGTTACGGCGAAAACCCAAACCGTTTACAGCACTATTATCAGTTCCAAGTTGTACTTAAACCGAACCCTGACAATATTCAACAGCTTTACTTAGACTCGTTAAAAGCAATCGGTATTGATACTTTAACCCATGACATTCGTTTTGTAGAAGACAACTGGGAATCTCCAACACTGGGTGCTTGGGGCTTAGGTTGGGAAGTGTGGTTAAACGGGATGGAAGTCACTCAATTTACCTACTTCCAACAAGTAGGTGGTGTTGAATGTTATCCAGTGACTGGTGAAATTACCTATGGACTTGAACGTTTGGCTATGTACCTACAAGGCGTAGATTCTGTCTACGATTTGGTATGGACCAAAGGTCAGTTCGGTACAGTGACGTATGGTGATGTTTTCCATCAAAACGAAGTTGAACAATCGACCTATAACTTTGAATATGCCAACGTTGAAAAAATGTTTGAGCTGTTCGACTTTTACGAAGCTGAAGCAACACGTTTAATGGAAGCTGAGCTTCCACTTCCTGCATATGAACAAGTCATCAAAGCATCACACAGTTTTAACTTGCTTGATGCCCGTGGTGCTATTTCAGTCACTGAACGTCAGCGTTATATCTTACGTGTCCGTACTTTGGCTCGCTCTATTGCGCAAAGCTATGTGGCTGCCCGTGCAAAATTAGGATTTCCAATGGCGGAACCACATTTACGTGATGAAGTATTGGCACAGTTAAAGGCGCAAGTTGAAGCAGAAGCAAAAGCTGAGGAGAATAAATAATGTCTAAACATACTGTTTTATTCGAACTTGGCTGTGAAGAGTTACCACCTAAAAGCTTAAAAACGTTACGTGATGCCTTAAAAGCAGAAACAGAAAAAGGGCTAAATGAAGCGGGTTTGGCATTTGAAGCTATTGAAGCTTATGCTGCACCACGTCGTTTGGCCTTGAAGATCGTCAATGTGGATGCTGCTCAAGCAGACACCCAAAAGCGTTTTGATGGTCCTGCTGTTCAAGCGGCTTATGATGCTCAAGGCAAACCAACCAAAGCTTTGGAAGGCTTTATGCGTGGTCAAGGCATTACAGCAGATCAAGTATCAACTTTCCAAGCCGGTAAAGTTGAAAAAGTTTGTTACCTAAAAGATGTAAAAGGTCAAAGCCTTGACGTTTTACTTCCACAAATTTTACAAACAGCATTAGATAACCTGCCAATTGCTAAACGCATGCGTTCTGCTGCAAGCCGTACCGAATTTGTCCGTCCTGTGAAGTGGGTAGTATTGCTGAAAGACAATGCTGTAATTGATGCATCGATTCAAGATCACCAAACAGGCAATGTGACTTATGGTCATCGTTTTCATGCACCTGAAGCTATTGTATTGGCAAATCCAGATGCGTACTTAGATGCACTACGTCAGGCTTATGTTGTTGCTGACTTTGCTGAGCGCCAAGCGATCATTGATCAACAAGTCAAGGCTTTGGCAGATGAAGTGAATGCGACTGCGATTGTACCGGCAGATCTTCGTGATGAAGTGACAGCATTGGTGGAATGGCCTGTTGCGCTTCGTGCAAGTTTTGAAGAGCGTTTCCTTGCTGTTCCTCAAGAAGCATTGATCACGACCATGCAAGACAACCAAAAATATTTCTGTTTGGTCAACGCTGACAATAAACTACAACCTTATTTCATTACTGTTTCAAATATTGAGTCTAAAGATCCAACTCAAATTATTGAAGGGAATGAAAAAGTTGTACGTCCACGTTTGTCAGATGCTGAATTCTTCTTCTTGCAAGATCAAAAGCAGCCACTTGCATCACGTAAAGATAAATTAGCCAATATGGTGTTCCAAGCACAGTTAGGGACACTTTGGAATAAGTCTGAACGTATTGCTAAATTGGCTGTGGCATTATCTACAATCACAGGCGCAAATCCTGCGGATGCTGAAAAAGCCGCACTGCTTGCTAAATGTGACTTAACGTCTGAATTAGTCGGTGAATTCCCTGAACTGCAAGGGATTGCAGGTACTTACTATGCACGCATTGAAGGCGAGAATGATGAAGTTGCTGAAGCTTTAGGTGAACAATACCTACCTAAATTTGCAGGCGATGTTCTACCCAAAACCAAAACAGGTACAACGCTTGCGCTTGCTGACCGTTTAGATACCCTCACAGGTATTTTTGGTATTGGTCAAGCGCCAACAGGCTCGAAAGATCCATTTGCTTTACGTCGTTCTGCGATTGGTATCTTACGTTTAGTGACTGAAAATAATCTTGATGTTTCGATTGAGGAACTCATCAAGTTAGCTTTGACTGCTTATGGCGATGTATTGAAAGATCATGCGAAGACTTTAGCCGATGCTGTGGCATTCCTTGAAGGTCGTTATCGTGCTAAATACGAAGACCAAGGTGTTGCCGTTGATGTGATTCAGGCCGTTCAAGCACTTTCACCAAAATCACCTTTGGATTTTGATAAGCGTGTTACCGCAGTAAATCATTTCCGTGATTTGCCAGAAGCTGCTGCTCTCGCTGCTGCAAATAAACGTGTTGCAAATATCTTGGCGAAAGAGGCTGCACCTACAGGTGAGATTATTGAAGCTAAACTGGTAGAAGATGCAGAGAAAGCACTTTATAGCGAGATTCAAAATATCCTTCCTGTTGTTAAGCCGCTTTTAGATGCGAAAGACTACACCACTGCGCTTTCCAAGCTGGCAGCATTGCGCGCACCAATTGATGCTTTCTTTGAAGGTGTTATGGTCATGGCGGATGACGCAGAGTTAAAAGCAAACCGCTTACGTTTACTGGCACAATTACGTGATTTATTTACAAGCGTTGCGGATATTTCAGTGTTACAGCATTAAGAAATTAAATCACTGAAAAAAATAAGACCTGCCTTTTGGCAGGTTTTATTTTTCAAGCACAAAACAAAATTAATAAAGAGAAAAGTGTCTTCCTCTTTTGCCATTGAAATGATGCTTTTTAAATGAATAAAATAAAAACAAAATATGTAAATTTTCAAAATAGTCTTTAACAATCAAAAACTAAATAAAGCTTAATCTATCCAATGATTTGTATACACTGAATATCAACCTTTCAATCTGAGCGCAACAGTAATGACTAAAAAAATCATATTCCCCGCAATACTCATGACACTCGCCCTCAGCGCCTGCTCAACGACACCCACTAATCCAAATGCACCGACTGTTTTAGAACAACACAAAAATATCTCAGCAGCGCCCAACACCAAACACAATCTTGCTCGACTCATTCGCCAAACAGATAACTGTGTGATTGAATTTACAGGGAACTTTGAAAAAGGAAAAGCAACTGAACATTGGATTTTTAAAGGAGAGCAATTGATTTCAGCATTTTCAAATGTCGATGCGGATATTGAACAGAAGCAGACAGTTTTTGATTCTAAAGATGCTGAAAAGCTAAAAAACTTCAATTCACTCAAAAACAATTTTAAAGCAGCAAATCTGGAAAAATGTAATTAATCTCAGCACTTCACTCTGATACGTCGTTGAAGCTAAAAGGGCTAAAATGCAAAATCATTTAGCTCTTTTTAACAACATAAATCACGGGATAGAACCAAAAAATTACACCAATCAGTCCAATCACAACAAAAATTAAGTTATTTGGCAGGTAATCCGCAAACCAATAATAAATTGGATTTAAACCCAATTTAAAAGAATTCAACAAAGCGTAAAGCATGCCTAACATCAATATATGAGGCAAAACGAGGTGTAGGATGGATAGCTGATATTTCTTAAAATATTTTGCAAAATAGAAACTAGGAACTAAATAGATTAAAAAAATGATAGCCGTTGTAACCCAGCCAATCATTTGATGACTGAAAGGGATTTCTTCCCCACAAGCACAGGCAAAACTCGGTCTAAAACTGAAAAATATACCCAACAACACTAAGATTTTTATATTGTTCATTATAGGAATAAGATATAGATTGATTCCAAAGCTTATGTGTTTTTTGTTTCAATGACAAGATGACGATGTGAATAACACAACGTTTAGAATCGTGAGTTTTCATTTATAAGTATCAGAATTTTAAAATAAAAAATAAAGTTTTTTTCATAGAAACTCGATCTTAATCTTTATTCATAATTTTTACATTATTGTTAAAACTGTGTAGATAAGCTGTTGCTGTTTTATCTCTAAGACTATTTTCACTCAAATTTAACATTATGATAGGCAACACTCAAACTTGAACTCATTCAGGTATAGGATAAAACTAATTATGAAAATGCTTAAAACAACAGTGATCGCTACAGCCCTTTTAGCTAGCTCTCCTCTTATTTTCGCCAATACAAATGTCAGCGCCAATGCATCAGCTGAAGTCAATGCAAATGGTGGAGGTCTACTCAGCAATATTGGTCAAGGAATCCATAATACAGCAGACAAAGTTGGTCATGGTATTGAAAAAGGTGTTGATAAGACTCGTGAAGTCTCAAAAGATGCTTGGGATGGTACAAAAAATACTGCCGTTAAAGTCGGTGATGGTATCGAAAAAGGTGTCGATAAGACCCGTGATGTGTCAAAAGATGCTTGGGATGGCACCAAGAATGTAACAGGTAAAGTCGGTACTGGTGTAGAAAAAGGTGTCGACAAAACTCGTGAAGTCTCTAAAGATGCTTGGGATGGCACTAAAAATACTGCTGATAAAGTCGGTACAAGTGTTGAAACTGGAATCGATAAAGGTAAAGTAGCCAGCAAAGGTGCTTGGGAAAATACCAAAAAGCTAAGTTCAGAAGCAGGTAATAACACCAAAGAAGCTGCGATAAAAGCGAAAGATAAAACCAAATCTGCAACCAGTAAAACTTGGCAAAAAACCAAAGACTTGGTCAAGCCGAAATCAACCAACACAGGTGCTAAAGTAAATTCACAAACACATGTGAAAACACCTGTAGGTAGTGCAAACGTCGGCGTATCAACAGAAGCCAAAGTTGCCGCTAAATAATTGCAATTGATGACCTCTAACCCACAATATTAAGATGAAAAGCTCACATCCGTGGGCTTTTCTTTCAAATACTCAGTAATAATACGAACCATATATTGTTATATTTTGCTGTCGTTGATTTATTATTGTTTAAGCGGGTGATTGAATAAAACAGTACTATTGCTCAATATGATTCACAGCGTTAATGACATCATCATAAAGGAATGAAAACATGGTGAAGATGAAAAGTTTATGTATGATCACTGCAATATGTGCAACATCATCACTTTATGCTCAAACAGACACTCATACACAACCTTATGGTGATAACCCCAATATATTTAGAGTCCTAGCCCATAAGACAGGTGAAGCAGTACAAAATACGGCTGAAAAAGTAGGAGATGCAACCGAAAAAGGCATTCAAAAAATCAAACCTTCATTTGATGAAACCATTGAAAATACGAAAAAATATACCAGTGAACAAGCAACGATTGCCCGAGACAATACACGACAAGGTATAGATACCGCTGTCAAAAAGGTTGAACAGACCAAAGACCGTGTGATGGGCAAAAACAGCTATAACGTGCCAATAGAACAAGGCAGCTTGAGTCAATCATCAACTACTGCAAACTCAGCGAATCCCTCTGTTACAGCCACTGTTCCAAACATTTCTAATCAAAACATCCCAGATCAGCCGACGGTATCTGCACAACCATCACTTCAAACACAAGCTTCGCAAAATGTTCAGTCCGAACAACCGGAGCTTGAAATCAAAAAACAAAGCTTGCCTATAGAGAACCAGACCAACACACCGAGTCCGTCATCAACGGACTCCAAGCCAAATCAAAATACCAATACCAGCATTTCAACAGATGATGATGCAGGTGTACCAAGATAAACGCTCTTAAAATCAGTTCATTAAAGCTTAGTTCATTAAAGCTGAGATCGGAGAAAATCTTAATTTAAAGGGCAATGATGCAGTGGTAAGCTTGTTTATAGCATTATAACGATGTTCTAAAGCCTCAGTGATTCACTTGACGGATCATCTTGCCCTGCTGAAATGCCTCAAAATTCTCCAACATTTGATTTACGATACGTTGCCGAGCATCAACACTCCCCCATGCACTATGCGGTGTGATAATTAAGTTTGGAATGTCCTCTGCAAGCAACACATTTCCTTGTTGCGGAGGTTCAACAGAGAGTACATCTATCGCAGCTCCTGCAATCTTGCCTTGTCTTAATGCATCTGCCAAAGCCTGCTCATTCACAATGCCTCCACGGGCACAATTGATTAAGAATGCTGATTTTTTCATCGAGTCCAATGCTTGTGTATCAATCAAGTCACGTGTTTCATCAGTTAAAGGACAATGTAAAGAAAGAAAATCAACTTGTGGAAGTAGTTCAGCAAAAGCTATTCGTTCTTTATGCTGTGGACGGCTTGGCAGAGCCCCTACCAAAACCTTCATAGCAAAAGCTTCAGCTAATTTGGCAACCGCTTGCCCCAACTCTCCATAACCAATGATCCCTAAAGTTTTTCCTGACAACTCTACAATAGGAAAATCCAATAAACAGAAAATTGGAGATTTATTCCATTCTCCATTCTTCACAGCATGATCATACTTGAGCAAAGAGGTTGCTAAAGCCAACATCAATGTCAGCGTATGCTGTGCAACTGCTGATGTGCCGTAGCCCTGGCAGTTGCACACCACGATGCCTTTAGACTTGGCTGCATCTAAATCGACATTATTGGTTCCTGTTGCCGAAATTAAAATGAGCTTTAGATGCTTCGATTGCGCAATTGTTTCAGCATTGATCAATACTTTATTGCTGATGACCACATCGGCATGTGCTACACGTGCTAATACCTGCTCAGTCGTGGTCGAAGGATAAAGTACAAGTTCATCAAAAGCTGCGTTTAACTGACTAAAATCCAAATCATTTTTGTCTAGAGATTCATAATCTAAAAATACAGCCTTCATTGCCTTTACCTTGTGGTTTCAATCATTTGCACAATCTTGTTTATAACATGAAAATTTCACTGATTTTCATACAGCTCTTTAGAATATTTTGAAATGTAAACCGTCATTATTCAGCTTTAAAAACACCCCTTTCCAATCCAATAATTTTAAGATTGTGTTGATACTTGAGGAAAACCAAAGGTGTTATTTTTGAGTGCCAATAAATACGCATTGGTCATACGGTAGGCTTCTTGAATAATGGCTTCAGAAATATAACTTTCATTGTAATAACCATGCTTCATACAGGTAAAAACCAATTCCATCAAAATGGTTAAAGTATCAGGTTGTTGAGGGACATAATTATCCACCTGAATCATTTCCAATGCTTTACGTACGCCATCACTGACTTTTTTCAACTCGATTTGATACTCAAGATAAGCTTGCCGTGTAAAAGGACCACTAAGAATCAGTAAGCTGGCAATTTCTGATTCATTAAAAAATTTAGCCGTGGTCCGAATCATACTTTCTGAAAGCAGTTGCCCGTATACCTCGATGCTTGCTTTGGGATTATCCGTCAAAACGCGAACAGCAGCCTTCCCCAGTTGTTTCACCAAATCATTTAAGTGTGCGAGTGCAATATGACGCAAAATATCGTATTTCGTCGGAAAAAATTGATAAATACTGGTACGAGGAACGCCAGAAGCATTAGCAATTTCAGGAATAGAAATCTTTTCAATTCCAATGGATAACAACAATTCTTGCGTAGTCGCCAACATCTTTTCCATTCTTTTTTGTGAGCGTTCTTGTTTTGGTTGACTCACTTTTTTGGTCATTTTCTTTAAAACTGACGTTGACGTTATTTTGATCATCAGATAATCTCTCAAAAAAATCCAACAAATGTTGGTTTTTAAAACTTCCTTGTTCTCAAACAAAAATATAGAGGAAAACGGAAATGAATTTACCCCTTTCCGATGTACATATATCCAAGCTAAACAAAGCCAAAAACTTTGCTGACCCTGAAGATGAGCAACGCAGTCATCGAATTCGTAAAGCGATTTTGGAAGCTGGGAATCAGTTACGAGAACGCCATCCTTGGCTAGTTCAATATCAAGATCAAATCGGTTTAAGTATTCTGGGCACTGCTATTACAGGGATTATTTTCAATATAACACAATACGCTCGCGGGAAAATGGCTTGGTATGTGGCAATTCCACTTTCTGCATTTTGGATGTCAATTTTGCATGAACTGGAACACGATTTGATTCATCAAATGTATTATCGTAAGAATAAAAAAATAAATGATGCCATGCTTGCAGCCGTGTATGCCTTTCGTCCAAGTACAGTCAATCCGTGGATACGTCGTGAAGTACACCTACATCACCATAAATCCTCAGGTACAAAAACAGATTTAGAAGAACGAGGTATTAACAATGGTGACAAATGGGGTTTAAAACGCTTGATCATGACAGGTGACAATATGTTGGCTGTCTATTTACGCCCCATCACCATGATGAAAACCACCAACCGCTATATTCATGCGCAGAAGAATTTATCGAAAACTGAAAAGCTCAAATTAAAGGCAAAGCTATCTGCAAGTTATGCACCATTTGGGCATATTCATTATGCACTTTGGCATAGCTTTCTATTGATCAGTGCTACCAAATTAGCAATGAAAGCTTTTGGCATCGCACAACCTAAAAATAGCTTATGGAAGTTTGTTGACCGCAGCACAAAATTTTATGCGGTAAGTATTGCTGCGCCTAACTTTCTCCGTACCTTGAGTTTACACTTCACCAGTTCCAATATGCATTATTACGGCGATGTTGAGGATGGAAATGTTGTACAGCAATGCCAGATTTGGACGGATTGGCGCATGAAACCTTTGCAGGCATTTTGTTTTAACTTTGCAGGTACTCATGCAATACATCACTTTGTTGTTCGTGATCCATTTTATATCCGCCAAGCGATTGCTGAAGACTGCTATCCAATCATGAAAGAAAATGGTGTGCGATTTAATGACTTTGGAACCTTTAAACGCGCAAATCGTAGATTTTAAACTTTATTTTTTTCAAGTTGAATTTCAGTTTATGGGGATCTCCGGCATGGGGGCCTCTTTTTTTATATTCAAACATGTACTTAGACGATATAGTCAATCAAATGAAATTTAAAAAGATATTAGAATGAAACAATCAAAATCAAGCTCACTGATATTATTGATGAGTTGTTTTATCTTATCTGCATATTCAGCACATGCAAAAGATCTCGTTTTACAATCGATTCAAAATTTAGATGAGGCAGAATTTAGAAGTTCAGAAGGAAATTATTTTAGATTAATTCAATTGAATCGAGGTTGTCGTATAGAGGCTCGGTATTATTTAGAAATGGAAGATCTATTATTTAGTTATAAATTTATTGATCAAAAACTTCTACATGCCTCACGAAAAACCTTTCGTTATCATTACAAAGAAGGTCAAGAAGGCTCACTCATGGCGGTAACAGGTGTTTATCAACATTCTAGCGAAACTTATAAACTCGATGACTTAAAAGTTCAAAGTGAATTTAAGAAATATCAAGCATTGTTCCCAACACGCTATTTAAAACAATGTATTTAAATGAAGGTGCTTTTAAAGCACTTGCATACATTCGAAAGCATGATAAGTAATCAATCATATTGCTCTTGATCATGCCTTCTCTTTTTGAGAGAAGGCGAGAAAAAAGGCTATATTATTGAATGATGCTGTTAAAAAAGCTTTAGCCAAAGCCGATTTAGTCATACGATGAATTGCCTGAGCTTAAGCGATCTTAAAATGACAAAACTCATTTAAACTTTCATCGTCAAAACTGACTTGACCTTGAATATCACAGCTCATATAGAAGTTTTTATAACTCAACACATAAAAGTCAGGGGTTTTCTTGATCACAATTGGATTCATATCCAATGACAACGCTTCATCATGTTTAAAGAGTTTAGTCACACGACGATCATTCATGCAAATCAAATACGTCTGTTTCTTAATTTCGACTTGCGCTAGACCATTGCTTTCAACATTTAATGGAATAATATATTTGCCATTAACATCAATCACCTGTTGATCATAGCTTTCCAGTTTCTGGGTAATGACATTAAATACCAAGATATTACCAAAGTTGTCTTGTAGCTGGGTTTTGTCCTCAAATGCAAAATTGACCTGAATCCCCAGCTTTTGCAGATCTTGCTCATCCACACGTTTATTGGTTAATAAAATACGGGTAATAGTCTGCTTTAAACTGGCATCAAAGAAAGTACTGTCCAGTTGAATATCAGTTCCTTTGAGAATTTTACCCAATGCTTCATTGTGTGTTCCCAACAAACGAGCAATCACACTGCGATAGTAAAACTTACTGTTCTTCTTGACCTCACGAATCTGCTTATAGAAATAAGTTTGATCATAGGGGCGTTCAATAAAATCATGTAATAAGGCAGAGTTCGCCAAAACAGCAATTGCATCATGCCCTGTATAGGGTAAATGAAGAGTATGTAGTTGAGGAATTAACGGCTTAATTTTTAAATAATGTTCTTTATCATTTTCAAAATACGGATCATAAACAATGATGTATTCACAATCTTCAACAATATCCTGTGCCTGAATACGCATATTTGCGTTTAAATCAGCGTCATAGAAATCCGTATAACGTTTATCTTCAACTTCTGAAGGATCTATTGAATATTGCGGAACCATAGCAACTACACGATTCATGTTTAAATCTTTGGCATATTTGATCGCTGCATAGCCCCCCATCGATCCACCATAACCGACAATATTCTTGAATTGACTTAAGATGGGTTGCAGATGCTGTAAAAGAGCAGCCATACTTGATGCAGGAAACCAAGACTTTTGCTTAGGCATAATACCGACAACAGCATAGTTATATTTCATCAAAGACTTTTCAGCATTAATTGAAAGCCCTTTGGCGCGAGTGATCAAGTCCCCAAATGACAGGACTAAAGTGTCAGATTCACCTGTTAAATAGATTGCTCTGATATGATCATCTTCAAAAATTATTTGTTTATCCATTCGCACACCGAGCATCCGCTCTTTCATTGGCTGAAATTAAATCAATCGGCTCTTGCCTATTGATTGCTTCAAGTGTCATATTTTATAGAGTCTAGTCAGATAAAAAAGCGCAAAATATGACACATTCCTTACATCCTGCTGCTCAAAAAGGTTTCAGTACGGCTGCTGAACTCTATCAACAAGCCAGACCCAATTATCCACAGGCTGTGGTTCAATGGCTCATCGAAGATTTAGCACTCAGCCCAGATTCAAAGGTGGTTGACTTGGGTGCAGGTACTGGAAAATTTCTACCTTATCTGAAACAAGCGACGCCCAATATCATTGCAGTTGAACCTGTTTCTGAAATGCTGGAGCAGTTGAAAATAGTACATCCTGATGTGCAAACGCTTCAAGCGAAGAGTGATCAAATTCCGTTAGAATCTGAAAGTATTGATGCTGTTTTGTGCGCTCAGTCCTTTCATTGGTTTGCCAATATCGAAACATTGAACGAAATCCACCATGTTTTAAAGCCCGAAGGTCATTTAGGTTTGGTTTGGAATCAACGAGACGAGAATATAGACTGGGTGAAAGCATTGGCAGATTTGCTCGCAACCCTTGAAGGAGATACCCCACGCTATCACAGCGGGCAATGGAAGCAGGTATTTGAAAATCAATTTTTGTTCCAACTTGAAACCGCTAAAGTATTTTCACAGCTACACACAGGTACAGTAGAAAATGTGGTGAGTAAACGGTTGCTCTCAACCAGCTTTATTGCAGCGATGCCAGAACAAGAACAACTCAAATTGAAACACAAATTCGAACAGATTGTATCGGAATATACGGGCAAACAAGCTCAAGATGAAATAGACTTCCCTTATGTCACCTATGTTTATAACTTTAGGAAACTGCGCTAATTGATACGCTTTAATGAGGAATGTTTACCATGAATTTAATACTTCGCCCTTTGCTTCTTTCAAGTTTACTCACATCTATCGTTTTCATGGCTGCTTGTTCCCCTAAAGATGGTCAACAAAACAATTCATCTGAGCCGAAAGATGCATCTCAAGAAGTTATGGACCAACTGAAAACCAAACCGATTAAAGCCTTTCCGAGTACGCCGAATGATGCACACGATATTGCCTTGCTCGACGAATATGATCAAAAATTTACTGAAAATAATAATGCTTTAGAAGCTGATCTTAAAAAACGTGCTGCTGATGGCAGTCTAACCGAAGACATTGATCGCCAACTCAAGCGAGATAATATTGAATCGGCACTCAATATGTTGAAAGACTTGGATCTTAAAACAGAACAAGGGCGCTATATTCAAGGTTTACGTTATCAATATTGGGAAAACCAAGCCAAAGTCTATGATGAGAAAAAGCAATCTGCTGATGGTGAGCTTAAAAATCCAAGTGATGCAGTCAAAGGTATGGGAGAAATGTTCACTGCCGATGAACAGCTTGATCACTGGAAGCAAACCACTGAAAGTAAATAATGCTTTAATCAGACTAGGGTCTGTGAACAATTCGTCTATGTTTGCGACTAGGTGTGTTTTTTAGGCGATTCTAGGCGCGAAATACGAAATTTAGTCATTCTAAATGATGAGAAACACTGTTTCGCAAGGGAACGACGAAGTGACAAAAAACACGCTAGTCCCCGCTACGCCTTGCGCTGCAAACAAAGCAGTGCTTTGTTCTTGCTCAGGGTTGTGGTTAAAATTATCTCAGGCTACGTTATGAAACTTAAAAATAGTCTCGCTATTCTCTTCATTTCCTTGCGGAGTATACTCCTCATACCTGATCAATTTTAACCTACAACGCAAGCCATTTATGAAATGTCCACAGACCCTAAAAAATCAAGAAAAGTCTAAACCTTTTTCAAATGCTTTTAACTCGTGACGAGCCATAGCCAAGTTTGATTTAGAGCGATCTAAAACAAGATAAAGGAATAAATTTTCATTTGAATCTAATGGACGAATCAAATGATATTGCTTACCTAAAGTAATCAAAATATCTTCAATTAC
>NZ_LBNA01000041.1:0-80860 GCF_001005515.1 Acinetobacter sp. Ag2
CTAATAAATCATTATTCTTATCATATGCTGCATACAATAATTCAGAAATAATATTCGTCGGGTAATACTCCCATTTTTAATTGAGTTTATAAGTAGAAAGGCAAAGTCCTTATCATTGTTTAAATTTAGGTGGTTTACCATCAACTGACATATGTGGTCGTTCGTGATTATAAAAGTGTTGCCATATCGTTGTATAGTCTTCAACTTCTTCAAGCTCTCGAAATAAATATTGATTCAAACATTCATATCTAACCGTCCTGTTGAAGCGTTCAACATAAGCATTCTGTTGTGTAGGTCCTTGTTGGGTAAATACATTCTCAATTCCATGTTGAGTACACCACGCTTGCATTAAATCACTAACATACTCGGGTCCATTATCACTACGGATACGTTTTGGCTTACCTCGCCATGCAATTAATTGATCCAATCCCCTCAGCACTCGTTGAGCTGGCAAAGAAAAATCAATCAATATATCCAGTGACTCACGGTTATAATCATCAATAACATTGTGAATTCGGTAACTGCGACCATCACTCAGTTGGTCATGCATAAAGTCCATTGACCACGATTCATTTGGTGTTGATGGTACTGTAAGCGGTTCAGGCTTTATTCGCTGAATGCGTTTGTTGGGTTTAATTCGTAGGTTAAGCTCAAGCTCCTTATAAATTCGATAAACACGTTTGTGGTTCCATGAGTAGCCTTTGACATTACGTAGGTACAAGAAGCAAAGCTGAAAGCCCCAAGTCTTATTCTCGTTGGTGAGCTTCAGTAGCCAGTCTGCAATCATCTTATTTTGCTCATCTAATTGAGCTTTATAACGATAACAGGTTTGACTAAGTTGAAAGATGAAGTAAGCTTTACTCACTGAAATCTTAAATTGTTCAACGGCTCGCTGAGCAAGAGATTTACGTTGTACAGGCTTTATAACTTCTTTGACAGTGCATCCTGAAGAATATCTGCTTTAAGGCGTTCGTCAGCATACATACGTTTCAGACGAGCATTTTCAGTCTCTAATTCTTTAAGTCGTGTCATCATTGAAATATCCATACCTCCATATTTCGCTTTCCATTTATAAAATGTAGCGGAACTCATACCATGTTCACGGCATAAGTTAGGCACAGGTGTTCCTGATTCAGCTTGTTTTAAAATACTCATGATTAAGCTATCTGAATATTTAGATGTTTTCATAAAAAATCTCCTTGAACAGGATTATTCGATTTTCTACTTTTGAGTTCAATTATTTTGAGGGGGGATTACCGCGCCATCTTTCTTTTTGCTGTTTATTTCCTCACTCATCTCAGGATTATTTTTTATTAATCCTCCTCAATTTGCTAAGATGGAGCTTAGAGAAATTGAGCTAATCGTCTCCCCTTTGTTGATTTAATTTCAACAATCACAAGTACACTTCAAGGTATACTTCTGCTTTGATTAGTTCACATTCACTCAGAAAAATTGGATTCGGTTAGACGGCCAGGCTTTTTTAGATTTATATTTTTTGCTTAAATTCAGGGATTTCATGTACATGAATAACACAGAAATAACGGCTGACTTATCTTCTCACACGCCAATGATGCAGCAATATTTAAAAGTAAAAATGCAACATCCACATTCATTAATGTTCTATCGCATGGGCGACTTTTACGAACTGTTCTTTGATGATGCAAAAAAAGCTGCCAAACTGCTTGGAATCACGCTTACGCACCGTGGGAAAGCCAACGGCGAACCTATTCCAATGGCGGGTGTACCTTATCATGCAGCTGAAGGCTACTTGGCTCGTCTAGTCAAAAAAGGCGAAGCGGTGGTGATCTGTGAGCAAATTGGTGAAGTCACAGGAAAAGGACCTGTTGAACGCGGCGTAGTCAGAATCATTACACCAGGAACGTTAACTGATGATGCCTTATTGACGGCAACACAATCCTCCAATCTTGTTGCCTTATGCTTTCAGCAAAATCAAATCGGTATCGCCTTACTTGACCTAAGTGCAGGTATTTTTAAAGTACAGCAGCAAGATTTTAAATCTGAAAATTTAGCGATTGAACTGGCACGATTAATGCCAAGTGAAATTCTAGTCGATGAAGACATTGTCGACCCGAATATTATTGAGCAAATAAAAAAACAAATTGAGTGTCCAATCACCAAACGCCCTAATGTTGATTTTAATTTAAATAATGCACAAAAAACCTTATGTGATCAGTTTGCCGTTTCCACACTTTCTGGCTTTGGGATTGATCATTTACCGCTGGCTAAAGCAGCAGCCGCTGCCTTGCTTCATTATGCGAAAGAAACTCAAAAAACGGCATTACCGCATATTCGTTCAATTAAGTTAGAACAAAGTTCTGATTTCATTGCGCTCGATCCTGTCACACGTCGTAATTTAGAAATTATTGATCCACTCTTTGAACATGGAACATCATTATTTAGTTTGATCAATGATTGCCAAACTGCAATGGGCAGCCGATTGCTTGCACGTACGCTAATGCAACCCATACGCGATACACAAATACTCGATGAGCGTCTAGACGCTACAGATACATTGCTCAAAGGTTATCATGAAGCGCCTGTACGTTTAGTGCTTAAAGAAATTGGAGATATTGAGCGTGTTTTAAGTCGAGTCGCTCTTGGAAGTGCTCGTCCACGTGATTTGGTACAACTGCGTCAGGCATGCGCCCAAATCCCATTTTTAAGGCATGCTCTGCAACCCATTCTCAATACTCAACAATCTAAATTAATTGGACAATTAAATGAAGAATTGGGTGATTTTAATGGATTACACCAACGTTTAATGTCAGCCATTGTTGAACATCCACCCGTTTTATTGCGTGATGGCAATGTCATTGCAGAAGGCTTTGATACTGAATTAGATGAACTTCGTAAAATCCGTGATCATGCAGGGCAATTTTTAATTGATTTGGAAATTAAGGAACGTGAATCAACAGGAATCAACACCTTAAAAATTGGCTATAACCGTGTGAGTGGCTACTATATTGAACTCACCCGTGCTCAGGCAGAACAAGCACCTGAACATTATATACGTCGCCAAACCTTGAAAAATGCTGAGCGTTACATTACCCCAGAGTTAAAATCCTTTGAAGACAAAGTGCTTTCCAGTGAATCTCGAGCATTGGCTAGAGAAAAGCTACTCTTTGAAATGTTGTTAGATGAATTAAGAGCAGACATTGCCAATTTGCAAATGATGAGTGCATCCATTGCACATATTGACCTATTGGCTAACTTTGCGCATCAAGCACGTTTAAACAATTGGAATCGACCAGAATATAGCCCCGATATCGGCATTAAAATTACTGCTGGTCGTCATCCCGTGGTCGAATCATTAAGTAAAGCACCATTTACGCCAAATGATACCCAGCTTGATTTTAATCATCGTATGGCGATCATTACTGGACCGAATATGGGGGGTAAATCGACCTTTATGCGTCAAACCGCATTGATCAGTCTACTTGCTTACTGTGGCAGTTTCGTTCCTGCAAAAGCTGCAAAACTAGGTCCTATAGATCGTATCTTTACCCGTATTGGTTCTGCAGATGATTTGTCTACAGGTAAATCTACCTTCATGGTTGAAATGACTGAGACCTCTCAAATTTTGCACCATGCCACCAATCAGTCTTTAGTGCTGATGGATGAGGTTGGTCGGGGTACAAGTACTTATGATGGTTTGTCACTGGCTTGGGCATGTGTACTCGACTTAACTAAACGCATCAAATGCTTATGTTTATTCGCAACCCATTATTTTGAATTAACCGAATTATCAAAAGAAGTCGCAATTGATAATTATCACGTCACTGCTAAAGAATTGAATGGTAATTTGATTTTATTGCATAAAGTACAGCAAGGTCCTGCCAGTCAAAGCCATGGTTTACAAGTTGCAAAACTTGCAGGGATTCCTGCTGGGGTGATTAAAGAAGCACAAAAACGCTTAAAAATTTTAGAGAAGCAACAACAGCAACAATTGCAATCCGTTGTACAAAATGATCTATTTGCCAATGTTGACCAACCTGAACCTGAAACACAGGAGCAGATTATTGAAATTGAAAAAGTCATTGAAATTATTAAACCTTCTCCAGTGCTCGATACTTTGGCAAATATCGACCTAGATGATTTAACTCCTCGCCAAGCACTTGAACAATTGTATGCACTGAAAGCTGCTTTAAAGTCATAGACCAATATCCCAGGACCTGTTTATTGTTTAAGCGGGTTCTGGAAAAATCTATTACAAGTAAACCGATTATCTAAATTCAAAAACATAAAGGTTTGATGTATAAAAAGTCATTAAAACCGATTTGAGGGCTGTAAAATTAAGATTTCCTTTAGACCATTACAATACGCTGAGATTGATTTAATTTGGCAACAGATTGATCGAAAAGAGTTAATCACACATATATATCTACAACACAGCCAACAACTTCAGCGTATTGACTGCTTTTATGATGTTCAGTGTTGGGATCAGTATCATCTAGAAAATGACCCACCTTTAATCAAACATCTTTGCCAACAAGGTGCAATTTGCATAGGTGGCTTTACTCCGTCAAATCAACTCATCGCAGTTCAGGTCGTATCAAATCAAAAAATTACTGATTATCCTCAAGCGAAGCTACTGCAATATTTTTATGTAGATGCCCATCATCAAAGTCATGGCATTGGCAGTCAGTTAATGCAAACAGCCATCACATCAGCAAAAAAATTAGGTGCAAAACAACTCTATATTTCAGCAACCCCCACTCAACGCACAGTCGATTTTTATCTCAAGCAAGGCGCAAAGCTTTTAGAAAAGCCTGATCATCAACTCTGGTCTTTAGAACCTGAGGATATCCATTTAATCTACAATCTCAGCGAATAGTCCGTATAGAGAAATATAGTCAACGATCATTCAGTCTAAACAAACAGCAGGTTCGGTTTATTTTTCAAGCAATAAAATAATTTTTGTGTTTTTTCAATATTACAGTTATGCCCTATTTTTAATATGCTTAGCATTTTTTTAACTATACTTTCTCTATAATTATTACTCATACCCACATAAATGAGAAATACATCACAAAATAAACCTTCTTACTATAAAAAAATTGATTCAGCAGGTTCTTCTATATTAAATATCAATAAAAGCAATTGTTACTTTGTCGCGTTTTCCCTAAAATACACCATTATTAATTAGAACCATATTTTTAGGTAGCTGACGCCATGACCTTTGTTGTCACTGAAAATTGTATTAAGTGTAAATATCAAGACTGCGTAGAAGTATGTCCAGTAGACTGTTTTTATGAAGGTCCTAATTTCCTTGTGATTAGCCCAGACGAATGTATTGACTGTGCATTATGTGAACCTGAGTGCCCTGCAAATGCAATTTTCTCAGAAGATGAATTACCTGAAGGTCAAGAAGTGTTTATTGAATTAAACGCTGAACTTGCACAAAAATGGCCGAACATTACCCAAATTGGTGATCAACCCGAAGATCGTGAAGAATGGAATGGTAAGCCAGACAAATTACAGTATTTAGAAAAATAAGTATTGTTCTAAAAGATCAGCTTAGGCTGATCTTTTTTGCATTTAAATATGTAATTTATACATTTATTTGCAATTTATTCATAATACCCAACCTAAACTAGACTAGAATACTCCGTTACTTGCTTTAGCTAATATTGAGAATGAAATTTATTTTGAAAGGTCTACTTGCTGTCGGTGTTACTACAATGATTCTGGCCGGATGTACATCTTCCCCTCAAAAGAATCCAACAATTAGCACACCACATGGTCAACGTATTTATATTCCTGAAGAAAAAATTACGATTGAACGACCAATCCCACAAAAGACCATGCCCGCCTCTTATCGTCAATGGTTAATGTATGGTGACAACCAGTCTCGTGCGCGTGGTTATGAACGTTTTCTTGAACAAAACAATGCAGGAAATATTATTCCAAGTTTTGAATTATTTAAAACTGCACGGGATTGGGAAAAATGCGGTAAATCAGAATATATGATTCCAAGTCGAGAGCTATGGAATAATCAATTACCGACATTGAAAGTGTTCAAATATCTAGTTGCATCCAAAGTTTTAACAGACTTTACGGTTACTTCAGTTTATCGTGACCTACCATTGAATCAATGTGCGGGTGGCGCTGGCTCTTCACGTCATTTATTTAATTCAGCCATCGATTTTCGTATAGGTCCTGAAAACCCTCAACCTGAAGATTATGCTTATATTGAACACACCAAGTTTAAACTGTGTCAATTTTGGTCACAGTACGGTCAAAGCTTAAATATGGGCTTAGGTCTATACGCTTCAGGGCAAATCCATATTGATACTCAAGGTTATCGTACTTGGGGACCTGACTTGACCCGTAATAGCTCAATGTGTAATTTTTAAGTCAAGATTCAATTTAAAAAGAGATCGATAAGATCTCTTTTTTTATGACCAGGTATTTGATCATAAATGAAGCTTATGTTTCTGTATGAACTTTAAAAACTAGGTGATCAATTCGTTTTTTGTGCTTTTAGGTTCTAGATGGTTACCCTACCGTGGGGTGACATGGATGTCGCTGTTGGGTGGAGGTATTTAAACTTTGAATGCAAGCTGTGGCATTGCAAGCTTCTTTACAAGCAAATAATTTATTCTTACAGGGAATTGATTTAATTAAAAGAGATTATATTCTTGCGTCTGAGTTTTTGACAGGTTGACTATATTTTAGACCAAAACACCTTTAAATAAAAACGCCCAATGAAATTCATCGGGCGTTTTTTGAAATAAACAAAGTCTATTTCATTTCAATCAACATAGTTTAAACCTAGTCAATTGCAGGCGTATATGTACCATCAGCGATTGCTGCTTTGATACGATCTGCTTCTTCCAATACCAAAGCAAGAAGATTCTTCACGTTATCTAAAGTTGCAACTGGGCTTAAAGTGGTCATTTTCAAAGATTGAACCTGCCCCACTTTAGTCACACCAATATTGGCTTCACCACGTGCAAATAATTCATCTGCAACGTTTTGATTCAATGTATCCAGTAATTCCACAGGGTAATTCTCTGGAACGACACGGAACAACACCGATGCAAATTGTGGATCAACCAGCATTTCCAAACCAGCAGTAGCATTGATGTAATCTGCCACTTCGCGAGTAAGTTTAACGCCATGATCAATCATTGAACCATAAAGCTCTTCACCTAGGTTTTCGATGGTCATCCACAATTTTAACGCATCGAAACGACGCGTTGTTTGTAGAGACTTCGAAACAAGGTTTGGTACGCCATGTTCTTCATCATAAGCCGAATTTAAATATTCAGCTTCATAATGCATGAAACGATAGTTCGCTTCATCTTTCAACAAGAACGCACCACATGAAATACTTTGGAAATAGTGCTTATGGAAATCCAAGGTGATTGAATCAGACAATTCAATACCATCAAGCATTGATCGATAGTCATTTGATAAGATCAGTGCACCACCCCATGCTGCGTCGATATGCATCCACGCGCCATATTTATTGGTGATTTCACGGATTTTTTTCAATGGATCAATCGCACCAGCGTCGGTTGTCCCAGCAGTCGCAACAACACAAGCAACAATTTTGCCTTCAGCCTGTAAATGCGCCATGGTTTTTTCTAGCGCATCGACATCCATCTGTGCATTTTCATTGACAGGTACAGTCACAACTGACTGAAAGCCCATGCCCATCATCGCCATATTCTTTTGAACAGAGAAATGCGCATTTTCAGAGCAAATCACTTTGACATTACGCATCGCTTCGTTTGGAACACCGTCACGTTGAACAGACCAAGGACGACCATCCTCATCTTTCCAATTCTTGGCAATGCACCAGTCACGCGCCAACAGTACACCCATCAAATTAGACTGTGTACCGCCAGAAGTGAACACCCCTGCTTGACCTGCACCATAACCTACTTTTTGACGCAACCAATCGATTAATTGAACTTCCATCAATGAACCTGCTGGGCTTTGATCCCAAGAGTCCATTGACTGGTTTGTGGCATTAATCAACACTTCAGCAATTTGACTGGTCACCATTGTTGGGCAGTGCAAATGCGCTAAAGAATGTGGGTGATGTACTTTTAAACTTTTATTAAGGAAAAGCTCAACCATACGCTCAAGCGACTGGTGAAGCCCTAAACCTTGTTTAGACGGTGCAAAAGAAATCGCTTCACGAAGTTCTTTGATACTTCCGCCTGTGTACATTTTATCGTTTTGCAACCATGCTGCGACTGCTTTAGTCGCCTCAGCCATTGCTGACTCATAGTCAGCAATAGATTGAGCATCATTGCAGAGTAACGCTTTACGATGTTCTGCAAAATCTACCATGAATTAAGCGCCTCGAACTGCAACAAGAGCTTCTGCAACAGCTTTCTTAAAGCGTGCAATTGCATCTTCACACTCTTCTTGAGTAATGATCAACGGACAAAGTAGACGAATCACGGTACCACTGCGACCACCTTTTTCTAACAATAGCTTATTGTTAAAACATGCTGTTTGAATTGCAGCTGCCAATTGTGAATCAGCAGGAAGCGAACCCATATGATCTGCTTGCTTACGCTCATCCACAATTTCAACACCGATCATCAAACCGCGACCACGAACATTACCAATACATGGGAATTCTTGAGCTAATTTTTTCAATTCAGCTTGTAAGAAATCACCACGTTCTTGTGCATTTTTCGCCAGATTTTGCTCTTTGATTGTTTTAATCGTTGCAAGACCAGTACCCATAGCAAGTTGGTTACCACGGAAAGTCCCCGTGTGACCTGCTGGCTGCCAAGCATCAAACTTACGTTTAATCCCTAATACAGCCAATGGTAGGCTACCACCGACTGCTTTTGACATCACCACAACATCAGGTTCAATACCTGCATGTTCAAAGGCAAACATTTTACCTGAACGTGCAAAGCCTGCTTGAACTTCGTCTAAAATCAACACGATATTATGACGTTCAGTCACTTCACGGATTTTTTGCAACCATTTTGCAGGTGCAGACACAACACCACCTTCACCTTGAATCGCTTCAAGGATTACAGCAGCAGGTTTGGTCACACCACTTTCTACATCTTCAATGAAGTTTTCGAAATAATAGGTAAGGGCATCTACACCTGCTTCACCGCCAATCCCCAATGGGCAACGGTATTCATGCGGATATGGCATAAATTGTACGCCTGGCATTAAACCATTCACCGCATTTTTAGCAGATAAGTTACCTGTCATCGCTAGTGCACCATGTGTCATACCATGGTAACCACCAGAGAAACTGATCACAGTACTACGACCAGTATATGTTTTTGCCAACTTAATCGCTGCTTCTGTACCATCTGCACCAGATGGACCACAGAACTGTAGACAATACTCTTCTTTTCCACCTGGGAGTTGTTCAAGTAGTGCTTCAGTAAAAGCATCTTTTAAAGGCGTTGTTAAATCTAAAGTATGTAAAGGTAAACCACTTGCTAAAGTGTCTTGAATACTTTTAATCACCGCAGGATGGTTATGGCCTAAAGCCAATGTTCCTGCCCCAGCTAAACAATCGAGGTACTTTGTACCTTCAACATCGGTAACCCAACAACCATGTGCTTCCGCTATCGCTAACGGTAATTTACGTGGATAACTACGAACATTCGATTCCATCTGACTTTGGCGAGTCAAGTAGTATTCGTTTGTGGAAGTGGCAGCAGGATTTACAGAAGTAACGCTCATATCGAATTACCATCTCTGATATGGGTTGAAAGAAATAAGTCGGGTGACTTGTGGTCCTTTGACTCGGTGCTTTATAGAAATCTAGTTAGAGAGCTTTTAATATTCATAACTAGGAGCGCGATAATACAGTTTTTTACAAGAAAATAAATAACTTTTATGTACTTATCTACTCTCCATTTATCGAAAAAAACATTTAGCTCAATCCAGTTCAAGTATTATTATCATACTATGTGACAAAGCAAAGAAAAGTAGACAATTAAAATCACTTTACCTATAAGACACGATCTTATACAAATCCAATAGTCTATAAGTGCGTAAATAATTCATTTTAAAAAATTTTTAAATAAAACATTATTGCAATTTCTATGTAAATTATTACAAATGCACCACAAAATCCGCCATAGTTTTTCCACAAACTACCATTATCATCAAAAACAGATTCAATTTATACAATATATCTTTTGGTCATAAAATTTAATCAAACAATTTTTAAGGATGACTTATGCGTTACTTAGCCTTAACCACTTTACTTCTGGGAACTACACTGAGCACAATGACAATGGCAGCTGATAATGATCCGCTAAACTACAACATCGTAAATGTTCAAGCAGATGCGACACGTCAAGTGTCTAATGATGAAATGCATGCCGTACTGTTTATTGAAAAGACCAACAAACAGCCTGCCGAGCTTTCCGCACAAATCACTCAATTAATGAATCAAGCCATTGCGATCTCTAAAAAATATCCACAAGTTAAAGTCGAAACAGGTTCACAAACCACCTATCCTGTATATGACAATGACAATCAAAAGTTAAAAGATTGGCGTGGTCGTGCTGAAATCCAAATTGAAAGTAAAGACTTTAAAGCAGCAAGCCAACTAATCAATGAATTGCAAAACAGCTTCCAAACCCAGTCAATTAATTTCACAGTGTCTGATGAACAACGTAAAAAAGTTGAAAATGAATTAATGGTTGAAGCTTCGAAAAACTTCCAACAACGTGCGCAAATTTTAACGCAAGCATGGAACAAATCGTCTTATAACTTGGTGAATATCAACATCAATACCAGCAACTCTTATCCACAACCGATTTATGCCGCACGTGCATCTATGGCTAAGTTTGAAGCTGCCGATGCTGGTGGACAAAATATGGCTGCTGGTGAGTCGAAGATCACAGTAAATGCCAATGGTTCTATCCAGTTTAAATAATCTCGTTGATTTAACTTTAAATCAGATTCATAGAAAAATCAGATTTATAGAAACCGTGCTTAGGCACGGTTTTTTAAGTCTTTATGCCTAACAATTTGATTGTTTATTACAAATTCCACTTATTTTAACCAAACCATAGTTTTAAATGATAATCATCATGATTTAAAAATAACATTGAACAGATTAAGATACGCACAATTCCAAATTTTTAAGCGCATATGAATAATTCGATTCACAACACACGCTGTCACTCAGCGTTCAAACCAAGCCCTCTGAGTCTTGCGATTGCAGTTTCATTCAGTTTTATATCCGTAGCATCTTATGCAGAGGATATCCAAGAAGATACGCCTAAAGCCCTTAAAACAATTACCGTCCAAGCTGAAGGAAATTGGCTTGAAGAGGCCAATGCTGAAAAAGTACATAAACATGCTGGTGCACGTAGTATTGTTGATCGTAAAAAAATGGATGAATCTGCGGTGACCTCCATTCGTGATGCACTCAAGCAAGTTCCTGGTGTACAAGTTCAAGACAGTAATGGTACTGGTGGTAGTGATGTATCACTCAATTTAGGTGTACGCGGTCTCACCTCTCGTCTCTCGCCACGCTCTACAGTTTTGATGGATGGTGTTCCATTATCTTTTGCACCTTATGGACAACCACAATTATCTATGGCACCTGTGTCAATGGGTAATATTGAATCTATTGATGTCGTGCGTGGTGCAGGTACAGTTCGCTTCGGACCTCAAAATGTCGGAGGCATCATCAACTTCAATACGCGTGCAATTCCTGAAAAATTATCAGGTTCTGTTGGCTTAACAACTGAGTTTGCTACAGGGACTGACCAACTGAAGTACAGCCCAAACCTATTTGTTGGCGGAACAATGGAGAATGGTTTAGGGCTTGCCTTACTCTATTCTGGAACCAAAGGGAATGGTTATCGTGAAGCCAATAATGACATTGATATTGATGATGTGATGTTGAAATCTTCATATCAGTTTAATGACCAAGATGCTTTGGCGGTCAATCTGCATCATTATGAAGGTCGCGGTGAAATGCCTGAGGGTTTAACCACCGCTGACTATGCAAAAAATCCTTACCAATCCAATCAATTTCGAAATTATTTTGCAGGTCGACGTTCTGATGTTTCTGTGAAATATAGCCATAAAGACGAACTGAATAATTTTGAAGTGTTAGGCTATTACGTCGATTCTTTCCGTACCAGTGATCTAGAGTCTGCCATTGAAGGTACTGCAAATAGTCGAATTAGCAACTCTCCACGTGATTATAAATACTTTGGAATTGAGCCACGTTATTCACGTGCCTATAGCTTGGGTAATATGAATAATGAGGTGACTGTAGGCTATCGTTATTTACAAGAAGACAGTTCTGAATTTTCAGGTCGTACAACACCATATAACACGGCAACAGGTATACCAGGCGAACGTTTAGCCAATACAATCAGTGAAGGTGGAACCAAAGCCCATGCACTCTATATAGATAACCGTTTTGGATTAGGCGCATTCACCATTACCCCGGGTGTACGTTTTGAATCGATTAAAACACATAATGATTATAGCGCTTATCAAAGTGGAAAATTCATCAATACAGTACATCCAAATATCAAATCGGATGAATTTCTACCAAGCTTAGCATTGCAATACAATTTCAATGATCAATGGAATATCTTTGCCAATGCAGCTGTTTCCTTTGGTCCTCAACAATATAATCAGTTAGCAAAAGTTGATGCAGGACAAGCCGTTACGACACTAGATGGATTACACCCTGAAAAATCTAATAACTATGAAATTGGTACCAAATACCTTGGCAATGGTTTAAACGCAGAACTCACTGTATTCTACTTGGACTTTGACAAAGAACTGATATTAGAACGTCCTGATAATATTGGTACAGGAATCTGGACCAATCTAGGTGCAACCAGTCATAAAGGTATAGAGTTGGGCTTAAATTACGATTTTGGGCATCTCTATGACATGCTTGAAGGTCTGAAAGTCTATAGTAATTATACCTTTACCAAAGCTGTCTCAGAGGCTGGCAAATTTGAAGGCAAAGATCTCCCTTACTATTCACGTCATGTAGGGAATTTAGGTCTGGGCTATACATTTGAAAAATGGTCAGTCAATGCTGATATGTTTGCTCAATCTAAACAACATGCACCTGGCTCAGGTAATATTTATCAAACTGTAGAAAGTTCAGATGGTCGTATCGGGAACATACCTGGATATTCGACTTTTGCTGTGCGTACAGGCTATGATTTTGGTGAAGATTTTTATGGTTTAAAAATCGCAGCTGGTATTAAAAATGTATTTGATAAAGAATATTTTACTCGTTCCTCTGATTCAACAGGTGGAAAGTATGTAGGGCAACCACGCACTTTCTATTTGCAAACCTCAGTTAATTTCTAATCAGGTTGGCAAATCAGTTTAGAATTTCAAATTGTTTTTAATTTAAGCACAAATCTCAAAACATGAGATTTGTGCTTTTTTAATTACTTTTATTCGAATATCTTTTATGATTGTTTTCTTAAAATAAGTTAGAACTTCTGTAATGGAATACGAAACAATACTGCTGAGTTTGGGGTTCTTTGCGTTTTGCGCGGGTTTAATTGATGCTGCCGTGGGTGGTGGTGGATTAGTACTCCTACCTGCGTTAATGCATGCTTTTCCGACGCGAAGTTTAGCCACTGTTTTTGGAACCAATAAAATTATTGCTATGGCAGGTACAGTGTCATCTGCATTTGCTTACTTTAAGAAAGTGACTATCAACTGGAAACTTATCTTACCGACCATGTTGGCAGCATTTATATTTTCATTCTTCGGTGCGATGTCTGTTTCCTTAATTCCAAAAGAATTGATGCGCTATATCGTATTCTTTTTGCTTATCTTGATTGCAATCTACACTTTTGCCAAAAAAGATTTAGGTAAGATACACACAGTTTTACAAACTGGAAAAAAAGAAATTGCACTTGGTCTATTTTTTGGTGCATTGATTGGTTTTTATGATGGAATTTTTGGACCAGGTACAGGTAGCTTCTTGCTGTTTTTGTTTGTTAAAGTATTTGCTTTTGATTTTCTAAATGCCTCAGCTTCTGCAAAATTGGTCAATGTTGCCACCAATATTTCCGCAATGTTTTTCTTTATTCCCGCAGGGCATATTTTATGGGTGGCAGGAATTATTTTAGCCGTTTGTAATGTACTCGGCTCTCTCGCAGGAACCGCCCTCGCCTTTAAATATGGGAGTGGTTTTATTCGAATTTTCTTTCTGATTCTTTTGATCTTTCTAATTGGACGTATGGGATATGATTTATTTTTCTAATCCAAATCAACCCTTCATATCTGCGTTTAGATCGGTTCCCGATGTAAAATAATAGCGTTATAGCCATAATCTAAACTTGAACACTCGACATCAAGCCTATCCCCCCTTTGAGGGTTTTGTTCAAAGGCGACACTCCATAAAAAATTTGGATCTTGTTCAAAGATATAACAAAGTTCAATACAAGAGATATGATTAAATGCATGATATCGGATTGAGTTTAATTCACCATTGCTTAAATCCAAGGCAGAAAATTGCTGAATATACTGTTCTCCAAATTGCACCAAATCTGTAACCAAAGGTTCAGCAAGTTTTAAAAAGTCAAACTGTTGCTCAGGAAATATCTCGGCATATTCATTTGGAATCAATACATCAACCCATTGATTTTCAATGCTGGCAAACCAATGCTGGAATTCAGACACATACTGGAAATCTTGAAGTTTAGGAAATTTAATCATTCACCTCTCACACAGTGCTTACAACACAATTAAAACTTACTCAAAATCAGGGCGTGCCCATCGTTCACTCATATGCCAATTAATGATATCAATCGTTGGATCAGTTTCTAGAAATTCATTTTCATCTTCTAATGCCTCTTCATTCAACTGATATAAGTCAGCTTGTAAATCCTGACAAAACTGTTGGAGTAAGTCATCAATCGAATTGGCAACCAAAATCCCCACGTTATAATCATGATCAATAAAAATGACCTGCCCACTGACACCTAAAGCTGTCGGTGCTAAGTCCAAATATAAACCAGTTCTTCCACCGTCATGTGCAAACTGAATCCAATCTCGATGATAAGCATTACTTGGGTTAATTTGCGGATCGGCATGTTCTAACACAAAAAGCTCATCCACAAGATCTGCAAGCTCTAGTCGTCTATTTTCAATTGTGGCAAGAGATAAAAACGCCATACCATAAAACAAATTTCCAAGGTTCTCTTCTTCATTCATACCATTATGCCAACGGTAGAGTGCTTTAAAATCTTCTGGCAATGTTCTTGAAATCTGATGTTCAAAGCCTTCAATCTCGACACTGTTTGCCGCAGGATTCAATGACTGCTTGGCAATTTGTGGCGCATGCTGTTCTAACCAGCTTTGTATATCTTCTAATTGTTTGTGAATCATTTTCATTATTCGCGGAAATAACCTTTGACTAGAGTTTACTCAAAAAAATCAAACAATGACAATAAAAAAGCCACTCAAAAGTGGCTTCATATTAAAGCATTCATTATTTTTTAAATGGAAAAGCATATTTCACGATACGTCCGAGTACCTGACCATACTGCTTAAACAAACTGGCATTGTTGTAGTTCAAACCATATTTTTTACATACGGCTTCCACTTTAGGTGCCATTTTACGATAACGGCGCGCAGGTACTTCTGGAAATAAATGATGCTCAATCTGATGGCTCAAATGCCCTGTTAAAATATGGAATGCTTCAGACCCTGTGAGATTTGAAGAACCCCGAATCTGACGCATATACCAATGACCACGGCTTTCATCCTGTAAAACAGTCTTAGGAAAAACTTCAACATCTTTGGTAAAGTGACCACAAAAAATGATACTAAATGTCCAAATATTACGAATACCATTTGCCACTAAATTACCAGTAAATACTGGCAAAGCAGCTGGACCAGCAATCAAAGGAAAAAATAGGTAATCTTTAAAAAACTGCTTACCGATTTTTTTCTGTGTTGGTTTCCATTCTTCTTTAAATTGCGCCCATGTTTTTCGCTTATAGATTAGTCTTCCCATTTCAAGGTTTTGGATCGCAACCCCCCACTGAAACAATAAGCAGAAAGGAATTGCGTATAAAGGCTGAAGCAGAAAACCCGGCTTCCAACGTTGTTCTGGAAACAGGCGTAGCAAGCCATAACCAATGTCATCATCCATGCCTTTAATATTGGTATAGGTATGATGTTTATAGTTATGGGTTTGACGCCAATTGTCAGACGTCCCCACAATATCCCATTCGTAAGTTGTTCCTTTAAAACGTGGATCATTCATCCAATCATATTGCCCATGCATGACATTATGACCAAGTTCCATATTTTCCATGATCTTTGCAAAGCTGAGTAAACCTGTCCCTAATAACCACGCGGGTGGAAACCAACCTGCAAACAAACAGGCACGTCCTAAAATACTGCTATAGCGAATAGCGGCATATACTTTTTTAATGTATTTGGCATCTTTCTCGCCAATATCATCCAGGACTTCTTGCTTAATCGCATCCAACTCTCGTGCAAGTTCATCCAACTCAGTCTGACTCAGTTCACGATTTTTGGTATTTTTAAAATATTGAATTTTAACTGGCATATTCATGGTAAAACTCGCTTAAATATCAATCACTAAATCAGTCTGAGCTGTATTTACACAGATTCTCAGTAAATTATTTGGTTCCGCATTCTCTTGACCATTTACCAAGTTTTGCGTTGCGCCCTGCACTTTATTGCATGCACATTTATTGCAGATTCCCATTCGACAGCCATGCTCTGGTTTAACATTTTGCTGTTCTAGACCGACTAAAATTGCCTGCCCTTTTGGAATTGCTATCACTTTATTGGATTTGGTTAAAGTAACATTTACAAAGCCTGTATCATCTGATTTTACAGGGCTTAAACTAAATGCCTCACTTCTAAATTGTTTGGCATTTTCAAATAACTGTTCTGCTGTTGCGACAAAACCTGATGGTCCACAGGCATAGACTGTACTCAGTTCTAAGTTTTTAATCAGGTAGAGATACTCTGTATTCAAACGTGTATCCGCTGGTGCTTCTTGTGTATAAAATACATCGAATTTAAATTGCGGATATTGCTGTGACAATTGTTCAAAATATTGCTGAAACACCACATCACTTTGCTTTTTAACCCAATACAGTAGATGTACAGGCTGTTGATCCATTTGATGTTTGGATAATAAAGCCTGAATCAAACTGTACATCGGTGTGATGCCACTACCCGCTGCCAATAAAATCAGTGGATGTACCGTTTCAGGAAGCAGCATATCGCCATAAGGTTGACCAAACTCAATGATGTCACCGATTTGGATATGATCAATCAACCATTGACTAACAACACCTTTTTCAACTTTTTTTACAGTAAGCAAGACATGTTGTTGATCCAGTTGTGTCAGACTATATGTACGCTCATAGCGTCGACCATTGACTTCAACCACGACTGGATGATGTTGACCTGCCTGCCCCACTTTAAAATGACGATTCGTTTTAATTTTTAGACTTACAGTGTCTGCAGCTGATTGTTTCTTTTCAACAATTTCCCCTAAAGCTTGTTGAACAGACCACAAAGGATTAATTTTTTGTAGCCAAAAATTGGCAGTATCATTCCCCAATACCATATCAAATATAGACGTTACAGGAGATTTTTGCTTTTCAATAGCGTGCATGTTGAGCTCACCATCTGAGTGAATTTTAATTATTATACACATGTATATATATTTGTATATATAACTGTATTGTATCTAGACATTTCACTTATGTAATCGCAACCGCTATAATGAAAAATATTTTAAAGATTTGATAATTTATGAATCCAACGTCAGCATTACCTCAGAACGCCTCTTCTGTTCAAGATCAAATTCATGAGCTTGAAAAAGTTTCTGTACGTACCGTTGGACGCAAAGCAACCATTACCAAAGAAGAATTATTCCAAGCAGCATTAAATTTAATTGGTCCACAAAAAAGTATTTCTTCACTGAGCTTAAGAGAAGTTGCTCGTGAAGCCGGGATTGCGCCGAATAGCTTTTATCGACACTTTAAAGACATCGATGAATTGGCGATTGAATTAATTGATCGTTCAGGTGTGGTATTGCGTCAAATTTTGCATGAAGCACGCATCAAGGCCGTAAGACAAAGCAGTATTATTCGTAGTTCTGTAGAAGTTTTTATTGAACAATTAGATGCCGATGAAGGTAATCTAAGCTTATTACTGCGTGAAGGCTATACTGGATCAAAACAATATAAATTGGCTGTTGAAAAACAGTTAAATTACTTTCAACAAGAATTACAGGAAGACTTGATTCGAATTGAGCGAATTAATCACAGTAAACTGACTCATCCTGATTTAGTGGCTAAAGCCATTACACAGTTGGTCTTTAATATGGGTGCGAATGTGATTGATTTGCCAGCCGCTGAACGCAAGGAAGTTGCGGAGCAAACCATGATTATGATTCGGATGTTACTTGAAGGCTCTCGTCATCTGGATGAAGCACAAATTAAATAATCCCTTTACTTCAACGACCTCATACCATTATAAGCATCCAATAATGAGCAAAAATCAACAGAATATCCGCGTAGGTATACTTGGTGTGACAGGTAGAATGGGACAAATGCTTGTTCAAGCATCTATTCAAGCTGGATTACACATTACGGTTGCGACAGGCAGAGCCGGAAGTCCATGTATTGGTCAAGAACTCGGTACATATTTCAATCGAGATTCCTTAGATGTCATCATTTCTGAAGACTTAGCAGCAGTTATTCAAAATTGTGATGTGGTGATTGATTTCACCACAGCTGAAGCTTTGTCTCATCACCTTGAAACCTGTCAACAAGCAAACAAACCAATCATTATTGGTATTACAGGTCTATCTGAAGCATTGAATCAGCGTATTGTAGAAGCAGCTCAAACAATCACTGTTGTACATTCAGGTAATTATTCCATAGGCGTCAATTTATCAGTCGACTTGGTACGTGTAGCAGCACAATTACTCGGGCGTGATTTTGAAGCTGAGATAATTGAAGCCCACCACCGCCATAAAATAGATGCCCCATCAGGGACAGCCTTGATGTACGCTGATGCAATTTCCGAAGTAAGGCAGACATCTCTCTCTGATTTAGCCGTTTATCAACGCTCGGGCAATCAAGCTGAACGAGATCCACAAAGTATTGGATTACAAGCAATTCGGGGAGGAGATATCGTGGGTGAACACAGCACGATTTTTTTTGGTCATGGTGAGCAAGTTGAAATCAAACATATTGCAACCAATCGTATGAATTTTGCTACGGGCGCTGTTCGCGCAGCAGTGTGGAGCATGACTCAACCATCTGGTTTATATGATATGCAAGATATCATCAATTTTCATCCAGATTAGCATTTCAATGCCAACTCACTTTTAATTTCCATCTAGGGCTTCCCTCAAGAACTCAAGCCATTTAAATCTTTATGCCTGAATAACTTTAATTACTTAGCAATGATGAAAGAATATATTTCATTCAATATTGATGCAAAATATTTCACATAGAATTAAGATTCATATATAAAAATAGTTGTTGTCGTCCAAAGCTAGAGCGGTTTAAATTTAGTTGCGGTTTTTATGACCCATACATCAATTGTATAATTGAGCCAAATTCACATGAAAATGTTAAATGATCGTCAAAGCATTATTGCAAGTTATTTGCTTATGCTGATCTTTTTGTCTTTACTCATTCCACTACATTTACTCGCATCTTTTTTTGCAGGATTTGTTGTTTTTGAAATCATTAACAGTCTAGGCACGGTCACGGAAAAATATATTGATGGTCAACGAGCACGACTGACCATCAGTATTGTACTCGCGATCATTATTATTTCTCTGATTGTATTGAGCATCACCGGTCTTATCAGTTTTGTGCAACATGATTTGCAAGGTGCTGGAATCCATGCCATTAGCGATCAAGTAGATCAAACACTACAAAAACTACAACTTGAAGTTGCCCAGTATTTCCCAAGTTTTATTCCCTATTCTTTAACTGAATTAAAAGACCAAACCTTTGATCTAATTAAAGATAATTTATCAACTTTAAAAAATACTGGAACTGGTTTTTTACATAACTTAGCCACGATGCTCATCGGGATGATTGTCGGAATACTGGTTTCATTAAATCGCCTACATCCGCAACCAGACCAACCTGCATTTAAACGAGCCATGATCACTCGGATTGAAAATCTTTCCAGCTCTTTTAAGAATGTAGTTTTTGCTCAATTTAAAATCTCATTGATTAATACTTTCTTATTTTTGCTGTTCTCACACCTACTGCTCCCTGCTTTTGGTGTACAGTTGCCCTTTGCCAATACCTTAGTGATTCTGACATTTATTTTTGGGCTTATTCCAATCGTTGGGAACTTACTCTCCAATACGATTATTGTGATTGCAGGCTTGACCATTTCAGTATCTACAGCCGGTATTGCACTGCTCTATTTGATCTTTATTCATAAACTTGAATATTTTATCAATGCAAAAATTATTGGAACCAAAATCCATGCAGCATCGTGGGAAGTATTATTAGCAATGCTGGTTTTTGAATCTCTTTTCGGACTTGCAGGCTTAATTATTGCACCTGTTTTCTATGCTTATCTCAAACTTGAGCTTAAACAAGCTGAAATGATTTAAGTGGAATGCAAAGTAAAACCTCATTCATTCAAAAAAAGACGCTTTAAAGCGTCTTTTTTCAGGTTTGATTTGGTCGTTTTCAAGCAACTATTCCCAAACAATCTCTTGCTTTTGTTGCGCCCAATTATCCAGAAATGGTGCATAACGGCTTTCAATCTTATTACGTTTAATCTTCATTGTAGGTGTGAGCAAATCATTTTCCATAGTCCATGGCTCATTGACAATCACAAAGAAACTCAGCTTTTCATGTGGCTCAAGCTCTTCGTTGATTGTCGTCCTTAAAGTTTTGAGCGTATTTTCAATATCATCTTTTTGTCCATTCTGCTTTAAATGAAGCCTTATATCCTCTGCCAACATGATAAAAGCAACAGGCTGTGGTTGGCTCGAACCACCCACACATACAGACTCAATTAAAGCATTGTTCCCCAATTTCTGTTCTGTCGGAACAGGCATGACATATTTTCCTTTAGAGGTTTTAAAAATGTCTTTAATCCGTCCTGTGATTTTTAAACGCCCTTGTTGATCAATTTCGCCCAAATCTCCCGTACGTAAAAATCCATCTGCAGTGATATCTTCTGCTGTCTTTTCTGGATTTTTATAATACCCCAACATGGTTCCTGGGCTTTTTACTAAAATTTCGCCATTTTCATCGATTTTACATTCTACCTTCGGTTGCACATGCCCAACATAGCCCATAGCAAACTGTCTTACTCGTGTGACATGCGAATAGCCACAGTTTTCAGTCATTCCATAGACTTCGAGCAATTCCAAGCCTAAATTCCTGTACCACATTAAGATATCAATTGGTAAAGGTGCTGCTGCTGTAAAAGCATAACGCACATGATTTAATCCCAATTTAGTTAATAATTTCTTTTTGAGTAAATTGCCTACAAGCGGAATTTTGAACAAAACTTTTTGGACATGTAGAGGAATTTTTTCATTAATTCCTAAATAAAATTTTGTCCAAAGCCGTGGAACTGAAAAGAATAAGGTAGGTTTAGCACGATTTAAATCTTCTATAAACGTTTCTAGTGAATTTGCAAAATAAACAGTGAATCCACACACCATCAGCGAGGTTTCAATAAAAATACGTTCAGCCACATGAGCCAGTGGTAAATAAGATAATGCTCGGTCATTCTCATTAACTTGATAGATGGTTTTAAGTTCCCGTGCACCTGCCAAAATCGTTCCAAAGCTTTGCATTACCCCCTTGGGTGCACCAGTACTTCCCGAGGTATAGACGATGGTTGCCAATGTATTTTTATCTGGTAAAACTGGGTCTTGCAGCGGTTCAGTCGTCTGAACAATCTCATTCCATGAGGGTGCACTATACTCAGGTGATAAATTTAGAGTGATACATGGCAAATCTTGTGGAATGACGGGTTTGACTTCATTCCAACTGTCTGCTTTGCCGTCAAGCTTTCCAATAAACAATAATTTTGCTTCGCTGTGATTAAGTACATAGATCGCACCTTCAGCATTTAATGTCGGATAAAGCGGTACAGAGACATAGCCAGCCATCCAAATCGCTAAATCTGCCATGATCCAATTTGCGCTATTTTTTCCATAAATCGCAATCGCACTTTGTTCAGGTAATCCCAAGGATTGCAGGTAAGCAGCCATTCGTCGAACTTGTGATGCAACTTCAGACCATGTATAAGACACCACCTCCCCATTGGCAAGCGGCTGAACAAATGCCTGTTTTTGCGGTAGATGTTTTTCCCAGTGAAGTAAATAATGCACATGGGTATCATGAAACTCAACAAAATCCTTGTTTTCCATATCGTTTCTTCCATTTATTGTAAATTTTTATCTCTGGTAGAGGCTTTCAGCTTTAAATGTGATTGATGAATATGTGAAAAAAATATTGGATGAAAAAGTGACAATGTACAAACAAACTTCAATCCATATTCAATCCTTGAAACGGAAAGCACTTTATTTTAATAGCATAAAATGAATTGAGATGTATATATAAATTCGCTAATTATTTACGGTTGATACTGGCTCAATCATAGCCCCTTACTCAAACATGATATCTCACTGATAAAATATCAGGTGCTACAATTAAGCTAGCACATTGTGTTTTAATTTTTGGTCACAATCATACCAATCAATATGATTCACTTAATATAAATCAAATAAGCTTTGCTTTTTCTATCAGCCAATTTTACTTATCGTCGCTATCGCGGTTGGCGACATGGATGTCGCCGTCGGTCAAGGGCGATATGGATATCCCCTTTGACTGACGAAAGATTTTTGTTACTTTTCATCTCTGAAAAGTAAAGTATCGCCTACGCGAATCAATTTAAACTTTAGATGTAAAGCGTGGCATTGCAAACTTTATATCATCAAGCAATATATTGATTTTATCGGTCTAAAAATTATATTTACTGTATGATTTTTTAATAGACTCGCTATATTATGCAAGTTTTCTTTAATGGTATCACTCAAAAGAAAAACAGAATGTATTTACTTAAAACTTATTCGCCAGCAAACAATTCATCAATGCATTGATCCTATAAATCTCCATGAATAGATACAAAAAAGCTCCCGAAGGAGCTTTTTTAATACAACAATTAGAAATCGAATTAAGGTTTAACCACAACCAATACTTGAATGGCTTCTGGTGTTACGGACAAGCCATCCAATAAACCTAAACCTTCTTTCTGAAATTTCTGTAAACGTTGAATTTCATCAGTACGAATACTTGGATTAAATTGTTTTAAATAGCTCAAGCGATCAATTTCATATTGCCATTTACTACCGTAAATCTCTTTCGCTTGTTCTTTAAGTTGCGGTAATGCACCTTTTGCAATATCAAGCGCTTGAGCATAACGCTGCTCAATCACTTCACGACGAGCTTTAACCACTTGGCGACAGCTATTACTATCTAAATGATGCAAATACGGCTTAATGATTTCTGGATCAAGCTTCGCGGTAATGTCCTGACCTGTTTCAGTCAATAGAACACGAATCAATTGCGTCGGTAAACTTGATGGAAGATTCAAAGCTTTTGGTGCAATCACATCTACTTTAAACCAAACCTCTAACAAGATCGTCCCTTGTTTAAGCGCATTGGTTTTAAGAATTGCAACATTGGTACTGCCAAAAGATTGAGTACGAATGATTTCCATCACACTTTCAGTGAAAGGATGCTCAAGTGTTAAATATTGCGCATCTTCACGAATCTGTGCCTGATCACGATAGAATGTCGCAGTAATGCCTTCTTCATCAATATCCAAACCTTGCACTTGCATCTGGTCTGTCGGTTTAATGATGACAGTACCGTTACTTTGCTCATCGAAATCAATATTGGTCGATGCCATAAAACGCTTCATGAACATCGGCAATAAAGTGTTGTCATCATAGTCTTCTAATGCAGTGACAATCTCCTGCGCCACGATCGGACGGCATGAATTGTACTCTAACAGACGGTCACGACCATCTTGCAACTCTGCTTCAAGCGCTTGACGCTGTACATTGACCGCTTCAAGCAAGTCTTCGAAAGCCTGTCCTTTATCTGCCAATAAACATTCTTTTAAATCAACAATAAAGTTTTCTTGCAGCGTTTGCGCTGTTGGAGAAATATTACTGAAAATATTGAGTGCTTCATTATACCAACGGAACATACGCTCTTGTGCAGTACCAATCAGATAAGGCACATGAATCTGAATACGATTTTCTTGTCCAATACGATCCAAACGTCCAATACGCTGCTCTAATACATCAGGATTTGCAGGCAAGTCGAAAAGTACCAGATCCGAAGCAAACTGGAAATTACGTCCTTCCGAACCAATTTCAGAACACAGTAAAATCTGTGCACCATAAGAATCTTCAGCAAAGTAAGCCGCAGCTTGGTCACGTTCCAACAAGCTCATACCTTCATGGAACATTGCTGTACGAATCCCTGCATGGATACGTAACGCATTTTCAAGCGCTTCAACGACTGGACCACTACGTGCAATCAACAACACTTTTTTATGCTTTAAATCTGAACGCAAACGCTCCATGAGCCATGTCACACGTGGATCAGTTTCCATCCACGCGCCATCAAGCTGTCCTTCTTCCGGCCACATTTGCTCACGTAATTTACCATCTTTAGACCAGTTCTCTGGTGCAGGCAAAGCTGCTGGCTGGCAATCACGTCCAGGAAAACCTTGAATCGCTTCTCGTGTATTACGGAATAAAATACGACCTGTACCATGACGATCTAAAAGTTCATGAATGGCACGGAAACGGTGTTCAGGTTGATCTTCAATTGGATGACCCAATAGTTTTTCAACTGCTGCCAAATGTTCAGCTTCAAGAGGCAAATCAGACATCAATACTTCAGCGATTTTCGCAGTATGATGATATTGCTCTTCTTCATCCAAGAAGCGATCAAGTGAACTAAAACGTTGTGGATCAAGTAAACGTAAACGCGCAAAATGGCTTTCTACACCCAACTGCTCAGGTGTTGCAGTAAGAAGCAATACACCTTCTGTCTTTTCAGCAAGCTCTTCAACCAAATCGTAACGATCGTTGCCACCCTCTTCCTCACTCCACATCAAGTGATGAGCTTCATCGACAACCAGCAAATCAAAACCTGCTTCAATCGCTTGTTCACGCAAGTCATCATGGTCGATCATCAAGTCTACAGAAGCAATAATACATTGTTCAGTCAAGAATGGATTGAGTTCAGGATCGTGTTCTTTGATCGAAGCTGTACGAGTCAAATCAAACAGTGAGAAATTTAAATTGAAACGGCGACGCATCTCAATCATCCACTGATATTGCAGTGAATCTGGCACCAAAATCAAAATACGTTCAGAACGACCTGTTTTAAGCTGTTGATGAATGATCAATCCCGCTTCAATAGTTTTTCCTAGACCAACTTCATCAGCCAATAACACACGTGGGGCAAAGCGTTTACCCACTTCATGTGCAATATAGAGTTGGTGAGGAATCAATCCAACTCGTGCGCCAACCAAGCCACGTAAAGGAGAGGTTTGCATATTGGCTTGCATCTGCATTGCCTCAATACGCAAGTCATACCATTCCTTATAATCAATTTGGCTTGCGAGTAAGCGCTCTAAAGGTTTTGATAGTTGAATTTGCGCACCAATACGCGTTTCATTCAATGCCTTTTTCTCTTGCTCACCATTGTCTAAGGTACGAATCACGTTATAACGAATCACACCATTGCGATCATCAAAGGATTCGACAATCCATTTAATCCCTTCTTGATCTTGAACTTCATCATTAACATTGAAAACAATACGAGATAGAGGTGCATTATTACGTGCATAGACACGAGTTTCGTCACTTTTCGGAAAAAGAATACTGATTGAACGTTCATCGACATCAATCAATACACCTAAACCTAACTCAGTTTCTGTGTCCGATAACCAACGTTGACCTATAGCAAATTGTTGCAATTTTTCCACCTTTATCTCATGTTAGGGCTGAAACATGGTTGCTCAAATCAGGAGAATATTTGAACAAAGTTTACACCCATTACGCAATACTTTTTGACATAAAGCTCATTAAATTTTGAGCGACTTAATTTCAACTTAAAAATTTTGACTAAAACGGAACTGGACAATCAAATTGTACAAGCTCCTCTGTTTTAGGATGATGAAAACTGAGTTGTTGTGCATGTAGACATAATCTTGGCATAAGCTGCTGCTGTTCTACAGTTGCATATAAAGTATCACCAATAATGGGATGACCTAAATATTGCATATGTACACGTAACTGATGTGACCGTCCTGTAATCGGTGTTAATTGCACCCGAGTTACAGCCTGTTCTTGAATATGAAAATGCTCGATTACTTTCCAGTGTGTTAAAGCTGGCTTGTTATGTGCTGGATCTACAATATGTAAAGGAGGATGTTCGGGATCATACACCACAGGAACATCTACAGTACCCTCACCTGCTAAGGTTCCTGCAACAACGGCTTGATAAATTTTAGCGGTTTGGCGCTCTTGAAACTGCCGCGAAATGGTTTTCTGTCCCCATTTGCTTAACCCAAAAACTAAAATACCAGAAGTATCACGATCTAAACGATGAATGAGTAAAGTCTTGGCTTCGATTTCTAATAATCTATTGATCACACAATCTTGTAAATCTGCTGTTTTTCCAGGAACAGTGAGTATGCCTGCTGGCTTATCAATCACCATAAAATCATCATCACGATGTATCAGGTGTTCGGTTAGAAAATTACTCAAAGTTCAGTTCCAATGATCACGCAAACAAGCAGGCAATTCTAAGAATCTTGGACTAAAAATACAATCAAAATTATCTGATTTATTCGATTATTCTAAAGAAACAATAATAAATCGTACAATTATGCAAAAATCATCTGAAATTCTTTAAAGCAATCATGCATCAAGATACTTTTTGCCAATCTATTTGTCTCAAATACAGTAAAATCATTAAAAAAATAATTTTTAGCTTATTTTTTGGTAGCTTAAAATCTTAACACTGATTTTCTTAAATGCTATAAACAGAAGCATCGTTAGAAAAGAGTAAAGTATGAATAAATTCAATAATAAGTTTACATTGTCAATTTGCCTATTTTCTGCATTTGTAATGACAGGTTGTGCGACCTCTACCCTTCTAAAAAAAGATAATGGAGTTCGGACGCACAGTGTCAAACATGTTTTAACTTCGGACAATGTAGTCGCCTTTGGTAAACCCGCTTCTGGTCTTTCAGATCTCCCTGCTGACAGTATCGTCATTGCTGGGCAAAAAAATAATTATGTATTAACTCAAGGTGGTACACGATTTGCCAAAGTCATTACAGGGCTTGACCCAAAACTGACCCAAATTGATAGAGAACTTACCTTTTATTCAGCAAAGAATGATGGTGAGTTTGCAGGAACGCTTCCGTTGCGCTATATCAAACTTTCTGAAGATGTGACCAAGCAAGACCGTGAGTTTTTCATTGAAAATGGTGCGGAAGAATGTACAACCTCAAGTGACCAACGATTAAAAGCACAACGTTTCTGCTTTAATATTGCCTTGTCAGGTCGTATTTATCCACCTGCTTCAAACATTGCATCCCTAAAAGCATTAAGCAAACCCTATCAAGTCAGTATTTATACAACTGAACAGGTAACAGATTACTCAAAAGCAGGAAGTAAAACAGCAGATAAATTGGTGCTTTTCCCATTCGCAGTCGCTTTTGATGTCGTCACTTTACCGTTCCAAGCGATACATAAAATTTTTGATTGAACTTTATCATAAACCATAACTTTGATCGTGTTCTTGTAAGTGATAGGTCTGATAAAAAACTAAATTTTCGTTCTCAGTGAAAATTTAGTTTTTTGTGGCTGGCAAAATTCTATAAAAACCCCACTAAAATTTGAGCTTTACACATAGCAATCCAGATGCACTCCCCCCAATTTAATATATTTTTCAAAACGTGGCTGGCTCAAATAAACCAATTTAACACTTGAGCTTCGAGTCAACTCCAATCTTAGAATCAAATTTAACTCAATCAACAAAGAGGTTGTTTTATGCAGATTCTATATAGCAAAGGGTACATGCGATTAAGCATAAGTTTTATTTTATTGGCGCTGTTAATCACGACTTCCATCATGCCCACTAAACATGTTCGTATAGAAACCAAAATCGTGATCAATAAGCCCATTGAACAGGTGTGGGCACAATTTAAATGTGTTGATGCTTATTCAAAATGGAATACTTTATTCAATATAGAAAAATTCCCAACACAAATTGGACAACAGATCAAGGTTGATTTATATGATGAGAATGGAAAAGTAAAAATTCAAATGCAACCCGTTGTGCTCAGCTTAGAAAACTATCGTCTTGAATGGGAAGGAAAATTGTATATCAATGGATTGTTTAATGGTCGTCATCAATTCATTTTTCAGTCATTGGATGAGAATACAACTGTACTTATTCAAGCTGAAGATTTCAAAGGGCTACTTATTCCATTTTTAAATCGAGCGGTCATTCAACCAACATTACTCAATTTCAGAAAAATGAATGTATCATTTAAGACTTATGTTGAAACTTATAACTTAGATTCAAATCCATGTTCCGACACTTTTAACGAGAAAAAATAAAATGAATATTAGTCAATTTTCAAAAAAGCATGGCGTATCTCCAGATACGCTACGCTTCTACGAAGAATTAAAAATACTTGTCCCAGATCGTTTGAAAAATGGTTATAGAAACTATCAAGCGCATCATGAACAGCAGATCAAATCTATTATTGCGCTAAAAAGCATTGGTTTTAGCTTAATAGAAATCAAACATATCCTTGAGTTAAGTCAACAGCCTGCATCTGAAAACTGCAATATACTTTCCAACCAACTCATTGATGAAAAACAAGCTTTGATTCACCAACAAATACAATTGCTCGAATATGGAAAAAACACCTTGGATCATCTCAAACAATATATCAAGGAGAATAGCTTTACTGAAAATCAGCACAATATTGAAGAAATGATCGAAAACTTATATCAGTTGAGTAAACAGGCGAAAGCGCAATAATGTCATCATGTAAACACTTAACTTTTGCTAAAAACAAAGCATCAGTTAAAGATTGACTTTATTTATTGTCAAACCGCCTGATTATTCATACACATGATTTGATTTCAATCATACATAACCGATGTGCTTTATACTTTTATACAAATTATTAGAAGCTTTTAGAGATTCATTTATTTTTTACTTTTGAATAGTCGATGATCTTTCTATCATGAGATGAAATGGATGTTGTCATGTTAAGCGGGTGTATATGAGCAAAAACCAAGCACCGCTTTGGTTGCAGCGCAAGACTACCGTTAAACAAAAATTGCTTGAGCAAAGTAAAGCATCGCATCGTATCGCCTACGTAAAACGATTTAAACTTTAGATGCAAACGGTGGCAATGAAAGTTTTTATATGATTAAACAATAAATTCATCGCATTGATTCTATTGATTAAGAGAAATATATTTTACCCTATGAATTTCTTAACAGATTGAATATATGACTATCCATCTAGATTGAATGATGAAATCTACATAACAACCGCAACTCATCTCAGTTTTATTGAAAATTTGGATTCATGCTATTTGCAACAATTAATTACAACGCTTTGGATACTTTGCTTTGGCAAAAAATTAAATACGTTTCTATCCATTAAAGATAAATATTTGTTTCAATATGGATTAAAGTCAGTAAATAATTTTTGAAGAAGCATAAAATCAGAGACAAAACTGATTGAAATCGGATATATTTTCACCAAACCTGAGCCATTTGGTAAAAGTTTAAACAAATTCACAAAGTACCTGTTGTAAAAAACAACAGATTCTTTATAATTCACTCAAACAGACAAGTCTGTCTATTTAGCTGAAATAAAACCGAATGACATGTGCATTCAGAGGGTAAAAGAAATAAATATAAGAAGACGCTTAAGCATCTCATCATCTTAACGTTGATTGTGAATGCAATAAGCGTTAAGTACATAAGAAACTTATCAGCAAAGCGCGATAGCATAAAGTTATCGCGCTTTTTTATTTTAATATTCGACAGTGAAGCTTGAACATAAATTTATGCATAAGCTTCAATTCGACATAAACTGTCCTGCGAATATTCAATATTAAGAAGCGACTGCCAATTCCATTTGGATCAAAGTTTCTACTCTTTTCCAATAATCATCTAAACTCACTTGCTTGGGATCAATTTGCGCTTGAATTGTCATTCCATCAAGGATACTCGACAAAAAACTTGCCATTTGAACATCTTGTTTGATGCCTAAATGACGTAGAGCATGACTCAAATGCCCTTTTAACCATTCCTTATAATCAATCGCTGGTTGCAATGATGAAGGATATATTTTTGAAATTTCTTCAACCGCTTTTTGGAACATACAACCATTAAAATCTGCTGAATGAAACCAAGCGTTGTACCACACAAAAATAGCTTTGATATGAGATAAATAATCGTCAGGATCACACTCGGCTATAGCAGCACCTAGTGATTGTTGCAAATTATGATTTCTAGTCACTAAACACTCTTCAATCAATTTCGCTTTAGATGGGAAATACTTATAAAACGTCATTTTTGCAACGCCTGACTCACTAATAATCCGGTCTATACCAATAGAATTATAGCTATAAGAATTAAAGAGTTTCAGCGCTGTATTAATGATGTCCTCTTTTTTTGACATTTATTTTTACCCAACGTATAAAAATTTAAGATTAAAATTAAGGCATTAGCTTATAAGAGCAGCACATATATAGGCGTTACTTCACGATATGATAGGAATTATATCTTAAATTTGCAACAACATAGATTTTTTGCACAAAACAATCTTGAACAAAGGGCAAGTGTCTGAAATATAAAATATTAAAATTGAGTTAATACTAGCAAATTAATTTATTTTTGACTATGATAAAAACGGTAAAATTAAAATTTCAATGCAGCATATGAACATATTCTCTTTTACGCAATCAGAACATACTCGTCTTGAGTTGCTGCAGTTCATCCAAAATTCTTTAAAACCTGAAATATGGCAACAAAATACTCAAGCTGTAAATCATCTCAAGCGACTGACACAACAACATCCTCTATTTAAACATCCAATATTAGAGCAACTTCATCAATGCCAATTTAGTTTGGATCAATTAAAATTTATCCATATCAATTATTTTACTGCTATCGTTAAAAATTTTACTGATGCTTTAAGCATGGTAATCTACCAAGCGTACAAGTTGGAACAAAACTCAAATATCTTAGAAGAAAATAGAATCGCATCAAAAATTTATGCACGTTACTTGCTGTCGCTCAATTTAATTGATGAATTGGGTTTCAATACCCATCAACTTGAACAGAGTTCAGCTGCTAAATCTCATCTGGTGTATTTCTTAAAATTAATGCAGCAGTTAGACCTAGAACCATTGGATCAAAGTAAAACTCAAATCGAAGCATATGCACTCGCCGAGTATATACAAAAACATTTGTCCTCTTATGCTGACCTTCTGCTGATTTTGGCGTGCACAGAACTACAGGTGATCAAATTTAGTGAAGCATTGCGAAACAATATGGCGATTTATAATAGCATCTATATCGAGGGCTACTATGCATGTCATGGTCTGGCTGACCAGGAGGCTTCAACACTCGCCAATGATGACAATCATCAAGATGATATTTGGACATTGCTTGCACAATGCTACTCATCAGAAAATCAACAACATCTACAGCAAATTCAGTCTGAATATTTATCTCTGTGGAATAATTTTTGGAGCAAAATGAAAATTTGTACTGCAACAATTTAATGTTTTTTCATCAGCCAAATTTTATCTAACATGTTTAATTGGCATCATTTGCTGGCACTGCGATCATATTTTGCGGTATAGCGCCATGAATACCAACGATATTAAGGGTGAGCAGGATATTTCTTTAAAACGACAGCAGTAAAATCAAAGTGAAGCTTTATTAGCAAAACTTGCACTATTAGGATTGAGTAAAAATTGCTCAGTCGATATTCCCTCTGGATACGAACTCAACCAAAAACAAAAATCATCAATATTTTTCACTTCGATCCACGTTTCTCAATCAAGATGCGCTTTTCATACATATCCGAGTCGAAGGTCTTATATCCCCCATCCCCCTATACTTTAATTTAACGCGACTCTAAAGCTGGTTGTGAGGCAGTATGTTGTTTACGTTCTTGATTCGCTTTTTTAATCACCTGATATCCACCCGTTAACCCTAAAGTTGCCATAATCACTGCGACAATCAAATCAGGGAACATACTTCCCGTACCAAATACACCGATTGCAGCAAAAATTACCGCGACATTCCCAATCGCATCATTGCGGCTACACAACCAAACAGATTGCATGTTCGAGTCCCCATCCCTAAAGGCATAAAGTACAACAGCTGAAATCACATTGGCAATAAGTGCAAGGACACCAATAACGCCCATTGTGATTGCTTCGGGCGGAATCCCCTGTATATATGCATAAACAGTTTTTGCAATTACCACAAATCCAAAAATTGCCATGATTGCGCCTTTAAATAATGCAACCGTTGCCCGCCAATACAAACTTGCCCCTAAAACAGCTAAAGAAACTGCATAATTGACAGCATCACCAAAGAAGTCGAGTGAATCAGCCCATAGTGCTGAAGAGTGTGCATAAGCACCGCCTATAAGCTCGACAAAAAACATGGCAAGATTAATAAATAAAGCAATCCACAAAGCCGTTCTAAACTTACTATTCGGTTTTTGTGGTGCAGGTTCATGACTACATGTACATGCCATGACATATCTCCTGAGTGAAATATCAGTTGTTGATTTGTCTTTGCACAAGCAACCTCATGATCTTTTTTTTAATGCAATTGCAAGAGCGGTATAGACAATAATCAAATTAAGCTATACTGCTATTTAAAACTATGGAGTAAGTCCAAGGTCAAGCAAAAAATAGAGGAATAATCATGCAGCAGTATTTAATCAGTGATCTTGCAAAAAAAACTCAGCTTTCAACTGATACTGTACGTTTTTATGAAAAAAAACAGCTCATTCAGTCCAGCTATCGCGCAGAAAACAATTATAAATACTATGATGAAGATTGCTTAAAACGACTGATTTTTATCAAACGCTGTCGTTCATTGGACATGACCTTACATGAAATTACCCAACTTTTAGAACAAATTCAGCATCCTGAACAGGATTGTCAAGTGATCGATCAGTTGATCGAAGAACATATTCAACATGTCGAAACGCGTATTCATGAATTGCAAAATTTTAAATCTCAATTACAACAATTACGTCAGTCCTGTTCATTAAATACCACCATTGATCACTGTCAAATCATCAAAAAACTCGAAGCCTCTGAATAATTGATTTACTGCGATTATTCGCTCAGTCCTATGTTTCATTGAGTTCTGATTTATTGAGTTCTGGTTTATTGAATTTTTTGAAATACTGTTTTATGTAATTTCAACGATACCCCCACCAATAAAATCAGAACTGGAACTTCTACCAATGGACCAATGATCGTTGTAAAGGCAACAGGCGATGCCAAACCAAAGGTGGCAATCGCAACCGCTAGCGCTAATTCAAAATTATTGCCTGCAGCCGTAAATGAAATAGCCGTTGTTTTGGCATAATCATTTCCTATCCATTTACTCATAAAAAAGCTTAGGAAAAACATCAGTACAAAATACAGAACCAATGGAATCGCAATCCGCAATACATCTAAAGGAAGACTAATCACATCAGCCCCTTTTAAGCTGAACATTGCCACAATGGTAAACAATAATGCCAGTAAACTGATTGGGCTGATTTTAGGGATGAAAATATTTGTATACCAATCTACCCCCTTCATTTTGACCAGTATCACACGGCTCAAAAAACCCAAAAGAAATGGAATGCCCAAATAGACTAAAACAGCATGAGTAATGGTCCAAAAACCGACGTCAATGAATTTAGCTTCTACACCAAAATACGGAGGTAAAATACCTAGAAACAACCAAGCATAGCTACTAAAAAAGAGAATTTGAAAAATGCTATTGAAAGCAACCAAAGCCGCAACGTACTGATTGTCACCGCCAGCCAAATTATTCCATACCAACACCATGGCAATACAGCGCGCCAGTCCAATCAGGATCAAACCCGTCATATATTCAGGATACTGATGTAAAAAAATAATGGCTAAAACAAACATCAAACACGGTGCAATCAACCAATTTTGCAATAAAGATAAAAGCAGTGTTCGCTTGTCCTTAAATACCTGTGGTAGCGTTTTATAATCCACTTTGGCAAGTGGTGGGTACATCATTAAAATGAGACCCATCGCAATCGGAATATTGACTGAATCTAAACTTAAATGATTTAAATTTGTCGATACCTGCGGGAAAAATATGCCAATAGCAATTCCGAATGCCATAGCCATAAAAATCCATAATGTCAGATGTCGATCAAGAAAAGACATTTTCGAAGTCTGCTGGGAGAAACGCATCATGATTTACTCACAGCAATGACTAATATTCATCAGACCTGAATGTTTTTCTATCAGGTTGTGATTTGCCAAGGTAATAATATTTAATATTTCATTCGCCCAATCAGGAAGTTCAGGATTCAATCGGTAATACACCCATTGCCCTTTTCGTTGATCCAATACAATTGATAGATTTCTCAACAAAGCCAAGTGTCTTGAAATCTTAGGTTGACTTAAATTCAAGACCTCTGTGATTTCACATACACAAACACTGTCTTTTGCCACCAACATTTTTAAAATATCTAGACGTGTCGGGTCGGATAAGCATTTAAAGAAATCTGTTTGATGCATAACGATTGCTCAATTTATTCATTCACCATATTCTGTATTGCGAATATACGCATATCCATATATAAATACAAGATCACAAATCACTATGGCGCCATAAAATCTATGTCATCTCAAATTAAAATTTATCACAATCCTGACTGTGGGACTTCCCGCAATACTCTTGCACTGATTCGCAATGCGGGAATAGAGCCAGAAATCATTGAGTATTTAAATCATCCACCCAGCAAACAACAGTTAATTCAGCTCATCCAACAATCGGGTTTATCTATCAAAGATGTACTACGTAAAAATGTTGAAGTTTACACAGTTTTAAATTTAGAACGGCAACAATACAATGATGATCAGCTCATCGAACTCATGCTGCAACACCCTATTCTGATTAATCGTCCTTTCGTCGTCACTGAATTAGGTGTTCGTTTATGCCGTCCTTCTGAAATGGTTTTAGACATATTACCTGCCCCACAATTACATCCATTTTCTAAAGAAGATGGTGAAATTATTATCAATCAAGCATTAAAAAGAGTGAAATAATTCTTATCGACGTGCATAAAAGGAATATAAATTAAACATAAATGATTGAATTAATTTATTTTTAACTGTAAATCAACCTAATAATCCTGAGTGTTTTACTAGGTTGAATCTTATTTTTAAACCCTTACAATAAAACCATATTTTTAGTATGCCTTTAGATTTTTATGCGCATCTCTCACATTACAGAACTTCTCTCTCCAGCAGGTTCACTGAAAAATATGCGTTATGCATTTGCCTACGGTGCAGATGCTGTATATGCAGGTCAACCTCGCTATAGTTTAAGAGTTCGTAATAATGAATTTGATCATGCCAATTTAAAAATTGGAATTTCCGAAGCACATGCGTTGGGTAAAAAATTTTATGTTGTGGTCAATATCCAACCGCATAATGCTAAATTAAAAAACTTCATTCGCGACCTTACACCTGTCATTGAAATGCAACCAGACGCGCTCATCATGTCGGATCCAGGCTTGATTATGATGGTACGAGAGAACTTTCCACAGATGCCGATTCATCTATCTGTACAAGCAAATGCAGTCAATTGGGCAACAGTGAAGTTTTGGAAAAATATGGGACTCACTCGTGTGATTTTGTCACGTGAGTTATCTATCGAAGAAATTGAGGAAATTAAGCAGAATGTACCCGATATGGAAATTGAAGTTTTCGTACATGGTGCACTCTGTATGGCTTATTCCGGTCGTTGCTTACTTTCAGGCTATATGAATAAACGTGATGCAAATCAAGGCGCTTGCACCAATGCATGTCGCTGGGAGTACAATATTCACGAAGCAGCAGAAGATGCATCTGGGGATGTCATTCCAGTCCAATCACTGGAGACAGCATCAGTATGTTGCAACAATAAAGATGCCGACGAGCAACACGCCATACAACAACATCAATTTGGCGAGCCGGTTTTATTACAACGTCATGAAGAAGATATGTTTGCTGCTGAAGAAGATCAGCATGGCACCTACTTCATGAATTCTAAAGACTTACGTGCCGTTCAACATGTAGATCGCTTAACCAAGATGGGCATCCATTCTTTAAAAATTGAAGGACGCACCAAATCTTACTTTTATTGCGCAAGAACGGCGCAAATCTACCGTAAAGCGATTGATGATGCACAACTGGGTAAACCGTTTGACTGGGCTTTGATGACACAACTCGAAGGTTTAGCAAATCGTGGTTATACCGAAGGTTTTTTACGCAGACATGTGCATGCTGAATATCAAAATTATGAAACGGGCTCATCTCGTTTTGACCATCAACAATTTGTGGGCGAAGTGCTAGAAAGAAATGAGGATTACATCAAAATTGATGTAAAAAATCGCTTTGTAGTCGGAGACTCGCTGGAGCTGATGACAACATCGGGCAATATCACCTTTACGCTTAATCAGATATTGGACAAAAAGAGACAGCCTATTGTGGATGCAAAAGGATCTGGGCATATTGTCGAAATCCCAATCCCTGCGGATGTTGATATGCAATATGCTTTATTAATTAGAAACTTACCTAATTCAACTGCTGATATTTCAGCGTCATCATTGGCTTACCAAGCAGTATAGGATATCAAAATGGCTTTAATGATTACTGATAAATGCATCAATTGTGATATGTGTGTTGCAGAGTGTCCCAATCAAGCAATTTTTGAGGGTCAGGATATTTATGAAATCGATAGCGAACGTTGTACAGAATGCGTTGGATTTTATGATCGCCAAACTTGTGTAGATGTTTGTCCTATTGAATGCATCGTTCAAAATCCTGAGCAGATTGAAAGCCAAGCGCAATTGTTAAATCGTTTTCATTATCTAAGTTTCTTTGGATAGAAAGTTTTTTTAACAAGTGCTGATCTTGGAACGTATTTTGCTTTATCAATATATCAGCAAATAACAACAACAATAAACAACATGGAATTGGGCAGTGGCAGCGCAGCTCATTAACAGGGTAAAACAATAAAATTAAGGAGAAGCCAAAGTGTATTTGGGGAACACTTTGGCTTTTTCTTATTGAATTAGTCCAAATAATCTTGTGAAAATTTCTCTCTGCACCATCTTTTGACCTCTTCAACAACAAAATCTGCGTTAGGCAATGTCAATAAATAATAGTTCCATGCTGTTTCAATATGTTCAGAAACAATTTTCATACGTCCGAGTTTTAAGTCATTGGCAATTGCGGTACGGCTTAATAATGCTACGCCCTGCCCTGACAATACCGCCTGAATTGCATGGCTTTCCTGTGTATAAAACACTTGTGGTTGTCCTGCATGTATGTGCAGACCTTGTTTTTCAAACCATTTTTGCCAATTGACCAAATTAGGGCAGTATTCATCGCCCCAAGTAAAGTGAATCAATGGCACGCTCGCCCAATCCATTGATTCTATATCTAAAGAGGCATGTCCAACAGCAACATATTCATCCGTTGCAAGAAATTCAGCATTGACATGCTGATAGCCTCCAGAACCATAACGAATCGCTAAATCATATAGACCGGAAGCCATATTGACCAAATCATAACTTGCATGCACCCGAAACATAATATTGGGGAAACGCTGTTGCAATTCGGGCAAATGCGGAATGATCCATTCACTTGCAAATGATGGTGTCGTTGTGATAGTGAAAAGTCGTTGTTTATGCTGTTCAAGTTGATGTAAAGCAGATTGAATCTGTTCAAATCCAGTCCGCACATGCTTCAACAAATAATCCCCTTCAGGTGTCAGCGTAATTGATCTTGTGCGTCGTTCAAACAATTGTAAATTCAATTGCTGTTCTAGCTTTTTGATGCGATGGCTTAAAGCCGTTGGCGTTAAAAAGAGCTGATCTGCTGCTTTCTTAAAGCTCAGTTCTTCTGCGACATATTGAAAAGCCAACAATTGTTCGAGTGTATTATGTAAAGCCATGAAATCACATGCATGGATGAATTAAATTCATTTATAACATGTATTTTTATCGTTTGTCGTTTTTTTCAAATTAAATAAAAATCATAATGAATACATCAACAACAGCGTATTAATATGACGAATATACTTAAAATAGACACCAGTTTAAGAAGTGGTATTTCTGGAACACACCCACATGGTTCTTTAAGCAGACGTTTGACGGAATTATTTATTCAACAATGGCGTGAAAATGATTCATCTATTGATATTAAGTATCGTGATTTAGGACAAGATCCCATACCTTATATTGATGAAGAATGGATCATTTCAGAATTCGGCTATGCAGAATCCGAAGAAAAAGCACAACAACGCTTAAAACTCAGTGATGAACTGATTGAAGAAATACAATGGGCGGATGTAATTGTACTGGGCGTACCCATGTATAACTTTGGACCTCCTGCTCATCTAAAAGCCTATATTGATCATCTTGTGCGTATGAATAAAACCTATTCTTTTGATATCACCCAAGCACAGCCATATTCAGGTCTGATCGATGATCAAAAAAATCTGGTACTTCTTTCTGCTCGTGGTGGACATGATTTTGATTCAGCTGATGCGCCTTTTGCCAACCATGTAGAGCCTGCTATAAAAACTGCATTTAATTTTATCGGGATCAAAAAAATTCATGAAATCGCCATTGAACATCAGGAAACTGGCGGCACGTTGCTAGAAAACTCTATACTTGCTGCTGAAGAAAAAACCCGAACACTCGTTAGAAATCTACAGACAAAAACAACCCTATAAAGTCATTCAACATTTATGACAAAAAAGGAATTGAGCTGTTAGCAACTCAATTCCTATCAAGGGTAAAGCCATCAGTTTAACAGTGCTAAAGTCAGTATCATCGAGACTATGCTGACTTTACACTTCAACAGTGTTCAAGTCATTATTGACCTGAACGAATAATATAATCAAATGCAGATAAAGAAGCTTTTGCACCTTCACCAGCGGCAATGATGATTTGTTTATAAGGTACGGTTGTACAGTCACCTGCAGCAAAGACACCTTTCACATTGGTTTCATTGCGATCATTCACCACAATTTCATTTCGATTAGAAAGTTCTACAGCAGTTTCTTTTAGGAAATCTGTATTTGGTAATAAGCCAATTTGTACAAAGATTCCTGCAAGTTCAAGGGTATGAAGTTCATCAGTGGCACGATCTTTATATTTCAAGCCTGTCACGACAGAACCATCACCAATCACCTCCGTAGAAAGTGCATTCATGATCACTGTAGTATTTGGCAAGCTATTGAGCTTATCTTGAAGTACTTGGTCAGCACGTAGTTTAGTATCAAACTCGATCAAGGTAACATGCTCAACAATACCAGCAAGGTCAATCGCTGCTTCCACACCAGAGTTACCACCACCAATCACAGCAACTTTTTTACCTTTGAATAATGGACCATCACAATGTGGGCAGTATGCAACACCACGTGTTTTATACTCTTTCTCGCCAGGTACATTCATTTCTCTCCAACGTGCACCTGTTGACAAGATGACTGTTTTTGATTCAAGTTTTGCACCATTTTCCAGTTCAACTTTAACCAAACCATTGGTTGTTTGATCCGCACCTACAATGTTTTTTACTTTTTGTAAGTTCATAATGTCCACACCGTACTCACGTACATGTGCTTCCATATCAGAACCAAACTTTGGACCTTGAGTTTTCTGAACTGAAATAAAGTTTTCAATATCCATGGTATCCATAACCTGACCACCAAAGCGCTCAGAAACAATACCTGTACGAATCCCTTTACGTGCAGCATATACCGCAGATGTTGCACCAGCAGGTCCACCACCAATCACCAATACATCAAACGCGTCTTTAGCATTCAGCTTTTCAGCATCTTTAGCCGCAGCACCGCTGTCTAATTTCGCAACGATTTCTTCCAAAGTCATACGACCTTGACCAATATGTTCGCCATTTTGGAAAACCATCGGGACAGCTAAAATTTTGCGTTCTTCAACTTCATCTTGGAAGAATGCACCATCAATCATGGTTGCAGTCGTACCAGGGTTATTAATCGCAATTAAGTTCAATGCTTGAACAACATCTGGACAATTATGGCAACTTAAAGAAACAAACACATCAAAGTTTGCTGTAAGATTCAAGCCTTTCACTTGCGCCAAAACTTCATCAGAAACTTTTGGTGCATAACCAGAAACTTGTAACAAAGCCAAGATCAGTGAAGTGAACTCATGTCCCATTGGCAAACCAGCGAAGAATACACGTGGTTGCTCACCTACTTTTGCGATACCAAAGCTAGGTTTACGCTCATTTTGACCATCAAAACGTGCTGTGACTTGATCTGAAAGTGCCGCAATTTCTGTTACCAACTCTTTAATTTTATCTGATTTCTCAGAACCATTTAAAGAAGCAACAATTTCAATTGGGCTTTCAAGACGCTCTAACAAAGTTTTTAATTGAGCAGAAGTATTTGTATCTAACATGCTAACAATCTCCAAGGGAGTAAATTTCTTTCGTTGAATATATATTACGTCTATTTAAAAAATAGATAAAACAGTTTGTTTTCATTAAATCAATCGGTTTTTTAGTTTAACCTTTATCTGTTTAATATGCATCATTGCTTCCCCCCTTATCATACTTAAATTTTTAAATTCCTTTTCTATATCGGGGCATTGTCGATAAAATCAATCGAAATCATTGCAACCTCGAAACTTAAAATTAAATTAATTTTCAATAAAAATAATATTTCTTCGACCATCTTTCTACAAAAAAACGTGCGCGACGATTGCACAAAGTTTTAAGCTAAATTGATGTTGTCGTTTCTCCTATTAAGTACAACAACGTGTACTTAATCACAATTTCTAAATACATCAGTGATGAGGTAAAACAATGAAAATAGAGTTCGTATTCGATATCGTCTATCCAATGAGCTATGTTGCGTTTGAAAAACTTAAACAGCATTGGAATCAGCCTACGGCGAAAAAAATCGAATTATTACCTGTGCAAGTTTTACCAGAAATTCCGGAACAAGGCCTCGATATTTACCAATATTTGACTGAAAAATACGGAACTAAAGAGGCAAATCGTAAACTCGATATGGCAAAATTTGCTGCATATAGTCAAGACTTAACCGTTGATATTGAGCATATGAAACGTATGCCCAATAGTCGCTTGGCGCATCAGGCAATTTTAGCTTTGGATAATGTCTTTGATCAGTTTGCTTTAACCCAAGCTTTATTTCACGCTATTTTTGCGCATGGTAAAGACATTGCTAATCCTGAAGTGCTGAAACAAGTCATTGAAGGTATGGGGCTGGACGGCAATAAAGTACTACGTTCGATTCAGCATAAAGAAGTTGCGGATAAACAAGCTGAAATTACCCATTATGTACAGAGCTTTGGTAAGCACCCAACCCCTTACTATTTAGTTGATGGTGAAATTTGGGATAAAACTTTCGATACACTTGAACTCAAGGAACTCATTACCCAACGAGCAAAAGATGTAGCTTAGTTAATTCCAATCACACCATAAAAAGCACTTTTCATCAAAGTGAAAAGTGCCTTTTATTCACTTGAAATCCGGGCTATCACAGTTACAACATTAACTCATCCGATGACCGATCCGCTGTAAACGTTTGCTCATCCGATAAGCAATCAAATAGAAGAATAACCCTAACACTAAGCCAATTGCCCCAATTCCCCATAATATCTTTTCGACAATATTAGACCAAAAATTTGCACGATTCACTTGCGTTTCTACACCTTTGGCAAGTGGTGAAACCGCTTGATCAAATACTTGATGTTGAATCGTCCATAACTGTTCTGGCTTAAATCCATATTCTAAGAATTGAGGATCGCCTTGCTCTGCTTTGATGAGCTTTTCTGCATAGACTATTGCAACCACTTGATCTACAGGTTTGTGCATTAATGCGGTCTGTGCCAATAAATAATTTTGTACAGGCTCTGGCAATTCAGATTTATTGAGATATTGGTAAATATTACTGTGTTGAATATTTTGATCATAACGAACAAAAGCTTTGAGTTCTTTGTCACCCTCATCTTTTAGATCATATTGTACATAGGTCAAACCTGACCATATCACAATAAAAGCGATGAGCCATGCAACAAATTTGAGTATAAATGACTGAAAACGAACTAAGAAAAATCGTAACTTTTTAAGTAATTTAATGACAAAAAATGCCCCAATAAAAGAAACGATCAATTTTAAAATTAACCAACCCAACCATGAAAAAGCGTTCATCAAATAATCAGGTTGATAAATTGCGTCTCTTAATTGCTGATCAACCATATAAGGTAGATGCAATTGATGCACATGTTGAGCCACCCCAAACATGTTAAAGACCCATTCCTGCTGAAAAAATAAAGAAATCAAACTTGCTACACCAACAGCGGACAGTACCACTGCTGCTGCCGTAAGATTCCACTTACGGCGTTGCAACATTTTTAATCCATGTTCTATTTGCTGAATATCTACAGCATGTTGATTTTTTTCAGTCAAGTATTACACCTTTATTCAAGACATCAATGAGCACATTTAAGATTGATTTCAAGATTGCTGCGCAGTATTGTCCAAGACCAACTGCTGTAAGTTCGACTGCAAAGCTTTGATTCGGGTTGAAGCCTCTTCACGCTTTTGCATGCCCTCTTTTTGGATCTGAATCACATCATTCACTGTTTTAATGAGGGTATTTTGAACATGTTCAAGTGTTTCAATATCAATCACTGAACGTTGATTGGCTTTGGCTGTATCTACTGAATTCTGATGGAGCAAATCGGCATTGCGTTTTAACAGCTCATTGGTCGCGTCATCAATCGTATTGGCAAGTTGTACGCTGTTGCGTTGTTCATTTAAAGAAATCGCTAAACTAATTTGGTTTTTCCATGCTGGTAATGTGATGTTTTTAATGGCATAGAATTTATCAACCAACATCATATTATTTGACTGAATGATTCGAATCATTGGCAAAGTTTGCATTGCAGATTGTTGCAGAACTTGTAAATCACTGACTCTTTTTTCTAAATTATTGGCTAAATGATTGAGGTCATAAACACGTTGATTGGTTTTTTGATCTTGTTCTTGTGCAGATAAATAGGCAATCTCTTGTTGTACTTCCTCTTGCTTAATCCGCCCAGCTGCAATATAAATCCCCAATTGACGATATTCTTCCTGTACACCGTTAAACATACGGTCCAAGGTATCTACACGTGCTTTTAAACCCGTTTGCGAAGTTTCAATTTCTTTAACCAGTGAATCAATTTGTTCTTTGGTGGTATTAAAATGTTGGTCAAAACTTTGTTTTGCGCCTTTAAACTTATTTAAAAGACTGCCAATAAATCCTGAACTTTTTGATTGGTTCAAAATACTCGATGTGTTGAGCTGTTGTGCAACTTGTACCACTTCATTCAACTTTTGCCCAGTCACATCGAGGTCTTTATTTTTAACCAGATTCAATAATTCATCAGTATAAGAGGAGGTCTTGCTTGCAATATTTTTTCCATACTCAGCAACTGCTGCATGGTTAATATTTGCCAAGTCTTTATGGGCATTAACAACCTCATTAAAATCCTCTGTATTTAAACCAATTTCTTTGAGATTCAATTGTTCAAATTTTTGGATTTCTAGTGGAGAATTTGATTCTGTTGTTTTTGCTGTCATAGAATCTGCTTGTGTTGTTAATGGTTGCTGATTCGAATCGCTCATAGATCTACCCTATTTATTTTCTAATGATTTCTTTAAAGATTGAATTAATTTATCACGACTTTTATCAAGTTCTTCAGTCGTCACCAAAGAATTTTGTGCACTGCTCTGTTTCACATGATACTGCCATGCAGGAATTAAGACGTGTTGCGCTTCATTAAAACGATCCAATAATGTTAAGGAAAGTTGTTGCGTTAACTGCATCTGTGCCAATGCAATATCATTACTGGCTTGTAAAGTCTGCAAAGTGTTGATCTTTTTTGACAAACGCTCGGAAAAATTATCCAAAGGATGACGTTGTTGCACAAACACAGGATATTCATCTAAAAATTCCTGTGCTGCACGAATATATTTTGCCATTTGCTCTCTTAGACCATTGGCTTGTTGAAAACGAGATTCTGACTTTTGAATTTCAACTTGCAATCGTTGGCTTAATTGTTTGGCTTCATCAATTGAGCTCTCTAAATCTCTTAAATACTTTACTTGACCAACACTAAACTCTAAATCTAAGCCCAACCATTTTTGTATGGCGTTGAATTTTCTTTGGTTCAACTTTTTCTTTGATGCTGATAACTGCTCAATAATTTGCGCAATAATTTGACTTAACTTTTGTGTCAAATTCGGATCAATACTTTTTAACAGTACCGACTGTGCTTGGATTAATTGATCCGCATACAAATTGAGTCGGGTTTGATTATCTAACAATGGAACGAGGTCATTACGTTTAATGGAAAGCAATTCATCAGCATTACAAGAAATCTGTTCAAGTGGAGTCAGTACAGTAAATTGTTTCATATCAGTTCAAAATGAATAATTTTTCAATGATTTAAGGGCAATCATCAGACTCACCCTGTCTAATTAAAACTTATAATACAAATTCAGCTTAAAGCCTAACTAAATAGCAAAAAATATACAGATATAAAAAAACCAGCTTCGAAAAGCTGGTTTTATAAACCTCAATTGTTATTTCGCTTGTTTATACATCTGATAGCGACGATACCCGACCAATCCAAACAAACCAAATAAACTCACCCATCCAAACGCCCCACCACCACTGACACGTGGACTGCCTGGTGCTGTTCCTGAGTTTTGCAATTTCACTGTCGCTGAATTTGAAATTTTCCCATCAGCATCATACACATAGTAAGTAAAATTATAACTGAATGGATCAAGTGTACTTCTGAGTTGGATATGAACCTTACCGCTATAACAGGTATATTTACCGTCATCGCCAGGACATGGTCCACTACGGTCTGATGTAATCACTACAGGGTCAATGGTATTTGCAATTCGAATAGGCAGCTCAATCCCTTCTGGATTGACATAGAATTTTGGTTTATTCGGTTTTGCTGTTAAGGCTGCAACATTTCCATCACCGTCATCATTGGCATATTGCAGTAAATCAACATCCAATGGTTTGGTTGAACCATATTCAATATTCAATGTTGCGTCTTTAGCGATTGGTGCAATATTGGTAAAGCTTCCAATGATATATGCAGAAGATTTTATGCTTGGATCTGCAATTAATTGCAACTGATAACTACAGAATTCATTATCACCTGATGGTGTAACATTATCATTGATACGCCATAACATGATTCTCTTCAGATTTGGATTCCATTCACATTTAAAGTTTGGATCTTCTTTGCCTACAAATACCTTTTTATCATTCAATGTGCCCACACCAAGCGCTTTTACAGTTACTGTATAGTTATCCGTATTTAAATGTTTTACCAGACGTGTATCTTGACCATTTGCATCTTTTGTTACGATCTCGGCAGGCAGATTCGCGGCAAAAGGATCCACAAATATTGTCCGATATTTCTGCTCAGATTTGGTGTATTTGATTAAGTTACTGTACGTCTCAGACTGTATTTTATAAAAAGGAATATAATCTTTATTGGTCGCTGGATCTTCCAATAACTTATTATAATTATCCAGTACAGTTTGATAAGAGTTCAACATTTCTACGACAGAACTATTGGTTGCGCTAAGATTATTTGCCGTTAAGCGTAAAACTTCAGTTGAGCCAATATCACAAGAGTTGGCAACATCATTTTCACCATTCGAATTTTCTGCAATGACACGAGTTACACCACGCTGATCTTTACCACTACAGCCTGTATAACCGATATCCACCAGATCTTTGTCTGTCCCTAAGTTTTTAGGAAAATACATTGGCATAAAACCAGTAGATTCACTAGGTGGCTCAAGCTCATTTAAAAGTGTTGAGAAGTTAATATTGCTGACATCAAAGGTATTGTCTTTGTCGTCTTTCCTGACTTCTTCTGCAACTTCGCATTGATCATTTCCAGCGGACATTGTCAAAGCATTATAGTTCAATACAACACCTGATTTTTCAACCTTGCTGACATCACCATCTGCATAACGACAAGACTTGCCAGTATTGTAGGCCAATATATTATTACTTAATGCTTTTATTCCATTAAAACCATATAACAATGTTGACCATGCTGTATTTCTAACAATGGTATTGCTCACTAAACTTAATGCAGAATTATCACTCAAATTCACCTTTCCTTGCGGGGTCGTTTGCGTGAATTGAATAATGCTGCCTTGATTTGAATTTGCTATGTTGTTGCTAATGGTATTGGCGGTAAATGTAACCGAAGGTTGTCCACAAAAGCTAAACATACTTAGGCTATTTTCAGATCCATTTCTCAGAAAACTTGCATAGTTTATTCCAATGGTACGTGTCGTAAATCCCAAATTATCTGAGCACGTCATCCCAAGTACACTGCCTTGGTCCGCACTATTTCCATCAAAAACGCCATAATTTATATTGAGTGAACTGGTCACATCATTTAAATAAATCGCACCACCAACTTTTGCCTTGGAATTCAGGACAGTGACATTATTTAAAGTCAGTGCTCCACCTGCATAAATTGCCCCACCAACGCTGTAATTACTGTCACCTAAACTTGAACCATCTTTTAAAATTAAATCATTGAGCACTAAGCCTGGTTTATTTTCATAGATGGTATTAAAAATACGTGAATTGCCTTGACCAGAAATTGTGGTTTTGATTGGCGTTGCCGCAGGAAATTGGTTGGTGAGTACATCAGGGCGACTGTAGTCTCCTGGTTCTTTCCCAACGATAGAGACATCAGAATTTGGTCTTAACTCTTTGTTTAACTTATACTCACCTGCTTCTAACTGAATCACGTTCGGCACTGTTGAATATATTTGCCCAGCACTACAGCCACCATAAGCTTTGTGTATGGCAGCAGCGTGTAATGCTTCTCTCAAAGAACACTTGTCAGGATTTGTCCCATCTTCATCATCAAAAGTCGTGACATAAATCGTTTTATCTTCTGCCGCCATTAATGACATGGTCGACAATATAACAAGTGTCAGAAATCCTTTTTTATAGTTTTTCATCGTCAATCCCTTACTTATTTTTTAAACGTCTATAACCAGCTAATCCAATAAGACCTACGATAGAGAAAAACCCTAAACTTCCGCCAGATGTTTTGACTTTATAATCTTTAAAATCATCAGGTTTTCTTTGTACAACTCGTGCAGGTATCGTGATATAAGGGTTATCTGATTTATTAAAACTTGTTGTGGATGTCACTACACTAATTTTAAATTCATCTGAACCTTGCCAATTCCCATTCGGGGTATAAACCAGATCACCCGCTTGATCAATCACTAAGCTACCCTTAGACGGTGTATTGGTTTGCACTGTTTTAAGACAACCGATTTGCCATGGTTTACCATTGTCATCCACATCTCGATTGAAGATCTGTTTACATTTTTCAGGGCTCACCAACTCCCCATCTTGCAACTGATCAGCAATGGAAAATTTAGCTTTTTCACCATACAGAATGTCTTGTCCAACGAGAGAGATATTACTCGTGTCAATCACCAATTCAACTGAACCACGATCACACAATTCAGCATTTATGTCTCTATTCTTGCCACGCTGGTCAGTTGCTGAGCATGACAATATTTTATCTTGTGCTGCAGGTCCATGATTAATAATCAACGAGTCTTCTGCTGAATTATAGCTCGGTAAAATTCTTGGTAAAAAATATCCTAAGGCAATCGTAGGAGACTCTGCAAAAGGACATAAAATACCATTGCTACTATAGTCACATTTACCTTCAGTTGTTGCGCCTGCAATCAGTTGAGCATTCCCCATTGCAGTCGATTTAAACCCAGCACAGCCTGATGAGTAGAGGTTATTACTGATTTGCTCAGCTTCTCCACCAGCCACCACAGTACAATCTTGTGCACCATTTTGCGCAATAATACTATTGGCAACATAACCCTTCTTCTGCGGTGCATTCACAATCAAACCCATACTATTTAAAATCATGGTGATGTTATTAACTTGCATCGCATCATAAATTTTAATCACATAGCCTTTATTGTTAAAAATCGTGCTGTTTACGACTCCAAACAAAACAGAAGCACCTATCGCTTTTAATGCATCTTCTGAAAATTGATTTTGTGTTTCAAAATTTGAACTGCTACTGTTGCTTGTTTCATTGTCTCGAATCAATGATTGAGAAATAACAAATGATGGCAGCTCAGTATAAATGACGCCTCCCTCTGCTGCCTTATTGCCTTTAATTAAAGTTTTTGACAATACCACAGAACTGAGCGCGGTATTTGCGCTATATATACCCGCATTATAAATTGCGCCACCTTGTCGGGCAGAACCATCTAAAAGCTGACCGTTACTGATACCCAACGATTCTTTGTTATAAATCAAACCACCTTGATCCGCACAATTCGACTGCCCGCATCCTTTTAAAGTGATCTCATCAAAAGCAACACTAAGCATTGCAGGAGGAGTGGTTGCGTTTGGATCAATTGCTTTTTCAATTCGAAATAAACGGTCTTTACCTACCATTTTAATGATGGCATTTCTTCGTCCAACAATAGACTCAGTATCATTAACATTGGTTTGATAATCGGAGCCAAATGCCACATCTTTTAAAATATGTATTTGGCTATTCAGTGAATATTCTTTATTTGCCTGCAACATGATTTTTGCTGTTGCATCTTTACCACCACATCCGTTATAGCCAGCTTCAGGCATGCCCTGATTGACGTATTCAACTGCTTCCCTTAATGAACACTGATCGTCTGCTTTTACAATATCATCTGTTGTAGTGACAGTAATATTTGCACTGAATGCATGACCAGTAATACATAATAATCCTAAGCCTATGCCCCGTTTGAGCATTATAGTCTCCTTGATTTCTTTTAATTATTTCTTATTAGCCAGCATAATGCTTTGCTATCAGTCCTTTTTGCGTACTTTGTCACAGCTAATAAAAATTCTCAAGAATTTTTATTTATACGCTGTCGATCACATATCAGATTAAAGATAGATCAAAAATCACTATAAAATACAAATAATTATTGTCTATACTCATCAATCAATGCATAGAGTTGCCTTAGTGTCGCATGAGATAATTTAGTTTTCTCACCCTTCAATAATTTTTCTAGTTGATCAACAGATTGCAGTAGTGTACTCGTTTGATGTGGTCCATGTAATAGCAAATATTCCGTTATTTGCGGGTCAAAATGTACACCCCGACGTTCCAGAACAGAATGTAATAATGCATGACGATCTGCATAAGACTGCCCACTCGGTACTTTTACACTTACTGCTTGGGTTAAACGTGATTGTAAATCAGGAAGTTCGAGCTTTAATTCAATCGGCGCAAATCTCGATGAGAATACCAACTGCCCGCCATCTTCATTATTATTATTGATTAAATGGAAAACTGCTTTTTGCCAATGTGGCACACCACTGATCGCCTCAATATCATCTAAGGCAACCAGATCATAACTTTCAAGGGAAGTAATTGCTTCTATGGGAGCGTCCAACAACTCCAGTAAAGATACTTTTATTGCAGACTTACCAATTTCTAAATAAGAATCACAAATTGCAGAGAGTAAATGGCTTTTTCCAGTTCCAGCACCACCATAGATATAGAAACGATTCATCAAGCCCGCATGAAGCTGACGCACAGCATCAATTACAGGTCCCCAACCCGGTCCAGAAAAATCACTAATTCTGGCATCCAGTTGTGGTTCTATATCCAACTGTAATTGACGCATATATTCAAATCATTCCTAAAGTGGATTTTGATCAGTTTTAATCGATTCATCAGTATCTTGCGTGTTTTTTACTTCAATATCAAGATCAACTTGATCGCTTTCAACCGAAATTGTCTCAGAACTTCCAGTATTTTGTATGGTGACCAGTGTACTTTCTGACTTATAGAATTGACTGCTTTGATATAACTCTTTGAGATGTTTCAGTAAAACGACGATCACCGCAGCAACAGGAAGCGCAATCAACATCCCAACAAAGCCGCCTAATTGCGCACCAGCAAGTACCGCAAAAACCACAGCGACTGGTGATAAACCAATTTTATCCCCAAGAAGGAAAGGTTGCAGAATGTATCCTTCGATCAATTGCCCAACACCAAATACCGCTAAAACCATCAATAAATGTTTTACATCAAGACCAAATTGGAAGAAACAGGCAATAATGGCGGCAATAATACCTACACCAAAACCCAAATACGGAATAATGCTGCATAGACCTGCAATCATCCCAATAATCAATCCGACTTCCAATCCAACCAACTGTAAGCCAACGGCATATACGATGCCCAACAAGACCATGACTAAAAATTGACCTTTGACAAAAGCTCCCAAAACACTATGACATTCAGCAACGATGTTTAGAACGCTGTTTTCATATTGGCGCGGAATAAATCCCTTCATGCTTTCTAACATGCGGTTCCAATCGAGCAAGAAATAAAATGCGATAATTGGAATTAAAACAATCGTACCGCCAATCGAAATAAAACTTAATCCAGACTGCGCGATTTTTAACGCCATCGATTGAATACTGTCTGCACTATAGTTGGTTTGTACATAGTCCATGACCACTTTAGAAATCTGGTCTGTATCAAGCTCCATGTGCTCTACATTAAAATTATTGGATAACCACGGTAAAAAAGTCGCATTCACCCAATGAATTCCAGCAGGAATACTGTCGCGCGCATAGATTAATTGTTTCCAAACCAAAGGCACCACAAACCAAATTGCCCAAGTCAGCAATACACCTATTCCGATAAATACCACTGAAATAGACAGCCAGCGTGGTAAAAATTTAGTCAGCTTTTCAACTACTGGGCTAAACAGATAAGCGACCAGAAATGCAGCGACAAATGGAATCACGACTGGTTTCAGTAAGTACAAAATCCATAGAACAAAAGCGATTGCAGCAAGAATAAAAATTCGTTTTAAAGTCCGATCATGCATCGAATCACGCCTTTTTCAAATTTAATCATTATTGAGAGTAAAATATTTTAATAAAGATAACATTTTGGCGCATAAATAACATAAGAGTTTCGTATATTCAGGTATAATCCTCGCGCGAATGCGGAGACTTCAATTATGAGCAACTCAACTTCTACCCCAAACACTGGTTTAAGCTATAAAGACGCTGGTGTCGATATTGAAGCGGGCGACGCACTTGTCGATCGAATCAAATCAGTCGCTAAACGCACAACACGCCCTGAAGTAATGGGTGGTTTAGGCGGCTTCGGTGCACTTTGCAAAATTCCTAAAGGTTATGAAGAACCAGTTCTTGTATCAGGTACAGATGGTGTCGGTACAAAACTACGTTTAGCATTAAACTTAAACCGTCATGACACAATTGGTCAAGACTTGGTTGCAATGTGTGTAAACGACCTTTTAGTGTGTGGTGCAGAACCTTTATTCTTCCTTGATTATTATGCAACAGGTCATCTCAATGTTGATGTTGCTGCAAATGTAGTGACTGGTATTGGTCAAGGCTGTGAACTTGCAGGCTGTGCTTTAGTCGGCGGTGAAACTGCTGAAATGCCAGGAATGTATGAAGGCGAAGACTATGATCTTGCAGGTTTTTCTGTAGGTGTTGTTGAAGCAAGCAAAATTATTGATGGCTCTAAAGTTAAAGCGGGTGACGTTTTGATTGGTTTAGCATCTTCTGGTGCGCACTCAAATGGTTACTCTTTGCTTCGTAAAATTCTGGATGTGAAAAACGTTGATTTAACACAAATCATTGATGGTCGCCCACTTGCAGATGTTGCAATGGAACCAACGCGTATTTATGTTAAGCCAGTTCTTGAACTTTGCAAGCAAGTTGATGTACATGCCATGGCTCATATTACCGGTGGTGGCTTACCGGGTAACTTACCACGTGTACTTCCAAACGGTGCTCAGGCTGTAATCAATGAGTCTTCATGGGAATGGCCTGAACTGTTCAAACTTTTACAACGTGAAGGTGGTGTTGAACAATTTGAGATGTACCGCACTTTCAACTGTGGCGTGGGCATGGTGATTGCCGTTGATGCGAATGATGCAGATAAAACCATTGAAGTGTTGACCGCTCAAGGCGAAAAAGCTTGGAAAATTGGTCATATTCAGGAAAATCCAGCTTCTGTTGAAGGCGCTGACGAAAAAATTCGTGTCATTTTTGCCTAAGTTTTCGCATGATTAAAATTGCTGTACTTGTTTCAGGCAGTGGAAGTAATCTACAAGCCTTGATTGATGCCAATCTTTCAGGGCAAATTGTCGGGGTAATTTCCAATAAACCTGAAGCATATGCTTTAGAGCGCGCGACAAAAGCAGGTATTGCGACTCGTGTAATTGAACATAAAAATTATCCTAATCGTGAAACATTTGATGATGTTATGCATCAGCAATTAAAAGATTGGGATGTTGATTTGGTCATTCTCGCGGGTTTTATGCGCATTTTGAGTGCTCCATTTGTAAATGCTTGGCAAGGTAAAATGGTGAATATCCACCCTTCTCTCTTACCAAACTATAAAGGTATGCATACCCATGAACGTGTTTTAAAAACTGGGGATGTGTGGCATGGTTGTACTGTGCATTATGTCACCGCTGAATTGGATGCAGGTCAGGCGTTAACACAAGGCATTTTAAAAGTTGATTTGCATGACAATGTACAATCTCTTGCAGCACGTGTACATGTTCTTGAACATTTAATTTATCCTCAAGCCGTTGAGTGGATCTGTAATGGCACCCTTCAACATTTGGATAATGGTCAAGTGTTATATAAAGGGCAAATGCTTGAAAAACCAATTCAGTTCTGTCAGTTTTAAACAACTTTTAGGTTGAAATATGCTCCAAAAATGCATCTTAGGATGCATTTTTTATTGCTCAACATCATTCAATTCAAAATTATAAATTTCCAAAACAAATTCAATACGCATGTAATCGTCTGTCTACAGAAAAATCTATATCCCCTTAAAGCAATTATTTTTTTCGTATCAATTGCTTGACGAGTTCAACTGTTTCAACTGGATGCTCCAAAGGAAACATATGTCCCCCTGATGTGACTGTAAAAGGAATATTAAATTTCTTTTTCACGATTTGAGGAAATTTACGTTTTAAAAATGGACTCTCTGAACCAATCACCAAATCTACAGGTATTTGCGGTTGTGGATGCGGCAACCACCAATAAGATGGACCACTTCTAAAAATTGCAACTTCCACATCTTTAGGAATGGTTAAAGTGACTCCACCTCGCACATGATCTTCCGTTAAGGCATGATCAATATATGCTTGAAAACAATCTCCATCAAAATGCTGATAAAAACCTTTGGGTCTCAGTAGCTCTGCTGCTTGTTGACGTGATTCCCAATGATCTCGTCGACGTAAGCTTAAATGCGCTGGGGTAATTTGATCGACTTTTTTTGGAAAAAAAGTTTTTGCAAGATTAAAAAATAAAGAGGCTTTCCCCATAATTAAAGGGGGATCTAGCAAAATCGCTTGCTCAAATAAATCTGGGCGCTTAAACGAAGCTAAAAATGTCGCAACAGAGCCTAAAGAATGCCCTAGCCCAATGACTTTACGACCATTGGATTGTTGCACAATGCTATCAATCACTTGATCAGCAAAGTTAGACCAATTGTTATCGATCGGATAACGTTGATCAGTTCCCAGTAAAGAGACATAAATGACATCATATTGATCTTTTAACAAATCAAACAGTTTTGTATATACCTTTGAAGGTACACCGTTGGCATGAGCAAAGTGAATAACAGGTTTCATCTGAGATAAGCGAGTCATGTGTTCCTTTTACATTCAAAAATCTAGGCAATTGAAAACACTGTATAGGATAACTTGGCTTGCGTTAAACACTTTTTTTAGACTGTTTAGATTATTCTTTTGAATTCAGTTTAAATCTATTGATAATAAATGAAGATAGGAAAACTTTGATTTTGCTTAATTTTCTTTCATTAACTGGTGGTGTTGATCATCGAGGGACTATTCAGTATTTGTATATTTTTAACTATTGATCAAACATGGTTGGTTTTTCTCTGATCGCATTAAATTTGTATAAACATGAAAGATTGGCTTTTTATAGTATGGTTTTCACGCTGTAAAGCGTGATCAATCACAGATCACGCTTTACATATCAAGTATTTAAAACTATTGCATTTTAACATCTTGGTTGGTACCCAGTTTTTGGTTAATTGCCTCACCGAGACCATGCCCCATTTCTGAACCCATACGTCCGATAATTGAATCAAATGGACTCCGTTCAACTGTGTAATTCACTGTTTTTTTGACTTTTAACTCACGTTTTAAACTTTCAATATTGCCGGCTTTATCGGCGATACCGAGTTTGATTGCTTGCTCACCTGTCCAGAATAAGCCAGAAAAAATTGCAGGGTCTTGCGACTTCAACTTGGCACCACGACCTTGTTTTACAGCATCAATAAAATGATCATGGACATTGTCTAATAATGCTTGAATATGTGCACGTTGTTCAGGGTTAATTGGCTTGGTCATACTCAAAATGTCTTTATTATTACCAGACGTCATCGTACGATCTTCAACGCCTAACTTCTGGGCTAAACCACTGACCCCATAGTTAGGCATAATGACACCAATAGAGCCAACCAAACTTGATGGATTTACCCAAATCTCATCAGCAGCAGAAGCAATATAGTAAGCACCTGAAGCCCCCATATCACCAATCACCGCATAGACTTTTTTATCAGGATTCTGCTTTTTAAGATACTGAATTTCCTGCCAAATATCATCAGATTGAACAGGAGACCCACCAGGTGAGTTCACATTCAATACCACAGCTTTTGCTGATTTTGCTTCAAATGCTTTCTTTAACGATTTGATCGTATCAGTACTATTAACACCCTGACTACTTGAGTCAATTGTGCCCACAATATTGACCACGCCTAAATGATTTTCAGAGGTCATTGAAGCATCATCCGCACTGGATAAAGAACAACTTTTTACTAATGCAACCAAAACAAAGAGAATGTAAAGAAAAGTCAGAATTTTGAAGAAAATTCCCCAACGTCGACTACGGCGCTGTTCCTCTACAGAGGCAAGAACTGCTTTTTCTAAGATCTTCCATTCCTGCCCTGTAGGTTGCTGACCTACATTCGAGTTTAAATTTGTATTGTCATTTTGAGGTTTAGGTGGCCAATCGGACATTTATACCATCCAAATTAATTATTCATGCTTCATTATATACACGGAATCCGTATAATCTATTTAATCATTACGATTTAACTTATAATATTTCGCTAAATCTTAAAATTAGGGCTTATTGATATAGTGTAGTGGCTTGCAAAAGCCTGCTAAAACCAAGTTTACCCTATTCACCTCAGTAATAAATTCTTGATCCAGATGACTGATAAACATAAAACCATAACCACGCGATTGCTCAATTTCTTCAGCCAGCTTCCTATTCCTGTGGCTCGTTTTATTGCCCGAATTTTAGCTGGATTAGTGAATTTGTTACGTATCACCAAGACATCTGAAACTATTCGTCTCAATGTCGAAATATGCTTTCCGGAATTAGACAAAGCGCAACGCGAAAGAATTACAGAACACGCCATTCGCAATGAATTACAGTCTTATATGGAGTTTTTTACCGTTTGGGGTGGATCAAATCAAAAAAATATTGATCGTATTCATCATATACAAGGTGAACATTATTTTCATGATGCCATTGCAGCAGGTAAAGGCTTAGTACTAATCGTGCCGCATTTTGGAACTTGGGAAGTTATGAATGCTTGGTTTGCACAATACACTCAAATGACCATCATGTATGAACCGATCAAAGATGTCAGTGCCGATAATTTTGTACGTGCTGCACGAAGTCGTGAAAATGCTACCCTTGTACCCACGGATGAATCAGGTGTGCGTCAAATTTTTAGAGCCTTGAAACAAGGTGGAACAACCGTAATTCTGCCTGATCATACCCCTCATCAGGGAGGTGAACTGATTGAGTACTTTGGTATTCCTCTTTCTTCAAGCAATTTAAGTGCTAAATTGATTCAAAAAACCAAAGCCAAAGCACTGTTCTTATATGCCATCAGAAATGACAATCAAGGTTTTGACATGGTCATTCAACCTATTGATGAAGAAATCTATCAAGTCGATGCCAACCAAGGCACACGAATGATTTATCAATTATTGGAACAGCTTATTTGCCGATATCCCGAACATTATCATTGGAGTTATAAACGCTTTAAGGCCCATCCACTGCTTAAACAGATTTATAATGTTCCAAATAAAGAAGCAATGGAAATGGCAAAGCTCATCCGCAATGGCTCAACTTTCAGCCCTGCCCAGCCATTTTAGCCTGTCACGAAAACTGTTTATTTTCATTTCTCCATGGCGATCAAGATCAATTTGAATAGTGCCCTGTTGACTGGTAGATTTTAGTGGAATATTCAAATGAGCCAGACGTTTTAATACGATCGGATGAGGGTGACCATAACGATTGTTGTATCCTGCCGATACGATAGCAAGTTTAGGCTGTAGTTGTTTTAAAAAGGCATAAGAAGAACTGTTCTGACTACCATGATGTCCCAATACAAGCACATCTACGTTCAACTCAGGATATTGTTGTAATAAATTAAACTCAGTTTCCCAACCTGCATCACCCATCAGCAAAAAGTTTTGATAGGACTTTGATTGTGGTACTTGAATATAGACCACACAGGACTGTTCATTTTTATTATATGCCACCTGACTGAGTTTATTCTGGGCAGGCGATAATATCGAAATACGAATCTCACCATATTGCCAGACTTGTCCTTGCTGACAATATTCAAATGAGTACGGTTTAAAACCTTCATGCTGTTCATTGGAAAAAACTTTATCAATCTTGATCTGCTTTGCAATCTGTGTAAATGCCCCACTATGATCTTGATCTAGATGGGTTAAAATCACTTGATCAAGCTGGCTAACCCCTTGTCGCATCAGATAAGGTAACATCACCTGTTGCCCGATGCTCAATTGAGTTTCATCCCATGAACCGCCAGTATCAATCAGCATGTTATGTTGGGGTAATCTGATAAGCACGGCCTGTCCCTGTCCAACATCTAGAACATTCAACTGAAAAATTGAAGCGCTTTGTTGAGGTAAAAATAACGGGCTTAAGCATAACAAAGCCCAAAATTTAGGAACTGTTCCTTGAGGAAGAAACACAATAAATATGGCAAATGCGATACATAAAATCTCGAGTTGGCTCAATGCCCACCAGCTCAACTCTCCCCCTAAAGATTGATCGAATAGTTCTAATACTGTGACCAAAATCGAAAGAAGCAGATCAGAAAACTGAAATATCCATAATCCAAGAGACTCAGAAAAAAAACTCAAAGAGGCTGCGATTATTTCAACAGGTACAATCAACGCCATCATTGGAATTGCAATCAAATTACTCAGGGGTGCAAGCCAAGAGAATTGTTGAAAGACCCATAAAACCAATGGCATGAGTGCAATAAAAATTTTCCATTGAGATTCGATCAAGAGATAAATAAAACGTTTGCTTTGTGTTTTCCATGTATCAATCTGTTGTTGATCTTGTTGCTGAATCGTTTGATAAATTCGAATCAAAATAAAACATGTTCCAAAAGACAAGGCAAATGCTGCTGAAAGAATACTAAAAGGATCGAACAATAATAAAATGCTGGCAGCCAACAATAGATGTTTAAGCGGTTGAATTTTTTGTTTTAACAAAATGATCAAACTTAAAATGATGATCGTCAGCATGGTTCGAAGTGCTGGAATTTCAAAACCGACAAAAGCGGTATAAAACACCACACAGATTAAAAATGGGTAAACCAGTAAATACGGTCGTGGCACTTTTAAAAAGATAGCGGGGAAAATTTGCTTGATGACTACATTGAATAAAAAGCAAAAAAGTGTCGCAAAAATCAATACATGAGGACCCGAGATTGCCAATAGATGGGAAATTCCCATTTTTTTAAATAAATCTTGGATCGCACTGGGTAATAAACTTTCATCTCCTGTTAATAGTGCCAGTAATAATCCTTTATGCTGTAAAGACGAATGAGCAATTAAGTTCCTAAAATCGAATCTTAATTTTTCTATTTTCAATTGTGCTTGTTTCCACCATGTGTGTTGATGGTCAACAAATGCAGCATACCCCATCTGTTTAACCTCATCAGAATCAATGAGATCAATTGACTTGGGTTGCAATATACCCAAAATATTTTCTTGAATACTCCATTTTTCTTTATCGAATGTGCCGTCTACCGCATAGCCGTGGATGGGCTTAATTTGTCCAGTCACCCGATAGTACTGCCCTAGTTGTAAAAGCTCTGCTTGGGATGGATTGGCATATAGTATGAGTTGTGTGGTCTGTTTAGGTGCTAAAAGCTGAACTTTTTGTTGAATCGTAGCAGTATTTGAAAATTTTTCGCTAGATGTCGACGTTTTCTGTCTAACTTTATTGATGTGAGCAATATAGATAATTTGATCAATTTGATAGTGTGGTGTATCTCTTAACGTCAGTCGCTGCGACAATGCACTATCTGCATAATGCCAGCCGAGTAAACCACTGACTAAAGTGATTAAAGCTGTTTGAAGAAGCTTAAAATATACAGAGGTAATGATTTTATAGTTGAAATAATGACCTACAATCAGCAGAAGATTTGCTCCGATACCTAAACAAAGTAACAGATTAATATGTTGCGGCAACGGATATCCCATCAATGAAACACCCAATATCCATCCGATCAAGAGGCAATATAGAGACATATAATTGTTCGATTTTATTGTTTTCAGTATGTTGGTGTTGATTAAGCCCAATTTTTGAACTTAATCATGGATGATCAATATACACTTAAGATTCAATCATGAAAATGACTAAAAGCTTTATTCACCAACCCAAATACCATCTTGCATATGCAAAATACGATCTGCAGATTTTGCCAATTGCTCATCATGGGTCACGATTAACATTGCCATATTGAATTCCTCTCGTAAATCACGCAGTAACTCAAAAATAGATTTTGCTGTTTTTCGATCAAGATTACCTGTTGGCTCGTCCGCAAGCATCAACTTCGGCTGGGTCACCAAGGCACGCGCCAAAGCCACACGTTGACGTTCACCACCGGATAGCTCCCCAGGTTGATGCGTTAATCGGTGTGATAGCCCAACCCTTTCAAGCAAATACTCAGCGCGAGCTTTGACCTGTTTAAACTCGGCATCCTTTCTTAACATCAACGGCATCGCAACATTTTCAAGCGCAGTAAATTCTGGCAATAAATGATGAAATTGATAAACAAAACCTAAGTTTTCGTTGCGCAGAAAACCACGCTCGGCTTCACCTAAGTTGTCAAAACGTTTGCCATTGAGGTTGACCATGCCCTGAGTTGGACGATCTAAGCCCCCTAAAATATGCAATAAGGTACTTTTACCAGAACCACTTGAACCAACGATAGAAACAAATTCACCTTGATGGACCTGTAGGGACAAGTCTTTAATCACATCTACATGTGATTTCCCATCTGTAAACGATCTATAAATATTTTCCGCTTCGAGTACCACGGGTTGTACTGCACTATTCATAACGAAGCGCCTCCGCAGGTTGAATTTTGGCAGCACGCAATGCTGGATAAATAGTGGCAATAAAGCTTAGACCCAGTGATAGCGTCACAATAATCACAACATCTTGCCATCTTAAATATGATGGTAAATAGTTAATGAAGTAAGCATCAAAAAGATGTAAGCCAAATGCTGTATTAAGCCAACCGATAAAATTACTAATACCTAAAGCTGAGATTACCCCTAAAATTGCTCCAGTAACTGTACCAACAACACCAATCACTGTTCCCTGAACCATAAAAATTCGAGTAATAGTTGCTGGTGAAGCCCCCAGTGTTCTAAGAATCGCAATATCAGATTTCTTATCAGTCACCACCATCACCAATGAAGAAACGATATTGAATGCAGCCACCAAGACAATCAGAAAGAGCAATAAACTGACCATTGCCTTTTCCATTTGAATTGCACTAAACAAATTCCCATGTGTATACGTCCAGTCAGAAGCATAAAAACCACTTGGCAAATCACGCACAATTTCATTGGCAACTTGAGGTGCTTGGAAAATATCATCAAGCTTCATTCGAATCCCTTGCGCACCATCTGGAAGACGTAGCAAAGTCGAAGCATCATTTAATGCGATGTAACCCAAGCTAGAATCAACCTCTGCACCAATACTAAAAATTCCTACAATTTTAAAACGCTTAAAACGCGGAACAACGCCTGCTGGAGAGGGTGTTGCTTCAGGTAAAACCAAGGTGACATTGTCATTCAGACTTAAACCAAGTGCATCTGTCATTTGTTTACCTAAAACAATGCCATATTCACCTTTTTTCAGTTGATCTATGCTGCCTTCCACCATATGATTTTGAATAATTGAAACCTTTTTCTCATACTGAGGTTCAATCCCAGTCACCATGATGCCTGCAACTTGCCCCTGAGCAGTGAGCATGCCTTGTAATTGGGTAAATGGCGCAACACCAGTCACGTGTTGATGTTTTTCAATTTTTTTCGCAAGAACTGGCCAGTCTGTTAAAATTTGTGTTGAAGAAACAGTAGCTTGAGGTATCATACCTAAGACACGGTTCTTAAGCTCTCGGTCAAAACCATTCATAACAGATAAAACTGTAATCAGTACAGCAACCCCTAGGGTTAGACCGATCATGGAAACCAGAGCGATAAAAGAAATAAAGTGATTACTACGCCGCGCGCGAGTGTATCTCAACCCTATATACAGCGAGATTGGTTTAAACATACCATCTAGTCCGAGGTGTTTTATGGAAGCGTTACAGCAGCAAAATGAAATGATTGAACGTCGTGTCATGTCTCGAATTGATGCTGCATTGAGAATCAACTATCAAATCATTTCTGAAGAAGTTGCGCTGAACGATCCATATGATCCTAATTTTGTATTACCGCGCTATTTTCTACTACTTGCAGAATTAGATCAATTTGATCATGCACTTCACTACGAATTAGAACAATTAAATGAAAAAGATCAACAAATTGCTCGAATCTTATCCTTATTCAACCAAAAGTTAAACCTTATTACAGGGTCTCTTTACGATTCTATTGTACAAACCATGTTACCAACGCCACAAAACGTGAATTTTTCAGAAAGTGGCTTTAGTTTTATTAGTCAGCAATATCTTAAACAGGGCAGTTATATTCATGTGACCTTAAGTCACCCTGAAAATTTCTTTCATATTGCTGCCACAGCACAAATTGCATATTCGGAAACCGTTGAAAATGAACAGTATCGTGTAGGTGCTTATTTCATTACCTTACATCCGCAAGATAAAGTCAAACTTGCTGAATGTATTCAACAAAATACGATTTCATCCAGTGATTAATCTTTAAAATCGAGATTTGAATATGGATACCTCATTATTTGCGTTTTCACTCATTGCTTTGGGTATGGCACTCACGCCAGGTCCAAATATGATTTATCTTATTTCAAGATCATTGTGTCAGGGTCGTACAGCAGGTTTGGTTTCCTTAGCAGGTACTGCCCTTGGTTTTGTGTTCTATATGTTTTGTGCAGCGTTTGGAATTACTGCCCTGTTGATGACGATTCCACTTGCCTATGACGTATTAAAAATAGTAGGCGCAATTTATCTGGTCTATTTGGGTTGGAAAGCCATCAGCTCACCACAATCGCCCTTTGAAATGCACCATGTGCAGTCTTATTCCAATTCAAAACTGTTTTTAATGGGTTTTCTGACCAATATACTGAATCCTAAAATTGCCATGATGTATTTGGCTTTACTTCCTCAATTTATCCAACCGCATGAAGGTGCTGTACTTGTACAGACCTTGAAATTAGGTTTTGTACAGATTACTGTAAGCTTACTCACCAATGCCTTTTTTATTTTCTCAGCCAGTTCATTTACACAATTTCTAAATCGCCATGTACTTTGGTTAAAAGCACAGAAATGGTTTATGGGAACTGTGTTTTTTGGCTTAGCCACACAAATCATCCTGAGCTCAAAAAAGTAAAACTGTTAAAGAGTCACAAGATACTAGAGTCAAGGCTATTGAAAACTTATCAAGCTATTGAAAACTTATAAGGTAGAATATAATTTTTCTTGATCAAATAAATACAATGCGATGAAGCTATTGCTTAATGATATAAAGCTTTCATTGACACACTTTATACCTAAAGTTTAAATAGATTTGCGTAAGTAATACCTCACTTTGTACAAGCACTGTTTTATTTAAGCGCACTCTTACGCTACAAACAAATTAGTGTTTTGTTTTGGCTCATACACTCACGCTCAAGATGGCGACACCCATGTCAACTCAAAATACAAAGACCACCTATGATTCAAAACTGCAAAAATAAATGAATCACTTAAGTTAAAACACTTATTTGGCTAACTTATGAATTCGCTTGGCATAACTCGAATGTGCAGAATGGTCAAGTTTAGTCAGTATTCCATCATCACCTAAAACACGGCGTGCCCCTCTTTGTAGCCATTGGGGCAATAAACCATAAGCGCCATGCACAGTTTGTAAATAATCAGGAACTGCAATGAATAAACGTGGCTTTATTAAAGCACTTACGACAGCATTGGCAACTTGCTGTGGGCTCACGGCTGGAATCGTTTTTGCCGCATTTTCAGTTCCCAAGGTCAGTTCAGTCAGCACCTTACTGGGAAGAATTGCAGTAAATTGAATATTTGAATCACGAAACTCGCCTGCAACTGCTTCAGTCAAACCAATCACCGCAAATTTGGTTCCAGAATAAATAGCTGAACCCGGTAAGGCAAAACGCCCTGCAAGTGACGCAATATTAACAATATGTCCTTGTTGTTGTTTGATCAGTTCAGGGAGGGCCAATTGCATTCCAATGACTACACCACGAAAATTAATATCAATTTGCGCATCTGCCAGTGCTGGATCTTCATCAATAAATGCCCCCATTGGCATAATGCCTGCATTATTCACCAATGAATAAAGACTGCCGTAATGTTGAATCGTGTTGTCAATGAATTGGGCAAATGATGTGCGATCTCGTACATCAACTTGAAAAGCTTTAGCACCAATACGTTTTGCCTCTTTTTCAGCAAGTGCCAAATCAAGATCACCAATACTGACTTTTGCACCCAGTGCGATCAAAGCTTCTGCTGTAGCCAAACCTATACCACGTGCTGCACCTGTAATCGCAATCACTTTGCCTTTTAATTGTTGTTTTTTAAACATGGATTTGTCCTTTATCTTATCAGCAACTTAAGTTGCTTATTTTAGTGAATTAGCACGCTATATCTTGATCTTGTAAAAAATCATGATGCTGATTTTGTCTCTGGTTTATAATCAACACGATATTCTCGGAGATTAAAACGTTTCATTTTTTCACGCAGCTTAAATGTGGTCCATGGCCAGACTGTACTGTTACGACCATTTCGATCAATGAAATAGCTCTGACATCCACCTTTATTCCAGACTGTGGTTTGTAATGCAGCTTGAACTTCCTCATTGAACATTTTGGTCTTTTCTGGATGAGGCTCGATGGTTTGAATCCCCAAACGGATCGCCTGCTTTAAAGCATCTATGATATAGCCCAATTGCGCTTCAATAATGATAAAAGCAGAAGAACTCACCGCGATATTCGGTCCAAACATTAAAAAACCATTCGGGCAGTTTTCTACCATTGTTCCCATATAACCTTCCGGACTACCTTGCCAAACATCCGACATCCGTTGTCCAAAACGGTTATATACCCGTTTGGCAATCGGTGGTTCAGCAATTTCAAAGCCTGTTCCAAGAATGATTACATCTGCTTCACAACTTTCACCATTTGAAGCAATTAAAGTATTGCCTTTAATTTTAGTTAAACCACTGGCAATGACCTCTACATTGTCTTGTGCCAATGCTGGATACCAATTGTTGGATTGTAAAATACGCTTACAGCCAATGATAAAATCAGGCGTGAGCTTTTGGCGTAATTGCGGATTTTTAATATGATAGTTCAAATGCCATCGTGCTAGTTTTTGAAATTGCTTCATGGCTGCTGGACTTTGAATTCCACCATTAATGGTTTCAAAAATTCCATACACAGATCCACGCATGAGTTGTTGCGTCATCGGCAATATCTTAAACATAGCACGTACTGGAGCCAGTAAAGGCATATCAGATTTTGGCAATACCCATTGTGCTGTACGCTGAAACACCGTTAATTGTTGCACCATCGGCTGTATTTGCGGTACAAACTGTAGTGCAGATGCCCCTGTTCCAATTACAGCAACTCGTTTTCCTGTTAAATCAATATCGTGACGCCACTGTGAAGAATGGAAAATCTCGCCTTTAAAATGTTCAATCCCTTTGACATTTGGTAATACAGGTTCATGCATAGGACCACAAGCAAGAATAGCAAATTGTGATCTCAATTCACCTTGATTGGTTTGGATGATCCAACAATCTTCTGCATCCGACCATTGTGCTTCAAGTGCCTCACGATTTAAGTGTACATGAGGCATGATCTTGTATTTATCTACGACATCAAACAAATACTGTTTAATTTCCTTTTGTTGAGCAAAAACTCGAGACCAAGCAGGGTTTTGTTCAAACGAATAGGAATACAATGCCGAAGGAACATCACAAGCACAGCCTGGATAAGTGTTTTCTCGCCATACACCGCCCATTTCTGCCGCTTTTTCCAACAAGATAAAATCTTCAATGCCCGCTTCTTTCAATTTGATCGCTGCACCCAGACCCGCAAAACCACCACCGACGATAATCACTCGATAAAAGATTTGATCCTTTGCATTATTTTTCTTTTGTTCCATATTAAAAATCGCTTAGAATGTGATCGACTGGAATAAAATGTCAAAAACGGAATGGCTTGTCAATTTCTATTGTTTAACAATATTAAAGATTATTTGGTAGTTTTTGCCTATGCGTGAACAATTCAGTTTAAGCCGTGCTGAACGGCAACGATTACAGTTACAAGCAGAAATTTTAGAAGCTGCTTTTTTAGAATTTTCTGAACGCGGCTATCATCAAACAGCCATTTCAGACATTGCCAAACGGCTCGGTATTGGACATGGGACCTTTTATCGTCATTTTGAAAATAAGCGCGATATTCTCCAGCATGTCATTTCAGACACGATGCAAAAAATCATGGCGTTGTTGACTGGTGAGAATGCGCCTCAAGCTGTAAAAAATATTGAGGAATATCGGGAACAGTGTCAGCGTATTTCTGAACGTTTAAGGGCTTTTGCTCAAGAAAACCCACTCACCTTAAAACTAGTATTGCTCGAAGCAACATCGATTGATGCTGAAATGACACAGTTTATTCAAAATTTAATGCACATGGCTGGCATGCTTACAGCTGATTATCTTGAACATGGTGTGGAACAAGGCTTTTTTAGAGAAAATCTAGATTGTGAAAATACAGGACATAACATCATCGGTATGATCATGAATGGTGCCTTACGCTTTTTAGCCAATCCTGATGACTTAATTGGTTTAGAAAATTATGGAAATTCAATTATTGATTTAATTATCGGAGGCGTTGCTAAGGCTTCCTGAATAGCAATATTAAAAAACATGTCCAAATTAGACATTGCTTGATACGAGTCTGACAGCGCACCATCATTGAATGTTGCTGTCAGATCTCTGTCCTCTGTCAGTATTTGAAGCTCATAAACCATCTTTAGTCTGTTTACAGCCAATCACCATAATATTGGTAATGATGTCACCTGGACCAGTTAATGCCGTAATATTACATAGATATTGAGCACGCTCTTGTACAGCGTTTTGATAGTATCCAGTAGGTCGATATTGGTTTTCATAAATCGCACCCACAACACCTTGCCCTCCAGTTTGTCCAACAACCCGCTGACCTGCATATTCAGAGCCAGTTTGCACAAACTGTTGTACCACATGTTGAGAAACAATAGAATTTTCCCACATTGCTGAACCGCCTAATTTGCTGGCAGGAACTCGGTAAGTCGGTGAACCAAAAATATCAATCGCTTTGTTTACATGTTGCCCAACCAATTTATCAGCAGCTTGTTTTACTGGATTCGGTGTAGTTACACAACCACTGAGTGACAACCCCAATGTCAATGCAGCCAAAAGACCGATCAGATTGGGTTTCAATCGACTCAGTAACTGTTGAGGAACATGGTTTAGCGTTTGTTGTTTTATCCACATAAGAATTTCCTTTTATTCGCTTTTGACTTTACCTTATTGATCTGTATTCAAGATCATCCAATGACTTTTCACAAAATATTGCTTCGTTTTAGATAGAATTTAAAAGTCAGAAGCTCAATTTTATGGATCTAAATAATATTCAGCTCTCACCTTACCTTGCTCTAACTCAATCGCTCGTTCAGTCACTCGTTCAAGAAATTGCTGATCACAGTCTAATCCAGTCATTTTTTTACTAGATGTCGTTGGCGCATTTTCATCATCAAATGCAGTCTGATTACACTGATTATCTTTAAAGGTATGAATTGCTTGCCACTCTTTTTGTGCATCTAACAATCTTTTTTGTTCATTGGCTGTAAGTGTTACCGACAGTTTTTGCTCAGCATTTTTTAACCTTTGATTCTGACCTTGGTACTCTGCACTGATACATTTTTGCTTGTTGGTTGCTGTTTTAGCAGCATGCGTACATTCATCATATGTTTTTGAGTATTGTAATGTCGGTGTAGCCGATAGTGCAGTTGCAACACTAGATAAACTCACCAATCCCCAAATATATAGCCATTTTGAAAAGATATTGTTCATACAATTCACTCATTGATCTAAAAATTTTATTGAAGACATTTAAATGTATTGTTCATAGATTGGTTTATTTATACGCTAAATTTTAATTCATGTGAAATTGAAACTATAAATGAGGCTATCAGCATTCAACAAAATTTAAAAAATTGAATCTTAGCTCAATATTTTTTGCGATGATTTGGATAATTTGCAGCCTTAAAAATGCGATTGTGTCTAACCCATCAGTTCAATAATTTTAGGGGCATTAAGACTATTCCTGATGGCTTTATCTTCTTCAAAAAAAGAACTTCCATGTAAATACATAAAAGTTCTTTTTGATTGTGAACATGATTAGCCAGGGAAAATACCACGTTCCATACGTGCTTTTAAGATCCGTTCACAACCCAAAATAAATGCTGCCGTTCTTAAACTGCATATTTTTTCATTTGAGGTATGCCATACATCATTAATCGCCTGAACCATTAACTTATCCAAACGTTGGTTAATTTCTTCTTCAGACCAAAAATAGCTCGACATATCTTGTACCCATTCAAAATAACTGACGGTGACACCACCAGCATTACAAATCACATCAGGTACAACCGTCACACCACGCTGAATTAAAATATCATCTGCTTCTGGATAAGTTGGACCATTTGCACCTTCTAAAACTAATTTTGCTGTTAATTTCTGTGCTCGCTCAACTGTGATTTGTCCTTCCAATGCAGCAGGAATTAAAATGTCCATCTCGACATCCCAAAAGTCCTCATCTGCAATGAACTGGCTATCGGTAAAATCTGCGACCCCTTGGTGAGTTTCCAAATGTTTTTTTAAACTTTCTAAATCAATACCTTCTGGGTTAAAAATGGTTCCGGTATGATCTTGGATTGCCACGATAAGTGATTGTGATTCTGCAAAAAGATAAGCTGCTTCACTACCCACATTACCAAAGCCTTGTACTGCAACTTTTGCACCTTTGAGTGGCAGCTTAATTTTTTCAGCGACCTCTCGACCAGTGACAAAGACACCACGACCTGTAGCTTTAATACGACCTAAAGATCCGCCCAAATGAATCGGCTTACCTGTCACAACGCCTGTGACAGTATGTCCCTGTCCAGATGAATAGGTATCCATAATCCAGCCCATTACATTGGGGTTAGTACCCACATCAGGTGCAGGAATATCTTTTTGTGGACCAATAATATGACTGATCTCACTGGTATAACGTCGAGTTAAACGTTCTAACTCACGCGGAGAAAGTTGGCGTGGGTCGACTCGAACACCACCTTTAGCACCACCAAAAGGTAGATTTAACACCGCAGTTTTAATGGTCATCCATGCTGAAAGTGCCATAACTTCATTTAAATCGACATCTGGATGATAGCGAATCCCCCCTTTTCCCGGTCCACGTGACAAATTATGTTGTACACGGTACCCCTCAAAATGCTGAATCGTTCCATCATCCATCACGATTGGTACATCAACAATCAACGCGCGTTTGGGACGTTTTAATGTATCAATATAACCCTTGAGATGTTCTAAATAAGGCGTCACCCGTTCGATTTGTTCAAGATAAGTCGACCATGGACCATGATTTTGAGCAATATAAGATAAATTCGACATGTATTTTTTGTCCTTTTAATGCGTTGTGTTCAGGCATCAATCAAAAAGATAATTAAAAATAATATAAGCCGCTAATTTGGCAGTTCTGTTGTCCAAATCAAATTTTGGATTACACTCAGCCACATCAAAAACTTTAATTTTTCCAGAATTTTTAATGGCTTGAAATAAAGGATCAAATACTGATAAATCAATTCCTTTCACCGCAGGAGCACTCACACCTGGTGCGATACTGGCACTAAAGACATCTAAATCAACCGTGACATAAAGCACATCAACCTTTTCAATAAATTGATTTATTTTCAGTGTGATTGCATCCAAATTGCTTTCTCGTAATGCTTGATCATAAATATAGCGACAATTCAAACGATCTGCTGTTTCAAACAACACTTGAGTATTTGCATGTTTGGCAACACCAATACATAAATAATGAAATTCTTGCTGATATTGCGCTAATAAATGGGCAGCATTTAAAAAAGGTGTTCCCGAGCTTACATGTTCAGCTTCACGCAAATCAAAATGTGCATCAAAGTTGATAATGCCAATTGTTTGATTGGGTTGATGCTTCTGTATATATTGAAATAATCCAGAAAAACTACCAAAAGCCACTTCATGTCCACCACCTAAAACGATGGGTTGGCTTCCAGAGGAAAGACAAACTTCAACCTGATCAGCCAATTCCGCCTGTGCCTTTTCAAGATCACCATCTACACACATTAATGTGCCCAAATCCGCGATTGAAAGCGCTTGATGTACGGGTAAATTTGCCAATTGGGCACGTATTGCATCAGGCGCATCTGCCGCACCCAAGCGACCTTTATTGCGCTTCACACCTTCATCTGAACTAAAGCCAATCAAGGCATAAGATGCATGAGCTTGAGTATTGATCACTTGATGGATACGCAAATGTGCTTCACCCTCACCATCGTTGCGTCCTTGCCATATAAATGAATGCTTCATAATAAATACAACTTTGTGAAAGTGAGCTTAGGGCTAAAATGAAACTTCTGTGCCATGTCGAATAATCCGCTTAGATAAATCACCACCCAGCCAGTAAACAATTTCAGAGGGATGCTCAATATCCCAAGCTATAAAATCGGCGAACTTACCTTTCTCTAAACTGCCGTGTGTGTCTTGCAAGCCGAGTGCAAAAGCGGCATTGATGGTAACTGCCGCCAAAGCTTGTTCAGGTGTCAATCGAAATAAAGTACTGCCCATATTCAGCATTAAACGTAGGGACAGTGTTGGAGAAGTTCCTGGGTTTAAATCACTCGATAGTGCAATACGCACACCATGTTTATGCAAGCTATCTAATGGTGGATACTGGGTTTCTCTCAGAAAATAAAATGCGCCAGGCAAGAGCACTGCAACAGTTCCCGAAGCGGCCATCGCTTTGGCATCATCTTCGGTCATAAACTCCAAATGATCAGCTGAAAGTGCGTGGTAACGTGCAGCAAGGCTTGAACCACCCAAAGATGAAAGCTGTTCAGCATGTAATTTCACAGGAAGATTTAAGTGCTGTGCAGTTTTAAAAACACGCTCAACTTGAGCAGGTGAAAATGCCAAATGCTCACAAAAGGCATCGACGGCATCAACCAAACCTTCCTGCGCTAATTTCGGCAACATCTCATTGCAAATGTACTCAATATAAGCATCACTTCGCCCCTGATACTCTGGAGCTAAGGCATGCGCAGCCAAACAAGTACTACGTACTGTCATTGGCAAAGCATCCGCGATTTGACGAATAACGCGAAGCATTTTTCGTTCATTTTCATAGTCCAGACCATAACCTGATTTAATTTCAATCGTGGTTACGCCATCTTTGAGCAAACACTGAACTCGTTTCAAGGCTGTATTTAAAAGCTGTGCTTCACTTGCTTCCCGCGTGGCACGAACCGTACTGGCTATTCCACCACCGCTGGCGGCTATTTCTGCATAACTTAGCCCTTGTAAACGTTTTTCAAACTCAACGCTGCGATTCCCCCCAAATACACTATGTGTATGGCAGTCAATCAGACCAGGGGTTACCCATGCAGCATTGAGATCAATTGTCTCAGCATAATCATCTACAGGAACATTCTTTTGAGGACCCATCCAGTGAATATGTGGTCCTAAAGTCACGATTGCAGCATTTTCAATTATGGAATAATGCCCATTTTGCATGGTAGCGATATGACAGTTTGTCCAAAGTTTTTTCATTCACATTTCCTCATACTACCTATGCAATGCCATGTATAAGCAGTTTCAGTATTAGCTTTCCATTTCAATGTTTTGTGCTAAGTTTGGTTTTTCTTTGGCGCCATTTTGCTTTGGTTTTACCCAGATTGTGTATGCAATCCAAAGAATCAACAGCCAACTTGCACCGACATAGATTGCGGGTCTCGAATCTGGAAAATATCCCATCATCAGTAAAATGAAGACCATGAATACAATCGCAAATGCAGGTGCATACGGCCAACCAATCACTGGAAAATCTAGAGCTTTAATTTCTGCTTTAGATAACTTGCGACGCATTGCAACTTGAGAAAGTAAGATCATCAACCATACCCAAACCGTCGCAAAGGTTGCAATCGACGCGATGATGATGAAGACATTTTCTGGAATCATATAGTTCAGTACCACACCGACAAGTAATACCCCTGCCATCACCACAACCGTCATCCAAGGCACACCATTTTTGGAAATTTTTTGAAAAACCTGAGGTGCTTGACCACGATTTGACATGCCAAACAGCATACGACCTGCACCAAACACATCACTGTTGATTGCAGAAATCGCAGCAGTAATCACCACTATATTTAAAATCGTTGCTGCTGATTGAATCCCTAGATTTTCAAAGATTTGGACAAATGGGCTGCCTTTGCTGCCAATTTGATTCCATGGGAAAATTGACATCAATACAAAAATAGTTAAAACATAAAATAATAAGATACGTACTGGGACAGCATTGATTGCACGTGGAATCGACTTTTTAGGATCTTCAGATTCACCTGCTGTGATTCCAATGATTTCAATACCACCAAATGCAAACACCACTACAGATAAACAAGCAATTAATCCTGCGATGCCATTGGGCATAAACCCCTCATGAACCCATAGATTTTGGATACCTGTGGTAAAACCGCTATGTTCAGCATGAAAACCATAGAACATCAGACCAAAACCACCAAGAATCATCGCAACAATTGCACTGACTTTAACGATGGATAACCAAAACTCAAGCTCACCAAAAACTTTGACATGAATCAGATTAATTGCACCTAAAAACATGATCAGTGACAGAATCCAGATCCAACGTGGTACATCGGGATACCAAAATCCCATATAGATGCCAAATGCAGTGACGTCTGCCAAAGCAACAATAATCATCTCAAAGACATAGGTCCAACCTGTGGTAAACCCTGCAAGCGGACCAATATAATTAGATGCATATTCACTAAATGAACCAGATACTGGATTATGTACTGCCATCTCACCCAATGCTCGCATCACGATATAGATCGCAATCCCGGCAACCATATATGCAAGCAGTACTGATGGACCAGCCATTTTAATGGCTGTTGCAGACCCATAGAACAATCCAGTTCCAATGGCTGAACCTAATGCTAAAAAACGGATATGACGGGTGTTTAACCCCCGCTGTAATGTGGAGTGCTGTGACATTATAATCTCCAATCCTTGAGGAAATTTAGATAGATGCGGCCACTCCATGTGGCCGTTTTATTGATCACACTTTAGACAAACTCGGTAATAGCTTTGGAATGATTAATTGGTTTAAGCAACCACTGGCAAGCAATTCACTCGCTTGTTCGATATCTGGAGCAAAGAAACGATCTTCACTGTAATAAGGCACTTGATCACGTAGCACTTTGCGTGCTTGCTCAAGTTTTGGTGAACTTTTTAATCCTTCACGGAAATCAAGTCCTTGACATGCACCTAACCATTCAACTGCTAAGATACCGCGAACATTGTCCGCCATATACCACAAGCGTTTACCAGCATTTGGTGCCATAGATACATGGTCTTCCTGATTGGCAGAGGTCGGTAAGCTATCAACACTTGCAGGATGTGCAAGTGCTTTGTTGTCACTTGCCAATGCAGCAGCAGTCACTTGTGCAATCATAAAGCCAGAGTTAACACCACCATTGGCAACTAAAAATGGTGGCAGTTGAGACATATGACGATCCATCATCATTGAAATGCGGCGTTCAGACAATGAACCAATTTCAGCTATTGCAAGGGCTAAATTATCAGCCGCCATTGCAACGGGTTCAGCGTGGAAATTGCCTCCCGAAATCACATCACCTTCTGCGGCAAATACCAAAGGATTATCGGATACAGCATTTGCTTCGATTTCGAGAACTTCTGCGGCTTGACGTATTTGAGTTAAACAAGCCCCCATTACTTGCGGTTGGCAACGTAATGAATACGGGTCTTGAACCTTGCTACAATCTTCATGTGAATGGGCAATTTCACTCGAATCAGTTAATAAGTCACGATAAGCTGCGGCAACATCAATTTGACCACGTTGACCACGGACTTCATGGATACGCGCATCAAATGGCGCACGTGAACCCAACATTGCTTCGACACTTAAACCACCACATACAATCGCTGCTGCAAATAGATCTTCTGCTTCAAATAAGCCTCTTAATGCATAAGCAGTCGAAACTTGTGTGCCATTTAACAACGCCAAACCTTCTTTGGCTGCTAAAGAAATCGGTTCTAAGCCTGCTTTTTTCAGTGCTTCAACCGCAGGTAACCACTCTCCTTTGTAACGTGCCTTACTTTCACCAAGTAAAACCAAAGACATGTGTGCCAATGGTGCCAAGTCACCTGAAGCGCCAACCGAACCTTTTAACGGAATATGTGGATATACTTCAGCATTGATCAAAGCCAGAATTGCATCGATCACCTTAGGACGAATACCTGAAAAACCACGTGCCAAGCTATTGGCTTTTAACAGCATGATTAAACGCACCATCGCATCATCTAAAGCTTCCCCCACACCCGCAGCATGAGAAAGTACTAAAGAACGCTGTAATTGTTCTAAGTCTTCAGGCGCAATTTTTGTTGAAGCAAGTAAGCCAAAACCTGTATTGATACCGTAAGCTGTACGCCCTTCATTGACAATTTTTTCGACACAAGCAACGCTCGCATTGATGCCTTCATAAGCACTGTCATCGAGTTTAACTTTGATTGGATTTAAATAAGCTTGACGGAGATCTGCAAGCGTAAGTTTGCCAGGTTGAATTAAAAGTTCCATTATTGACGTCCTGTTTTGCACTATATTGTTCGCTTACAATGCCTTTTGCTCAATTGCAAAAAGCATCGTAATCGGTATCCTTGTATTTTTTATTGCGTAATCATTGGCAAGTTCAAACCTTGCTCTTTCGCACAATCAATAGCAATCTCATAACCGGCATCTGCATGGCGCATCACTCCTGTTGCAGGGTCATTGGTCAGTACACGAGCAATACGTGCTGCTGCTTCATCCGTACCGTCACACACAATCACCACACCTGAATGTTGAGAGAATCCCATACCCACACCACCACCATGATGCAATGACACCCAAGTTGCGCCACCCGCAGTGTTTAACAATGCGTTGAGTAATGGCCAATCAGATACCGCATCTGAACCATCTTTCATGGCTTCAGTTTCACGGTTAGGACTAGACACTGAACCTGAGTCTAAGTGATCACGACCAATCACGATCGGTGCAGAAAGTTCTCCACTGCGAACCATTTCGTTAAATGCTAAACCCAATTTTGCACGTAAGCCCAAACCTACCCAACAGATACGTGCAGGCAAACCTTGGAAGCTAATACGTTCACGAGCCATATCTAACCAACGATGTAAATGCTCATCATCTGGAATCAATTCTTTGACTTTGGCATCTGTTTTATAGATATCTTCTGGATCACCTGAAAGTGCAGCCCAGCGGAAAGGACCAATACCACGACAGAATAGCGGACGGATATATGCTGGAACAAACCCAGGGAAATCGAAGGCATTTTCTACACCTTCATCTTGCGCCATTTGACGAATATTGTTGCCATAATCAAATGTAGGAACGCCCATTTTTTGGAAATCCAACATTGCTTGCACATGCTTCGCCATCGATTGTTTTGCCGCTTTTACGACAAACTCTGGTTCAGTCTGAGCACGTTGACGATACTCTTCCCATGTCCAACCAATCGGTAAATAACCATTTAATGGATCATGAGCGCTGGTTTGATCTGTCACCATGTCAGGATGCACACCACGACGAACCAATTCAGGTAAAATTTCAGCAGCATTACCATGTAATGCAATTGAAATTGCTTTACCTTCTTGCGTGTATTTTTGGATACGAGCTAAAGCGTCGTCCAAGTCGGTCGCTTGCTCATCAACATAACGTGTGCGCAAACGAAAATCGATGCTGGCTTGTTGACATTCGATATTCAGTGAACACGCTCCTGCCAATGTTGCAGCTAAAGGTTGTGCGCCGCCCATACCGCCTAAACCTGCAGTCAGTACCCAACGCCCTTTCAAATCGCCGTTGTAATGTTGGCGTCCAGCTTCAACAAAAGTCTCATATGTACCTTGTACAATGCCTTGACTACCAATATAAATCCAAGAACCAGCCGTCATTTGCCCATACATTGCTAAGCCTTTGGCATCCATTTCATTGAAATGCTTCCAATTTGCCCAATGAGGAACTAGGTTTGAGTTTGCAATCAATACACGTGGTGCATCTTGATGAGTTTTAAATACACCAACGGGTTTACCTGACTGTACCAATAGTGTTTCATCAATTTCTAAATTTTTAAGTGTTTCAACAATCTTGTCAAAACATTCCCAGTTGCGCGCGGCACGACCAATACCACCATACACAACCAATTCTTTCGGGTTCTCTGCGACATCAGGATCAAGATTGTTCATCAACATTCGAAGTGGAGCTTCAGTCAACCAGCTTTTTGTATTGAGCTTTGTACCACGAGGTGCGCGAATCTCTACATCACGAAATTTTGTTGTCGTTGTTGTCACAATAGGACTCCTTCCTTTGAGTTTAAAACAGTGAATGAAATCACTTTCACTGTATAGCAATGTATCAACTTGTATATACATCTATATACTACACAAATCTCTAAACTTGAAAAGATGATTTTTAAAATATTTTGCAAAAAAAGATTTAATTGACTGAATTTATTAAAAATTATTTTTTAATAAAAATAAAAACGCATACAACTTCAAGTTGAATGCGTTAAAACAACATCAATAAAATTTAAATTTTTGTGAGTTGTATTAGACAAGTTTGAGGCGAAAACTGTGGATTCAAAATCATTATTTTTGCTAAATTTTCATTTTGTATTTTTAGACAATTCTGATGCTGTAAATAAAAAATCTTTTCATCAATCGTGACTTCTAATGGTTTGATTGACTGATTAAAAACAAATATAAAATCTGAAAAAATGGGAATTTCCAATCGTTCTTGAGTAAAAATCCATTGATATTGTGCCGATATTTTTTGGGGATCGTAGATCAAATTAAAATCTCGAATTTGACCCGCCAATAATTCACAATACACCTCACTTTCACCATTAAACGAAACACTTTGAAGCGTATGCAAATATTTGAGTTCACTATCAATATTCAGTGAAATTCCTTGACCTTCCAATACTGTTAAAAACCGCTGCATTCCATTGAATTTAGAGAAGCTTCCAGCGCTTTTGATATCTGCCATCGAAATGCGCCACTCAAACTCATCCAAGCTTTCTCCTAAACTACGGGCAATTTCAAGCGTATAACCTTGACCGTTTTTCCAACGCATTTTTTTATAGTGCGGTATTTCTAACAGCTCGATCATTGAGTAAATTTACCCTCAAGATAATAACGGCTTCCCGGATAGATTAAACGGGCACTTGAAATCAACTGTTTATTTGACCATGTTCTACGACGAATCAGTAAACATGGTTCTGTTTTATTGATTTTCAACCACTTACATTCTTGTGCAGATGCCAAAATCGCAGTTACCACATGCTCACCTTCTGTAACAGGTGCTTTTGACATTAAATACGCATTCGGGGTAATCGCTTTGAAGTCTTGTGCAAGATAATCAGGAATCAGAATAGGATCAACCAAACGATCTTCAATTTGCACAGGTATGTCATTTTCATAATGTACAATGATAGAGTGGAATAACTTTTGCCCTTCTCGAATCTGCATCAAGCGACTTTGTTCTACATTGGCGTGTATTTGTTCGAGTACCAAGACTTCCGCATGGTGTTTATGATTTCTTGCAATAATTTCTTCGGCGATATTATTGACATGAAATAAAGCAGTACGCCCCTGACCTTCAGCAACAAAAGATCCAACACCTTGTATACGTACCAATAAACCTTCGCTGGTGAGTTCACGCAAGGCACGGTTCACAGTCATACGGCTACAACCGAGTAAATTGACCAATTCACTTTCAGAAGGAATTTTTTTATTGACTGTCCATGTTCCTTCATAAATTTTTTGTGAAATCATTTGTTTCACACGCAAATACAATGGAACAGGACTATCTTCTTCTAGTGATAAGTCTAAATCCTTGTGCTTTGACACTCTTGACATTGACTAAAACTCATACAAAATATATTAAATCATTGTATATGGTCACAACCTTGTTTGTATATACAAGCCTATACAAATAATTATGATAAAAATATCTATGTCTAAATGAAGATTATGATTTTTACATGTCATTGCTATCGCGTGGCAACATGGATGTCGTCCAATGAGGGGCTACAGAGGTACATGAGCAAAAAACAAAGCATTGCTTTGTTTGCAATGCCAGAGTGAGGCATCTTCTATGAAAAGAGGTCCAAACTTTAAATGTATCGTGTGGTATTCAAGCTTTATCGGCAAAGGAGGCTTTTGCCTCCTTATTTATCCAGTCAAATTAAAAAGTCTTTCTGAAACTCAACCAATATTGTTGATTATCTCGATCCTTGAGTTGTTCAGGTGTGCTTCCTATTGGAAATGCAACTTCGGCATTGGCTTGGATATTCCATAAACTGCTCCAGTTTAAGCCTAATCCAGCACTGCTGATTTGTACTTGATTGTCGCCTGTGACTCCTGCCCAACGTTGCGCATTTAAAGTTACTTCTGCTGTATCTACAAAAACTTTACCGGTAAGTTGATGTTTGGCATTTGCAAATAAGCTTTGTCGCAGTTCTGCTGTGGCTAAATATCCAGTCGAACCTGCGAATTGGCTAGATTCATAACCGCGAACATTAAATGGACCGCCTCCTAAATATTGTTCTGCACTATCTAGATTATAAGGGCTATATTGACCATAAATCCCCAAATAACCTTGTGTACCCTTGCCACCCAGATTTTGTAGACGTGAAAGATTGAGTGTTGCAGTGTAGTAATCTCCTGCTGTTTTTGCTGTTTGGCTATCTAAGGCAGCAGCATCATCATTTTTAAATTTCACACGACCATAACTCGTTGAAGCACCATATTGGGTTAAGCCTCCCCCCATGAATTGATCAAACTGAGAGCCATCCAATCGGGCAGTCACCACATCAATATTGCGATGTTTATCGTATTGGTTCAGTTGAATATCATCTTTCAGTTGTTTATGGTCATATTGTAAGCTCAGTAATACTTCTGCTGTATTGGTCAGTAAAGCAGGTTGGCTAATAAATACACTGCTTTGTGCTGCACTTCCTTCTGCCCCAATACTTTTTAAATCTTTACCCAGTTCGTAATCAAGATAGGAATAGCTTGCGCCTGCACGTGTCCCCATTCCTGTAAAGGTAAAGGCGTATCCGACACGCCCGTAGTTCATCCGTTTACCAGCAGTCATCAGATCTAAGCTCAGTTCATCCCCTAAACCAGCTAAATTATTGACGGAGATGCCGGCGGTACCTCGTACTCGACTGGTGTATTTATTTCCAAAGTTATCTGCACCGATATAACCATTGAGTAGGGGTGCATTTTGTACTTCTACATTGAGTTGGCTACTACCCACTGAGGTTCCTGGACTTAGGACATTGCGGGTGTTCACTCCTTTTAATCGATTGAGCAATTTAAGCTGTTGCTGCATTTGATCACTGTTGATTCGCTCGCCTTGTTTCAAGGGCGCGACTGTTTGTTCTATAAGCCAGTTTTGAGTTCGGCTTTGATTGTCAATTTGAGTTTTATCGTAATACGCTTCAAGTACATTGATTCGTACAATACCTTGACTTAAGTTTTGTTGTGGAAGATAAGCACGACTATAACCATAACCATGTTGTTGATAGTAAGTGCTAATCTTTTGTGCAACCTGCCAAAGTTGATTTAGTGTCAGTTGCTGACCTTCGGCATCAACAACCAGTTGATGAAGTTGTTGGGTGCTAAAACGGCTATTCCCGATAATTTCAATTTTTCGTACAGGAATTTGTACATCTGTTGCCGTAGGAGCGATTGGATTTGCGGTATTTTCAATCTGCACTGCAGGTTGTGGCTCAAGAGTTTGCCCTTGTTGCTGTTGTTGTAACAGCTGCCCAGCATTCGGGGCAGGTGCTGCATGGTTTGTGTTGCTGAAGAGCATGAAACAAGCACCTACAGATGCTGCTAATATATGTTGTTGTGATTTCATTATTTAGTGCTCCCCTGCCAAGATTTGAATGCCTGTGGTGTTCACACCACCTTGGCGTACGTCAAGATTGACGGTATTTAATGCATTTTGTGTTTCAGGCAAATAATGCGGTCGTTTGAATTGAATGGCCTGTAAGTAAGCCGCCGGTGTCAACATATAGATATCTGCTGTAGTTTTCGCGGTCGTATCCATCAATGTGTAATTTTGGGCATCTAAACCACCAAGACTTAAACCTGTAATCAATACATTTTTGCCTTGCCCTGTGGTCGCATTGTCAAATTGACCTGTTGCTGTTGCTACATTCAGATTATCCCCTGCATAGATGCCACTGAACTCGGCATGACTAAGATCTAAATCAGCAATTGTTAATCCATTATAGGTGCGGTTATTTGCGCGAATGCCTGTAATATATTGAATCTTAGCTTGACTAATATCAGCTGTAGTTTGTGCAGTGTTATTCACTAACTCGTAGTTATGTGCATCTGCACCACTTAGGCTAATTCCATGAATGCTTACTTGTTTGGCATTACCCACATTTTTATCACTGAATTGTCCTGTTGCTGATACAACTTTCAGTTCATCACCTGCGATCTGACCTGTAAATTGTGCTGCTGCTGTATTCAACGTTGCTTGTGTACTGGCATCATAAACACGATTATTTGCTGTGATTCCTGTGACTTGGTTAATTTTGGCTTTAGCAATATCCAATGCACCATCAACAAAGCTCAGATCATAGTTTTTATCGACACCATTGGCTTTGTTCGTATAACGACCTGCGTCTTTAGCCGTTACAGATGCCGTCACACCTGTCAATACTGAACTATCTTCACCATTGACCAAACCTGTTGCACTAAAGCCTGATGCTGTTTGGTTTTTGCCGTTATAGGTGGTATTTAAGCTATCCGCTGTCACCGTCGCTTTGGCTTTGGCAATATCTAAAGCCCCATCGACAAAGGTCAAATCGTAGTTTTTATCAACGCCATTGGCTTTATTCGTATAACGACCTGCATCTTTAGCCGTTACAGAGGCTGTGACACCTGTCAATACTGAACTATCTTCGCCATTGACCAAACCTGTTGCACTAAAACCTGACGCTGTTTGGTTTTTGCCGTTATAGGTGGTATTTAAACTATTCGCCGTTACAGTCACTTTGGCTTTGGCAATATCTAAAGCCCCATCGATAAAGTTCAAATCGTAGTTTTTATCAACACCATTGGCTTTGTTTGTATAACTGCCTGCGTCTTTAGCCGTTACAGAGGCTGTGACACCTGTAAATACAGAACTATCTTCGCCATTCACCAAACCAGTAGCACTAAAACATGATGCAGTTTGATTTTGTCCGTTATAAATAGTTTATACGCTATTCGCTGTCACCGTCGCTCTGGCTTTGGCAATATCCAAAGCGCCATCGACAAAGGTCAGATCGTA